>JBGTDM010000001.1:0-2107 GCA_041748315.1 Pirellulaceae bacterium
TGATCGAATCAACCCGCGTAAACTAAAAAAACGATCGAAAGCTTGGCCAACCAAAAAAGATACCGACCGCCGTCCACCCAAACCCATCGGACGCTTCGCCGAACAAATTGAAATCTCGATTTAGCGGTATTGGGCTAGCGCCTTGCCGCTCACAATCACGGCAAACACGCCAATTGGCGGATAAAAAACGACAAAGTGCGCTGTCCAGCTAATTGCCGCCGCTTTCACATTCGGCAATCTTTCATCGCCGCCGAGTGATTGGATACGTTAACCACCTACAATGATTCCAACGCCAACGCAACTGCTTTCTGAAATCGAAGACGGCGAATTACCGTTGGCAGACATGTTTGCTAACGCGAACTGTGAATCTCTCCTCGATCAACGTGATTCTGATGCCTCGTTCGTTGCAACGTATCGTGATATCTGCCATCAGATTGAAACGCTCAAGTTCATACTGAATAGAGACCCGACTGAACCGATTCGCAATAAGTCGTTTCTCGTGGTTTCCAATGCAACTAGCCAACACGAAATCGCTTCCTGCGTATCTGGTGATTTTATGCTAATCGCTTGGCAATCACACGCATTGACCGATAGTGCGATTCCGAGTTGTCGATCAGCTTTCGTTGATTGGCTATACTCTCAATACAAATCGGGGAAATTCCCGTGTCCACCGTACTCGAATGGCAGCCAAAACTAAAACGGTGGATAACAACGAAATGCACGCGGAGGCTTCGACCCACCTTTTGGTGGTGTGGTTGCTCTTCCGCTCCGCCTCGTTACCGCGGTCGTTATGCCTGCCATGACTTTCGCGGACGATTGTTACGCGGACGAGATGATCCGGGTGATGGAGTACGGGTTGGTGGTTTGAACTTGGTTTCGATGGCAACCGTCCGTGACGCTTCGAATAAATCGCAAGCGTTGCGTGACACGTCCTCGGCGATCTCTGTGGACTCTGTGTTTCAAATCGTTGCCGCTGCTGATTGTCCGTGGACGACGCAGCCAAATTTCAAACACGAATGACACAAATCGAATCGAATGTCGCGTGGAGGAAAAATATCGAATTGCTGACTTGATTCCCATTGAACTCCGACGGATAATGTCACCGACGGGAACGGAGGGCGCGCAACTGCGGCGTAAATCGAGCCGTCACTTGATGGAACATTTTCATGCGAATCCAATGGCATAACCAAGCGATCGACGTGCGTCGCCCGCCACGCGAATTTTCAAATCAACATTTTCCGACGGCGACTCGGTGATCGCCGTCGTTGGCTCCGCTAAAACCATCAGTCTCAATCGAGGTACTCCATGACCGAAAATCCCTATCAAGCACCACAGGCAACGTCACCCGCTGTCGGAGTCCTGAGTGGGAAACGCGACGACCTACGCAGCGTGGCAAAATCCCAAAAAGGAATTTTGGTTTGCATCTTAATGTACTTGGTCGCGGTGTTTGCACAGTTTGCCATTCCGCCAGAAGTTCGCATGCTATTCCTTGTCGGCGTGCTACTTGTTGTCCTCGTCGGTGCTGTATTCGTGTTCATGCTTGCGATTAAGGTCTATGGAACGGGACTCGGCATCGTGTTGGGCTTCCTTTCCCTCGTTCCGTTAGTTGGTCTCGTCGTTCTTTTGATCGTCAACGGCAAAGCGACTGGTATATTGAAGCAGAACGGGATCAAAGTGGGTCTCCTTGGAGCGAATCTTTCGTCAATCTAAGCAATGAACACATCGATGAACCCGAGGGGCGACTCGGAGGGATTTTGAAAGCAATGGTTCATAGCCGCCGCGTGAGCTGGGACGTTATCGGACTGCGTGGAATGGAAGTGCAAAAGATGGCCCACACTGAACTTGTCATCTATGCCCGGCCTTTCCGACCAATTGATCGTTCCGGTGACACACAATTCGTTGCTTTTTTTGTCGACCGTTGGCAGACTCGTTGCTGAGTTCTTGACGTGCGGCTGATTCGCCCGATAACCAATAAGGATTTGACTTCGCGTAGCGACGATAGGAGCGGAGCCGAAGGTCAAGGCCTTTGTTCAAGAAGCCCGAGGTCTGGTGCCTCAGCTACAGATTACAACCGGCATTTAGCTATGGGTTTTTAACTTTTGGCACC
>JBGTDM010000002.1:0-10914 GCA_041748315.1 Pirellulaceae bacterium
GACTTTCCGGGCGTTTGAATCCGGAATTCACAATGGCGCGTTCAACTCGATGTGTACTTTCGCGCACCGCCGCTTCGGGAAGCCCAACCAAAATTACTTTCGGAACGGACTTAAGGGCGACGTCAACCTCAACATCCACAGGTAGAGCATCAATTCCCTGCAACGTAAAAGTCTTCAATTTGGCGAGCATGGCTGCATGGCTGCAAAGGAGGAGAAAAATCCTGAGACCTTAGCTTATAGGGTTTACTTACTCAACGCAATTCAACCGCCGTATGCGCTTGGATCAATTGTAACGTTGAACCAAACACCGAATTCATATTCAATCCGGGAGCGATTATTGATCCATCACCTTGGATTCCATCACTTCTCCATCACCAAGGATATCCTCGTGCATCCAGGACTTAAGAATCGGCGCGAGCACCAGGCAAAACAAACCGGAAACACCCGCGGCTATCGCGATAAATCGAAACAGATCGCCATAAAGCTGAACGGTTTCTAACGGCACCGGAATAATCCCGCCATCGCCCCCTTCAGTGGCACTAGAGAATTGAGCGATTATCGCAGCGAGGAATTGTGAAAAAGCAGTCGCCAAGAACCAAGTTCCCATCACGGTACTGACCAGACGGGCTGGCGATAGTTTAGTCACCATCGATAGTCCGACCGGCGACAAACATAACTCTCCAGTCGTCTGGAACAAATAGCCTAAGACCAGCCAAGGGAGCCAAACGAATCCGCTGCTTTCATTTGCGGTAACGGCACCCAGCCAAAAACACGCGAATCCCATTCCAAGCTGCACCAGTCCTAACGCAAATTTTACCGGCGTACTCGGCTCGATTCCCCGAACGCCCATCCATCCCCATAGCATCGTAAACACGAGGCCGAAAATAAGAATGAATACCGGATTAACCGCCTGAAAAACCGAAGCCGGTATTTCACTTCCACCGAAATACATTCCGACGTTGTCTTCCGCAAACGTCCATTCCAAAGTTCTCTCCTCGGTGGGAGCTGCGATCACAGAACTCATCGTGTATTCACGCAAGTAGGTGAGCGCCGTCATATTGAGTTGACTACTTTTCAGCACTGCATCCACAGTCTTTTCCACATTCACGCGCTTGATCAATTGATCAATCACCACGTCGGTCGCTTCAGGCGATTCCTTTTGAAGCCGTGTTGAGGCCTGAACAAGCTCTTTAACCCGCTCTCTCACCCGTCGATTCAATTCTTCTTCGGCCTCTCGCTCAGCCACCTTTTGAGCTTCAGTTTTGCGTGTCGTTTGCTCGCCCGTTGACTCGACCTCTCCCTCCGTCACGCCTTCTGAGGTCGCTGTAAATTCCGGCCGGAACTCTTGCCAGACTTGCGCTATCAACTCGTCTGCCTCGGAGTCAGTCGCAGCATCATAATTGACATGTTCTTTTCTCGATTCGATTTTCGAACGCTCCACCGCGCGAATGGCTTTGGCAACGATTTGCGACATGGCGAGATGACCATTGCTTCTACCTAGAAATTCCTGCGTAAGAACCGGAAACTTCGCAAATTCCGGATCGGTCGTCTCCAATGGAATCCGTACCCGCACAGTCGTGTTAATATCCTCCGTCGTAATCTGCCGCTCGCTGCCACCGACGCGCGAGACATTGCGATCAGTGAAGTTATTTATACTGCTCCCCGCCTGCTCGAAAAACGACCAAAACAGCATCGAGAAGAAGGTCAAAATCATGACGACGTACATGCGGTGGCGAGGAACCGTGCTGAGTCCAAAGATTTGCGAGAACAAATAGCCGACAGCAATCAACCCAGCGATCATGAGAATCAAACCGGCTGGCGTGCTCGCTTCATGGACAACCGTACCCAGAATTCTCACGATGGCACTATCGCTCTCTTCCAAATTCGATACGATTGCTTCCGGCACGATTGAAATACCACCCGATTTACCAAAAACTGGTTCAAATCCCGAAACCAATAACATGAATATCGGGACGCTCAACAGTGCGCAAAGATAGACCATCCAATCATTGCCAATGCCAAAAGTCTTATTCCGCATTTTCTGAAAATCACCTGGCAAACCGACCCACACTGGAAGACCAGAGCGAGAAATCGCGATCGCCGAGATGATGGCTGCTACGACCAGAATGACTGCGAGCAAATAGAATACTAAGGTTGTCCAAAACTCGCTGGGGTGGTACATGATCATTGCGATTGCGAAACCGACCGCTCCAAAGATCACCAGAACTTGAGTCATGAAATCGGAAGCGCGGTCATTTTTCAACGAGTCATTGGCCTGGCGTCGATTCAATGAAATGAATGCAAGCAGACCAGCCAGGATCATCGTTACCGCGACGACAACGTTCAAATAATTGTTGATCGGAGCCAGCACCTGTAATCCGAGAATGTTCAAAGTTGCGGCCACGCAACTGATTAATAACAACATCTGGGAAAGTAAAGTCGGCGCAATGAACACGGCTAAACCAGTTAACATACCGATCGTCGCCAATCCAAAACCTTTATGCCATCCGTACGTCTCGCCAATATATCCGCATAACAACGGTGCGATCGCAGCTCCCAGGTTGATGCCGATATAAAAGATCGTGAACCCACCATCTCGCTTGGGGCTCCCATAAGGATAGAGCGAGCCGACCATCGTTGAAATGTTTGGCTTAAAAAACCCATTCCCGACAATCAGCAATGCCAACGCTGTAAAAAACGCGAACTTGGATTCCATTGTCATCATCAAGTGCCCACCGGCCATGAACAAGCCACCCAGAATGACGGCTCGGCGTGCACCAATCAGACGATCGGCAATCATCCCACCGAAGAAAGGAGTCATGTAAACCAGAGCGGTGTAGGCACCATAAATCTTGTAGGCGTTGCCATCTCCATAACTCATGAATCCCTTGATCATGTAAAAGACCAAAAGAGCTCGCATGCCATAATAGGAGAACCGCTCCCAGAGTTCGGCAAAGAACAGGGTAAACAGCCCGGTTGGGTGCCCAAACATTGTGGGTTGACTTTCCAAAAGCTGATGGTCTTTCATTTGTCTCCCTTTAAATCAATGCAGTCTCAATCGAAAAACTCGCAATCAATTCGCTGACAGGTTAATGACGCGCGTTTCGATTCGGCCTGCGATTTGACATTTTCTCTGAGTTAAAATTCCTTCTTTTTTTACTTGACGATGACTCCTTCAACAAGCCAACAAGGGCGATTCCCAACGGATTCCGCGAAAATTATCAAACGACTCTGGATGACCCCTACCGCCTACCATCCAGAAGAAATACACGCATAGCCTAATAGGACGTCATTCCTTCCAATGACCCATCCCGAAGATCGACAACGTTTCCAGCATGTAAACCGTACAGATTAACATGTCTCTGGCTTTTTTGTCTTCAGCACCAGTTTAAGCCCAGATTCGACCAGGCAATAGGACAAACTCCCGGTTTTGAGGCGGAAACGAAACGGGGGAGACTTGTTTTTTCATGCGTTAATCGAAACGGCATCAGCGAGTTAGCGAAGTCCAATACAATCGACATCTGGGTCCTTTCTTGAATCCACCCGTACCGGCTCATCGTTAGATACAATCCAACAAGCTCCACGGCGGCGCGTTCTGATCCTAAAAAACGCTGTCGATCGCGATCGAGCACAAATTGAAACGTAACTTGCGTATTTCTGGAATTGCTTGAAACAAATCAGTAATTCAGCCTCAGCAATTCAATGTATTAGCGCTCCTGGTCGCGATCGGACTTTTTTCGTTTGTAGCCTACCAGTCACTTTTTGGGCCTGTCAGGTCGATTGCCTGATAACAACCAAACTAGCGGTTGGAGTCGTTGAGTAGCGCGTCGAGTTTCCTGGAAAGTTCTTTGATATCGATTCGCGTGACCAAGATCTGTTTCTCAGTTTGAGCCTCACCTTTTACGATCTGAACATCTGACGACGGAATCTCCAATAAACGTGCGAGAAACTTCGAGATTGCAGCGTTGGCTTTCCCTTTTTCAGGGGCTTGGGTGACCGCAACCCGCAACATTCCATTGTGAACACCGCGAAGGGCATTCTGTTTTGCTCCGGGTCGAGCTTTGATCCAAAGGATGACACCTTCGTCCAAACGCCGCAACGTGACGCCATGAATCGGATTCTCAGGCACGCTTAAATGGCTCCCTCGTAAAGGATTGATCCGATTCTGACAAGGGTCGCACCTTCTTCAATCGCGATTTCAAAATCCGCACTCATTCCCATCGATAATTGCGGAAGTTCCAAACCCGTGGTCAACCTCCAACCATCCCTGACCTCCCTCAGCGTCGTGAATTCACGTCGAAGTTCACGCTCGTTGCTTTGCAAGCCTCCCATGCACATCATGCCTTCAATTTTTAGCCCGCGGCATTGACTAATTCTTTCAAAAGCGGCATTCAGCTCGTGTAATTGAAATCCATCTTTCGACGAATCACCCGACACATTCAGTTCCAGTAGGATTGAAAGCGGATGACCAAGTTCGACAAGTGCCTGTTCCAAGGCCTCAATCAATGGCAAGCTGTCCACGGAATGAATCAGCTTTAAATGCGGTGCCGTTTTCCGGATCTTGTTCCGCTGCAAGTGGCCAATCAGATGCCAGTCAATTTCCTGGTTCAACCGGCCTGCTTTCTCCCAAAGGACTTGAGGACGACTTTCGCCCAGGTCAACACACCCGAGTTCAACCAGTTGTGCTGTCTGTTCAACCGAAAGATATTTCGTGACCGCAATTAGCCGCACATCAGTTTCTTTGCGATTGGAACGCCTAGCAGCTCGTTGTATCTGTTCGCGAACCCGATCGAGATTGGCAGAGACGGTTTGCTGAAATTCAGTCATGGCATGGGACACAAACGATCCTCGATTATGGTCTGGGGTTTCAGTTAACCATTAAGATTTCGTCAGTACCCCGCTTCTTGAACCGGCCATAGTACATCTCACAAAGCTGGTTTACGCCCAAAAACGTTCGGTTGGCTGGGTTGGCCAGCGATCGATACACGACCCATTGTTCAGAACCGACTTGCACGCGAAACGCCGCCGCAACATCCGGCGGAACAACCTGCAATTCCTCGCCGACCGTCAACTGGCGCCAAGTTCTCGGTTGCAAGCTACGCCGAGGACTTAAATCGATCCATAGTGGTGAATACATCGCCCGACCGGTGACATGTTGAGTTAACTCGATCGAATGATCGCCGATCAGCCGAAAACAGCCATCCCGTTGGCCTCGCCACTCGGACAACGACAATGGGAGCAGCAACGCCTTGATCGTTTTCCCCTCGCGCAAATAGATTTCGTGATTTTCAGTCTCCTCCAGGGCGGTAATCGACCGAGGTAATTCCAATTGCATGGAGTAGCTGAACTGGTGGACGTTAGACGCAGTCACGGCATCGCTGATCACCGCAAACTGATCCTCGTACGAAATCAGAAATTGACGTTGCAGGGCAACACCGCTTTCCATTGTCAATTGAAACTCGACAAAATTCACATTGTTGTCAATATGTTCACCGACAAGTTCCCAATCAGACGTCGGTCCAATGGATTGACCATCGATTGCAACCTTGGGGAGGCCAGCAACTTCGAACAACCGTATCTTTCGAGTTAAAGAACACCACATGTCGCGCTGACCGAAACGAATCGCCACACTGCTGGCATCAGGCCGCCAACTCTCTCGCAACACGGCAATTTGACAAGGTTCACTTATTGAACAAGAATGATCGTCGATAAATGTATTGGCAACGGGTTTGCCGCGAGTCAGATATTTACTGATGACTCGGTTGTCGTCGTCACCAGTACACCGCACCATCGCTTCGATCAACGCTCGGCTCCATTTTGAAGGGGGTGTTGTCGTCGATACAGGTGTATCTTTTGAAAACAACAAGCAAAACTCTCGATCGAGTGACCGTAGCGCTTGTCTCACAAACAAACTTAACATCCCTTCACTCGATTGGCTGAATACATCCTGCGACAACGCCTGTGCCAAGAGCTGGCAGCGAACCCAACTGGCCATCAGCCTTGGCCAAATATCAATATATTCTTCAAGCAACCAGCCTTGTTCATCGAGCAACAACTCGATGAATCGGTCAAGAAACCGGTTGATCGAAATTCCTGGACCATCTGGCAATTCCGAACTGTGATTCAAGCAATGCAGCGTCAGTGGTAACTCAACGGCCTGGATAAATGCTGTCACTGGCCGATCATAAATGGAATGGTCATCGACATGAGAAACGATCAATCCACTCAATTTTTCATAAACGCGAACGGCCAGATCCGTGGGTAAACGGTCCGCCAACCACGTCAATGCCAACGTTTCCAGCAATGCCCATTCGCATAGATTGTGGCCGTCAATCCCTTCATCCTGTAGGCACGCTTCGATCGGATCGCGTAGAAGTGGTCCATCAAGGCGCTCAGTCGTCATCAACTCAAACCAATGTTGAATCTGAATCGCCGTTTTTGATTGATCCCGAATCATCGGCGTTGCCCACAACCATGGTGGAGAATCGACATGCTTGCCCAAAAGCGTTTTGAGAAACTTTTTGGTTCGAGTGGCTCGAGTTGATTTCAATTCGTTCGTCGACATAAACCCTGTTGAATACTCCTTGATTTGGCCCGCGTTTGCACCCGTGTTCTTGCGAGAATTCCCAGGAAACTAGCGAACTCATATTTCGGTCACGACCGCGGAGCGTTTACTTCACCACAATCGCCGAATATGAATTCCGTGCGGTTGCATCACCGACTCGAACGATGATGATTTACGGCGATCAACGAGCAACGGCAAATTTCTAGTGATGGGACTACTGGCCGCGTACAATCGGCCTTTCCGCAGAAAAGATTGCGATCGCCATTTTAATCGCAATCGTGTAAATCATGAAGCCGGCAGCCCAAATGCCAGCCGTCACTTTCCACTCGATGAGGCTGGGCGTGTACTCGACAATTTCATGCAACGTACTGGGGATAAACCCGGGGATAATCAGCCCCATTCCCTTTTCGATCCAAGCGCCGATAAACGCGAGCAGGCTGGCAACCACTAAAATTGCCGAGTTTCGCATGACCCAGGGAGTTAGAAAAAGAATCATCGCGACGACATTAAATACCATTGCCGTCCAAATCCATGGAACAAGTTGGTTGTGTCCGTGAAGTCCAAAAAACAAGTATTGTGCCGGAGCGGTGTGGGCACCCCCAGTATAAAACTCGGTAAAGACCTCGGAAATGATCATGATCAAATTCACGACCGTTGTGATTCGAACGATATTGATCAACAAACGACTGGGACCCTGATCAATCGGTCGCTTGACGATTCGCCGCAGAACGACCAACGTTATTAAGATCAATGCCGGACCGGCGACGAAAGCACTTGTCAAAAATCGTGGGGCTAACAAGGCAGAATTCCAGAAGGGGCGTCCACCCAGGCCGCAGTACAGAAATGCCGTGACGGTATGAATCGAAATGGCCCAAAAAATGGACAGCATCACAAATGGGACATACCACTTGGGATTCGGTTCTACGCCCAGAAACCGCATGTACATCAAGTAACCACAAATATGCAAATTGAGCAGTAAATAACCGTTCAAAACAATGACGTCCCAAGTCAACATGGACATCGGCCAGTTAAACCGACCGATGCCCGGAAGCAAATGCCAGAAGCGATCAGGTCGTCCCAAATCGGCCACGACAAACATCAAGCACATCACAATCGCGGCAATCGCCAGCAGCTCGCCCACGATGACGATGTCATGCATCTTCTTGTCATGATACAGGTAGGCGGGAATCACCATCATCACGCCACCGGCAGCGACGCCAACCATAAACGTGAAATTCGCGATGTAAAGGCCCCAACTGACATGGTCCGTCATATTGGTCACAATCATGCCCTCGCTGACTTGAATTGCCCAAGCGTTCGCACCGACCAGAAACACAGCGGTCAGCGCAAACATCCAGACATAAAACATCCAGTTTCCATTCGTTGCCTGGCCCAATCCCCACCACAGAAATCGTGGATAATTGCGAGCCGCTGCGGCGCGGGTCAAGGGCTGATCGGTGGAATTACCAGTCATGAGCACGATGCCATTAGGTTTACGAATCAAAAAAGTAAAAGAAATTTGGCCGGGTCCCAAGCTCCTCTTTTAACACAAACACACGCTTGTTATTGAGAATCCAATTAATGTCTGATTCTGGATCGTTGATATTGCCAAACACGCGAGCGCCCGTCGGACAAGCTTCCAGGCAGGCCGGCATCCGGCCCTCGCGAGTTCGATGCAAACAGTAATGACATTTTTCCACCACTCCTTGAGGGCGTATCCGGTTTGAAAGATAGTCCTGATTCGGATTGATCTCCTCCTCGGGTATCACTGGAGTCTCCCAGTTGAACCGCCGCGCGTGATAGGGACAAGCAGCTTCGCAATAACGGCAGCCAATACACCAGTTGTAGTCCACTACAATAATGCCGTCCTCTTCCTTCCAAGTCGCCTCCACAGGGCAAACGGTCACACATGGAGGATTGTCACACTGCTGACACTGCACTGGCATGTAAAATTTGTCATCTTGAGGCACCGTGTGCTCATAGGTCGAATTTGCATTTGCCATATCCATCGAGCCCTTGGTCATCTCAAAAACTCGAATGTACGACTGATTGGTGTCTCGATGATGGTTGTTTTCGATGTTACACGCTTCCATGCATTTACCGTTCCCGTTGCACTTGCTCAGATTGATGGCATATACGAATTTGACGCCGGGGATCGGACGATGGTCGCTTAGCGTCACGTCCGCGCCATAATCTTCCTTTGTTTCCTTCTCCAAACGAGCAAAGATTTTCCGTTTGTCTTCTTCCGTCAACTCCTTGTAATGTTGTTGCAGGAATTCGTCGACCGAGACGTTTTCTGGAATCGAAATGAGTGGCCAAATCGCTCGGCCGAATGCCGCCAGTCCGAGTGCCACCGCCGCACCTTTCACCGCGGTGCGCCGTGTGGCTTGACCGAGAATCGGCAGATGGATGCCCTCGCCGTTATTCGGACTGCTTTCAACTTCGCGACGATCCGTCATGGTGATTCCAATCGATCAGTGAGTTGGGTTGTCGTTGAGAAACCGATCCCTGGGTTTGAAGGTCGGTAACATGTGTGGAAATCGTGGTTGATGGGGATCATGGCAATCGACACAGTTGTTCCGATACCTTGGGCCTCGACTCAAATCCCAATAACCAACCATTCCGCCATGGGCACCGCGGTCAAAATCGCGTCGCTGGGTTCCATGGCATTGCGAACAGAGGTCCATCACATCCGTATAGTCAACGCGCGTCCCATCGGCAAGCTTCAATGAGTCATAGTCGTCGCGATTGTGACACGACAAACAACTGATTTGGCCATGCGAAATGATCATCCCCTGGTGGAACTCGGTAAGATCCTCCGGTTGCCGATTTTCCAAGTTCGGTTCTCGTGTTGTATGACAAGTTTGACAAGAGGCTGTCACCGGCTGACCATGTATATCATACAGACCCGTTTCAACACGAGGCCCCGTCGACGGCTGCGAAATCACGACTGGATGTTTGAATGCGACTTCGTCAGGGAGGTCAGCTTGAAGGAATGAATTGAGCAAATGCTCCGATTCATGAGTCTTTCGACTTGCCGCATAGCCATTGCCGAACATCCATTGGCCCGCAACGACGACGACCACACCAGCAACCAGCAGCATGAGCAACAAACAAGTAGTTACTGTAAATCCATTGCATACCGATTTTTTCATGAGTCAATTTATCAGTGCTAAATTTCATCTCACAATTGACCAGCCGTCACGTGTACTGCGGTCAACCAACCGGTAACCCGAGTATGTACGCTTTCCGACGTCACCAGTGAAGTCGTGGCAATGCCTACTCGTGGTCAACCATTGGAAAGCCGCATGTTTGAGCTTTGGCCACCATCAAATCACTAATTGTTGTCGTTCGCAACGAATCCGCCAATTGAGCACTCAAATCATCCAACATTTGATGTAACGGACAGAGCCGTTGATGTTCGGAAATTCCCAAAGGACACGTCTTTATCCTTGGGATTGAATCGAACGACGTTACGACTTCGTAAACCGTAAGCTTTTCAGGAGAACCAACCAACGCGTAACCTCCTCCCGGACCGCGCTTCGATGATACGATTCCAGCCACTTCCAATCCATTCAACACTTTTTGCAGGTACTCGTTTGGCACAAGCGTCGCTTCAGCAATCGACATCCGATTGGCAAAAGGCGGACTGCGCTTCGCCAAAAATACAATGGCTCGAAGAGCGTACTGTGCTGTCATCGAAAGCATAGCAAATAATTCTGGATAAGTACATCCGCTTTTAAAGGGAGTTAATTCGAAATTCTACCAATATTCGCTCGATCACAGGAAGTCATCAGGAACCGTTATTGTCGATTCCGGGAACTGCGTCTCCCAAACTGGGTGATTCGTCTTCATGATTTGAACGTTGGTATCCAAAATTCTCAACATCGCACGCACAAATGGCAATGTTGTTACAAATCATGCCAGAGCAGGGACTTGTCCCCATCACTAAAAAGACTTCACCCGCAAGGTCATGCGCCTCGAATTCGCCAATAAAGTTAGATGCCGCAACCACGTCTCGATCACTGGCGGTTAAATATGGTTAAAGTCAGGTTTCCAAACACCGTAGGTCGATTACCCTTTACGAGCAGGAAAAAAGTCCCCTCTCAAGAGTGGTCACAATATAATGCTATCAATAGTTGGTTTCAGGCACTCAATTTTTGATGTTCGAATAGATCGCTAGCCCGCATTTCTCACATGGAAAGCGTCGAGAGGGGCCATCTGCCGCTGGGGACAGCGGCAGCTACAGTAGGTCGGCCTGTCCTCAGGCCGACACATCCTCAAGCCGACACTTTGACCTGAACGCACCGTTGCCCACAACACTGACATTTGCCCAACAATCGAGCGAT
>JBGTDM010000003.1:0-3027 GCA_041748315.1 Pirellulaceae bacterium
TCCGCGGTATACCTTCGACACCTTCATCGTCGGTGCCTCCAACCAGTTTGCTGATGCGGCGTGCCGGGCCGTGGCTGAGGCCCCGTCACGGTCGTACAACCCCCTCTTTATCTATGGCGGGGTGGGCTTGGGTAAGACACATCTGATGCACGCCATTGGCCATTACGTATTGCGGCATCACCGGGGGCTGAAACTCACCTACGTGTCGTCTGAGCGCTTCATGAACGAAGTGATTAACGCCCTGCGGTACGACCGGATTCTTGAGTTCCGCGAGCGGTATCGCAGCGTGGACGTGCTGTTGATTGACGACATCCAGTTCATTGCGGGCAAGGAACGGACCCAGACCGAGTTCTTCCACACGTTTAATGCCTTGTATGACGCGCAGAAGCAGATTGTGGTCAGCAGCGACTGTCCGCCCCACCAGATTGCCGAACTTGAGGAGCGGCTGCGCTCGCGGTTTGAGTGGGGTCTCACGGCCGACATCCAGGCGCCGGACCTTGAAACCAAGATCGCGATCATCACGCGCAAGGCCGACAGTGAGGGTATTACCCTCCAGAACGACGTGGCGCTGTATATCGCCGGCCGCATCAAATCAAACATCCGGGAACTGGAAGGGTCTCTCATCAGGCTGCTGGCGTACGCGTCGCTGACTGGAAAAGAGGTGACGGTCGACCTTGCCAAAGAGGTGCTCCGCGACATCCTCCGCCAGGACGAACGCGCCATCACCATTGAGGGGATCCAGAAGTTTGTGGCCGAGTTTTACCAGATGAAGCTGGTCGACCTGAAGTCCCGCAACAACTCAAAATCCGTGGCGATGCCCCGGCAGGTCGCCATGTATATCTGCAAGCAGTTGACCAATGCCTCCCTCCCGGAGATCGGCAAGAGTTTTGGCGGTAAACACCATTCCACCGTCATCCATTCCATCCGGAAGGTTGAGGGCCTGAGGCAGTCAGACGGGGTTTTCAACAACCAGATCAACAGCCTGCTTCAGTCGTTGCAGTAGGGTTTTCCACACCCTGGGCCTGTGCGGTCCTGTGTATAAACTGCGGGAATCCCGGGGGGCCAGATTTCCCACAGAAATCCCCCTGAAAATCCACGGCCATACCAGCCGCCGCGTCCACAGCCTAAGTCATTGCAAGACAACAGGTAATCCCGCGATCTTCGGTTACCCACAACCCCTTATTACTGTTATAATTCTTTGTCTTTTTGATCTTCTATCCGTACGTTCGATCGAAGCACCTCGAGCGTCACTTCCGATGCCGAGAGAGAGGTCGCCCCGCCGATGGAGTTAGTGGTTCGCAAGAACGATTTGTTAAAGGAACTATCCCTCCTGCAAGGCATCGTCGAACGCAAGAACACCATTCCAATCCTGGCCAACGTCCTGATTGACGCGGGCGAAGGTTCCGTATCGCTGCTGGCGACGGATCTGGATGTGGCTCTGCGCAGTCGATGTGATGCCACAGTTGGAAAACCAGGCACGCTGACGCTGCCAGCGAAGAAATTATTCGAGATTGTGAATGCGCTGCCGGATACGGATGTGCGCATTGAGTCAGACAAGGGCGGCAAGAGCGTCACGGTGGCCGCAGACCGCTTTGAATCGAAACTGCAGACCTTACCCGCCAGCGAGTTTCCGACGCCCCCACAGGACGGTGGGACGGTTGAGGCCTCGTTGCCTGGCACGGCGCTCAAACGGATGATCTCGCACACCCGGTTTGCGATCACGAGCGAGGATACGCGGTATTTTCTCAACGGCGCCCAATTGGTCGTGCGTCCTGACTCGCTGAGCATGGTGGCGACTGATGGCCACCGGTTGGCGTTTGTGACGGTGAATGAAGGGGCCGGCTCGGCAGCGCAGATTGAAGTGCTGCTGCCGCGCAAGACGCTGAACGAAGTGGCCCGGCTGATTGATGACGCGTCGGTCGTGGAATTCTCCCAGGGAGAGAACCACCTGTTCTTCAAGGCCGAGGGGCGACTGCTCATCTCGCGGAAGATCGATGCGAACTTCCCGGCCTACGAACGCGTGATTCCAAAAGGGAACGATAAATCGATCGAGTTCGACCGTGACCGTCTGTCGTCGGCACTGCGTCGTGTGCGCCTGCTCTCCAACGAGCGGTCGAAGGCGGTGAAGTTCTCGATGGCCACCGACCAGGTCGAGATCACATCAAGCACCCCGGAACTGGGCGAGGCCCATGAGGTGCTGCCGGTGCAATACACCGGACCGGCGTTGCAGATTTGCTTCAACGCCGATTACGTCGACAATTTTCTCAACGTGGTGGAAACCGAAGGCGTGCTGCTTGAGTTCAAGGATGAGATGAGCCAGGCCGTTATGAAACCGATCGGAGCCGAAGGGTACGAATACACCTACGTGATCATGCCGATGCGTCTCTGATGGACAACAGCGAGCTCAGTCAAGTTATACCGAATCCCAACGACTACGGCGCCGATCAAATCAAAGTCCTTGAGGGCCTCGAGGCGGTCCGTAAGCGGCCGGCGATGTACATCGGCTCGACTGGTCCGGCGGGCCTGCATCACCTTGTCTACGAGATCGTGGACAACTCCATCGACGAAGCGTTGGCTGGGTATTGCACCAACGTCAACGTCACGATTCACATCGACGGGTCGGTCACCGTCATCGACGATGGGCGTGGTATTCCGGTCGGGATGCACGAGAGTGGCAAATCCGCCGCAGAGGTGGTGCTCACCGTGCTGCACGCCGGCGGCAAGTTCGAAAACTCCGCCTACAAGGTGTCGGGCGGCCTGCACGGCGTCGGCGTCTCCGTGGTCAACGCCCTTTCCGAGTGGCTGGAGCTCGAAATCTGGCGCGACGGACATGTGCACCAGTTGCGGTTTGAACGCGGCGACGCCAAGGGCGCGCTGTACATCACCGGCACCACGGAAAAACGCGGCACCAAGATCACGTTCAAGCCCGACACGAAGATTTTTGAAACCATCGACTTCACGTTTGAGACGTTGTCGCAGCGGCTGCGCGAACTCGCCTTCCTGAACGCCGGCGTCACCATCACGATT
>JBGTDM010000004.1:0-3392 GCA_041748315.1 Pirellulaceae bacterium
TGCAAAGACATCGATCACCGTGGCCGATTGCACCGTTTGGTTGTCGATTTCAACTCGAATATCTTGACGCGGATTTCCAACAAACTGGTATTTTTTCCAAATCCTCCGCAGCGTTTTCGGTTCGGGGATATTCCCGGCTGCCAGACCGCCAGCATGTTCCCTCAGTTCCTTGAGCCGTTCCGGTGATGTTATCTGGAAATCCATGTCACGGATTCTAAACCAGTACCAGACCAACGAGTTGGCAAGATGTTTGATGTCGGCGGTAAGAATCTGGAATCCCTTATTGGCTAACATGCCATTGACTTTGTAGAAAATTCCGGATCGACGCTTTTCGCGCTTGCCGATACAGACGTCGATTAAGTGATCTTCACGAAGGGTAACCCAACACTGCACTTCGTCGCCGATGGTATCGCGAATCGCCAAGAGTTGTTCGCTGATCAGCTCCACGGAGAATTGACGGCAGTAGTTGCGCGGCAGGTTCCTGGCTTGCTGCAGCACCCATCGCTGGACGTCCGGATCCTCAATCTGGTCACCAATGTTTTTGAATGTACTTTCCAGTCGAGTATCGATTCCATCCAGTCCGTGATGTCCGGTGAGCACATTCTTTGCGTTGAAATACAGGTCGGTGAGCAGATCCAATTTCCACTGATTGAGGACGCCCGGTCCGACCGCCGAGACGTCTGCGCACGTCAGTAAAAACAGAAGTTTTAGCAGCTTCACCGAGCCGACATTGGCGGCAAATTCCGCGACCATCGACTCATCATTGATATCGCGACGAAACGCGATATGGGACATCATCAAATGATTATGTACGAGATACTTCAAGTCTTCAGTATCTTCCGAGTTCAACTGCAACCGTCCGCCGATCTTTTGGGCCAACCGTCGACCGACCTCGCAATGATCTTCGGCATAGCCCTTGCCAAGATCATGAATGAGCAGCGCCAAGCTGAGCATGTTTTTCTCTCGCAGGGAGCGATAGACCTTTCCCAGTCGGTCTTTGCGTTTGTAAAACTGGTTCGCAATTTCGACTGCGTGAATCGAATGCTCATCCACGGTGAATTGATGGTATTCGTTAAATTGCACCAGATTGCGCGCATGTTTGAACTCGACGACAATATGTTCCAGGACCCGCATTTCATGTAACTTGCGAATCGTGCGACCAATATTCTGGGAATCGGCAAACATCGATTTGAACAAGTTAGCGGCGTCGACAGAAAGCGGGATCGATGGGGTCTCAATCATTGCACGTCGGATGCATTCCCAAGTCTCCTGTTCAATGGCTTTATCGTGTTGGTTGGAAAGCTCCAACAGTTCCAGAATACTTTCACAATCCATGCTGGCGCGAGCGACTTCACTGTTGCAGAAACCGATATGATATGGCCCGATCTGGAATTTGGAATCAATCTGTCGAGTGAATAAGGGAGCGAAGATTTTGCCCAGCGAACGATGCATGGAGGTCGACGCCATGAATTGATCGGTAATATGCCGGATATCGGTGGTGAAGTCGAAAAATGTACGCATGAACTCCTCAACGGGCAACACCCCCTCTTGTCCCTGATAGCCAAAGGACTCCGCAATCCGCAGTTGCTCGGTTTTTCCCAATCTCTCTTCCGCTCGACCGGCGTTAAAGTGCATGTCGTTGCGAATCCGCAACAGGAATTCACAGGCGCGAATCAGTCGCACGGCATCGAGTTGTGTGATCGCATTCTTCCGACACAACTGGTCGATGTCCGTCTCACCGTACTTGGTGAATCCGAGCCAGCGCAGCATGTGCACGTCGCGCAGGCCGCCACGGGATCGCTTGATATCTGGTCGGAGTACAAACACCGTTTCGCCAAATTCCCCACGCTCTTTTTGTCGAGCCTCAGTCAAGGCGCGAATCAATACGGTCGAGTTCCTCGCCGACATGCGGCGCAAACGTGTAAAGAATTGTGTGTGCAGTTCCAGGTTGCCAGCCAGGAATCGCGATTCCGTCAACGACGAAAAAATCGATGCGTCTTTCAATGCCATGCTGCACGCTTCAAGCGGTGTCCTGACGCTTTGACCAAGCCTGAAACCAACATCGACGATGTCCTGGGTTAACGTCGATGCCAGTTTGGGAATCCTCGGGTCCGCCGAGTTGTGGCAAAGGAGCATGAGGTCAACATCGGAATATGGGGCCATATCGCGACGCCCGCTTCCGCCATGCAGTACAATCGCAACCTGATCTTCGATCGATGAATCCGCGGCTGCGGACTGATTCAGGTCTTCCAGAACCTGACGATAGATGGCGACTAAGATTGAATCGATCAAGTCAGACATGCCGCTCACAATCCGGCGACCTGACGCACCGGAGATGTGCATCTGCCGCAATTGTTCTCGGCCATCGAACAACCGCTGACGCGCCGCAATCACATAGTCACGCAATCCCGAAGCCATAGCCCCTCACGGTTCTCCCTGAGAATGCGAATCAAAGCGAAATTAACAGCTCGACAGATTTCAACAACCTGTTCGACGATTTAATGATGAGCCCAAGTCAACATGTTACAGGGCATCATTCCCTCGTTCTCCTGTGCGAATACGAATTGCATCCATTAGATCGTAAACAAATATCTTCCCATCACCGATTTGGCCCGTCTGACCATTCTGGATGATGGTCTCGATCACTTTGTCCACCGCTTCATCCGGACAAGCGACTTCAATTTTCACTTTAGGTACAAAGTCGATCGCGTATTCCGTGCCACGATACATTTCCGTGTGGCCTTTCTGGCGACCGAATCCCTTCACCTCGCAAACCGTCATGCCCGTTATCCCGCTTTCATTCAGTGCATTCTTAATGTCTTCCAATTTGAAATGCCGAATAATTGCCTCAATTTTTTTCATGACTACGCTCCATTTGCTTCCGGTCCCCAAACGCTTTCCAAGTTGATCGTGCTTTTCGTGGAAATTAGTTTAACGCTGAAGTCGACAAATTCCAACAAGGTGCTGAAATACTTGGACAATTCAGTTTGGAAGGTGAATCCTGGCTCCACAATCGCAAAATAGCGGATGTGGCGATGTTCGACACCCGAACCCGATCGCACGTTCAACACAGATTTAGCGGCTTCAAATTAATCATCGCATCGAGTCGCATTTCAAGTCTAATGATTGATCAACGGTTGCTGCGTAGGTTCACCGAAGCTCAATATGGCACCGGCGGAACAACAATTGTCTAACCCGCATTTCTCACATGGAAAGCGTCGAGAGGGGCCATCTGCCGCTGGGGACAGCGTCAGCTACAGTAGGTCGGCCTGTCCTCAGGCCGACACATCCTCAGGCCGACACTTTGACCTGAACGCACCGTTGCCCACAACACTGACATTTGCCCAACAATCGAGCGATCGCCAACGCAAAAGTCATCGTTGTGAGAAATG
>JBGTDM010000005.1:0-5606 GCA_041748315.1 Pirellulaceae bacterium
GACACAAATGAGCTTGTCATACCCAAAAATCGCCGGAAGTTCGACCAAAGATTCTGAATACTGATTCAAATCATCCGCCAACATCAAACGCCAATTCCATGGGTGAGGTGCCTGCTCAATCATCAGCCGCCATCCGCTGGCATCCATCAATTCCAACTCCGCATGAAGCTGTTTGGACATGGTCTCCATATTCGCATTCAGAAAGCTCGACTTGTCATAGCAAATCCAAACTTTAACCTGATACGGGTCATATTCCCACGCCAGTTCTGCCGATTCGAATTCTGACAAGCGGCGGGCTTGGGTTTCGGCATCGCCTCCGACAGGCTGAACGTCGAGAGAATTAGAAACACCATCTTGTGCCGAAACGCCGGCTTCCCAAGCGACCTGGCCTGAAAATATCACGCACGATCCCAGCAACGCCAGGCATTTCCACAGGCAAACGATCTTGCGGAACCTAATGTGTCTATTCTTCTTCATTCTTCTTCTTCCCAATCTGGTATCAGGGGCTCGAAATGCCAATGCTCCACATTCTGATACAAGTGGATATTATCCGTGCCGATGTTGGAAACATGTTTTTGATAGGCATAATGATCAATGATTTGCCATAAGGGGATAATCGTCATGTTGTTAAATGATTGTTGGTGAATTCGTCTTAACGCGGCGGCGACAGCAGACCAGGAATTGGCTCGATCCAGCATCCACAACGACTGTTTAATTGTTGCATCAACGTTGGGCGCGACCCCTTGGTTGCCGAAAAGTTGGTAGCAATCGACCATTGGTTCTTGCATGAATATTTCCATGAACAACAAATCGTAGTCGTCATCATCCGGGACCAACACTCCAGGGTCGAGTTTGCGCAGGGTGACTTGAATGTCAATGATCGCCCACTTCTCGGCCATCGACCGGCACAGGTTCTCGACGAGTTCATTGTCCGGGTAGGCCAACACAAACGTAGGACGCTCGACGACAATCTCCGGTTCCTGTTGTGGTGTTGGGGAATCTTCAGTCGCCTGTTCCGTTCCTGAATCGGCCTGATCCGTTCCATTCTCCGCAGGGACTGGCTCAGGTTCTGATGGTTCGATCAGGCCAGCCATTTCCCGTGCTTTTTCCCTTTCGCGTTCGGCGCGGATGCGGTTTTTTTCTTGTGATTCAACCAGAGCCGCCAACACCAACGCAAGCTTGTTGCTTTCGGGTCGAGGTCGAATTGTTGGATTAACGCCGTAGGAAATCTCCTCGGTCTTGTCGGATCCGGGAGGGAAAGGCCCGCTGGTCGGTTCAAATCCTTGAATCACACGTCCCATCGAAATGTATTCTAATACCAGGGCTTTGCGATCGAGAGCATAGGTCAGGCCTCGTCGAAAGTTGACACTCTTCATATGGAGATTGCGAGGATTAGGAATCAGCAAATGCATTGTGGGGATGCCGTAGGGGCGGACTTCGATATCCGGATGTCTCATCAATCGGCTATAATCGGCTGGATAGATGCGGTCGACGATGTCGACCTCACCACGAATCAGGGCCTCACCTGCCGCAGATGCGGACTTATAGACACGTTCGACGATTGTCGGATGTTGATTTCCAGGAATCGGAGCGTGCATTTCGTTCAAAACAAAAACCCTGTCCATTCCCTGCTGGTTGGCAGTCTTGTATTTGCCATTGGGCACACGATATTGGTCGCTGCTGGTCTGCATGTACGAGACCTGCAACATCGCTTCTGGGCGAACATAGGGACTATTGAGTTCAACGAGTACCGATGTATCGCTTTCGATTTCGACCGACTTCAAAATCCTGGCCCAGGGAATGTAATAATCGGGATGGTCAATTTCAGCAAGTTCCAGCAAGCGATTGGAGATTTGATAGGTCGTGACGGGTGGCACGCCAAACCGTTGATGATCGTCGCGGAGTTCGAACCTGTACTTGAGTCCCAAATCATCGATACGATAGAAAGAACCATTCGGAAATTCGTAGTCTCCCCCCTCGTCGGTCAAGCCGTTGAATTCAAATAACCATCGATGCGTCAATCTTCCGACGCGACGTGAAGCCCAATCAAAAACGCGATTTGGGTTAATGTCGTGAGCGGGTTGCGTGACACCGACATAGACATGCGGGAACTGCTCGGCCAGTTCTTTGAACATCTCATGCCCTTCACGCAACTTGGGGAGAACATGAACCAACCGTCTGACTGCGACATGTGCGGCATCAGAATTATTTTCGGCCATCACCTCTCGCACGCGTCCGAGTTCCTCGATCGCCGCCTCATCGATACGACGATTCCACTTCATCAGGATATCGGCCATCCGGTCGCCGTATTTCCGCAGCACAATCGTGATGATGTTTTGAGCCCGAAGAAAATCACGTCGGTCGACTTCGATTTCAATCAACCGCTCGTAACACTCAGAAACAATTTCCAATGCCGTCCGTCCGGCCGAAATGAATCGTGGATTTCGAAAGTAGAGTTCCTCATAAACGGACAGTGCGTCATCGAACCGTCCCTCCGCCATCGCTTGCCGTCCATCCTCTGACAAACAACGATCGAATAATTGCCGCAATTCAATCGAGTTGCTCATCGATGAGTAATTCTTTAAGTAAAGCAATGTGCGAAAGCACACGTCATACTTGGCGGCGTTCAACAATGTATTTGCTTCTTCGAGCAACAAATCTTCAAACAGCTTGACGCCCTCAAGATTTCTCCAGGGAACCTGCCAATATTTTTCTTCAAACTCGACCAGCTGAAACTTAAGTGTCCCCTGATCATTGAAGTCAAACGGCTTCTCGGGAACCGGAAGGTTTAAGGCGAAAGCTGTCTTTTTAATCGGCAGGACTTTGAGTTGGGCAAATTCATTTAATTGGTCGAGGAGCAACACATCAAACGGTTCCTGGTCGACTAATGGCTTCTCATCCGTGGTAGTATTTCCAGATTCCTGAACCATCGACGTGGTCAGCACCGAAGTTTCACTTCCGAAGCCGGTTGAGATGAGACCGTTCGATAGCGCAACGATTGCACCTAATCCAGCCCAAAATACCCGTCTCAGCAGTGCCAACGTCGAGCAGCCCGATCGGTGAAAGTGCCGTTTGTCCCCACGTTGGCCAACAAGAAGCTTGTTGCTCAACAACTCAATTAAAAGATGACGTTTAACCTGCATCAAATTCACGTTGGTTTTACCCGTTCGCCCAAAAAATCTATCAGTTTGTCCCGCGTGCAGGATCTCTTCATCAATCCAGTTGCTCGCTCAACCGGAATATCGTGCCGTCCACTCCGCTCACAAACCATCGACCGTTGAAAAGAGTTGGCGTACCAGCGAGCGGTTGATTGACATTCACAACGCTGATTAGTTGTCCCGATTCAGCATCAATGATCTGGATCGTGCCACTTTCTAATGCAAGCGTGACTTGACCGCCAGCGAATATGGGCTCGCCGGCCAAGCGATCCTGAGGGAAATCGACGTTCCACTTTTCCTGCAATCGATCGTCAAAACAATACAACTTTCCGTCTTCCATGATGATTGCAAGCTGATTGCCAAATTGATAAGGTCCAGCCACGCTTCGACCCGGCAAATCGAAATCAGCAGCGGCTCGGATATTGGAACTGACCTCAAGGCTCACCAGTCGATCGTTAACTTCGCCGCGACTGATACAATAAACGTGATCCCCGATGCGGACGGCTTGGGATAGAATTGCGGCTGGATGTTGATATTCGGCCACTTTTCTCATAGCGCGCTCGCCCTCGACTTCGACCAGGAATGTTCGGCCTGTCGAGTCGGCAACAAAAAACTGTTCATCATTCTCCAAGACGACTGGGCGACGCCACAAAATTTGATTCTGTGGTTCCAGCGCCGGTTGGAAAGGCGCGCCCACCGACCGACCCGTAGCCGGATCAATTCGGTAAATCTGACCGCGCTCGGTAGCGATTAATACGTGGTTTCCAATGGGTACGACGTCCGCCGTCGGCTGAGTGATCGACTCCTCTAAACGCACGAGACTTGCCGGGACGCGCTTGTTGAAGTCAATGCTAACGATCGAGCGTCGATCGGAAGGGCCAAAACCGGCATAAGTCCCGTTCGGCAGGCTGACGAACTGATTAAATACCAAGTCTTGAACCTGGTTACTCGCTCGCATCGTTTGAGTCGAAACCCCTAGCTCAATGGCCTGGTCATCCAACAGAAACAGATCGCCTTGCGAATTCATCCCGTACAATGCGCCGTCGCGTTCGAATAGTGAACCAGCCAGCGGCGCGGAAAAGTCAACCCGCCATCGCTCCTCAAGACTGACTGGGTCGGCGGCGGAAACGGAGACCATGGCCGATTTAAGTCGTCGACGTACGTGATACAGCGCATCGGCAGCTCGTGAGGGTGAACCAATGAATTCATCGAGATTGTTGGCCACTTTTTGACGCTCGAACGTAGAATTGGTCCTTTGGATACGATACCTGACAATCCCCTTGCCCGTTACATAGACTTGATTTTCATCGGCAAAAATATAATTTTTTATGTTGGTATTAACATCGATTCTGTCGCTGGCGATCGTCATGATCGGCGCTTCTTCATTGCTTAAATTAACCTCAAACATCCTCATGTCACCTCGATCCGTCATCACGATGGCCCAGCGACGGTACTGTAGAATCGGCGTCGTGACGCGACCGTAAAGTCGAATTGGAGCTTGCACCGTCTCCAGTCTCAACCCTTGATCCACGGGTCTCAAGATATGTAAGTTGCAGTAATCCGATCCATTGATGGGCACCAGCAAATGGTCTGAGAAATAGAATGGTGACACCTTGATCATCCCGGGTTTGTGCCCAAAATAATAGACTTCCTCGCAACGATAATTTTGTTTGGAAAGCACATACATGTTCGAATGACTTCCCATTTGATAGACATAGGGATTGCGGTCGCCAATCGTTGCAGCCACTTCCAAAGATTGCGGGAGTGTTGCCCCATTTACGGCGTTTCCGTCATCAGCATCAATCTCGATAATTTCCCCCATAAACGTGGTGATGACAATGCGCTGCTGGTCAATCACGGGTTCCATAAAAGGTTTACCGATAACGGATCGCCATACAATGCTCCCGTCCATTGCAGACAGTCGCAACACACTGTGGTCTTGTTGATCGACGGCGATCAAATCGGCACGTTCATTGTTCAACCACTGTGGTTGCATCAATGTTGCCAGACTGATAAACCGTCGCCATTTGATCGTACCGTTATCTGCGGATATACCGTAAATTGAACCATCGATCAAATAGGTAATCAATTCCTCCGTTGGCGCCACAGCTTCGCCACTTCGCGTAGCTAAAATGATCGAGGCGTCAATGGTTGATGATGATTCTGAACTCAAGACTTCCACGTTTGGGCTCAGTTGCCTGACCAATTCGGATTCTTTATCGCTGATTGCCTTGAGCGCATCGCGAAGCGGTTGCCGAACTTCGATCTCGGGATAATCTCGAACCGCCGCACGATAGTATTCGAACGCCGAGTTCGTTTCTCCCTGTTCGGTGAGGTCACCAACGGTCGATAGAACGTCATCGTACTTCAATTCCATCTTGATTTGTCGCTCAAGAACTTTGATGTTGTTATCCACGGATTCGATCTTGCTCATCACGGCATCGCGAG
>JBGTDM010000006.1:0-9581 GCA_041748315.1 Pirellulaceae bacterium
TCTAAAATCTATTACAGCCATTGATGTTGCGGAGTTCAAAACATCCAGCCGTCCCTCGGCATGTTTCAATCCGTTACGGCCGATTACAACGAGCGGAATCAATTGCCAGCCGCGTTCAATCTCCAACGGGAACCATGATTACATCGCTGTCAATACATAGAGACCCGCACCCAAAACGGCTGAGACGCCGAGGGTTACCGCCATTCCTCGTTTCCACCAAAAAGTGAGCAGTATGGCCAGAACGGCCACAATGCAGGATGCGAGGTTCACGCTCGCAAGCTCAGGCACGAGAAGACGCAGACCGATCACCTGTTCGGTTATCACGTTAGCAAACAGGGTGTGCAGGGAGAACCAGACGGCCAGATTCAGAACGACGCCGACCACGGCGGCCGTGATGGCCGAAAGCGCTGAAGTGAGGAGTTGGTTCCCTCTCAATCGTTCGATATACGGTGCACCCAGGAAAATCCACAGAAAGCACGGCACAAATGTCACCCATGTCGTTACCACCGAACCGAGGATGCCTGCAACCAGCGGGCTGAACGGGCCGGGATCACGGTACGCCCCCATGAACCCGACGAATTGCACCACTTGAATGAGCGGCCCCGGCGTGGTTTCAGCCATCCCCAAGCCGTCGAGCATCTCTCCCGGACGGAGCCATTCATACCGCTCCACGGCCTGTTGAGCGATGTAGGCGAGCACGGCGTAGGCCCCGCCAAACGTCACGACCGCCGCCTTGCTGAAGAAAATGCCTTCCTGCATGTAGACCGATGACCAACCGAGCGCCATCCAAAGGAGAATAAGTGGGGTGAACCACAGGATCAGGCAAACCGCACAGACGCGCAGACTCCGCAGTAGTGTCGGCTGCACGCAGTGGAGCGGCACGTCCACCTCCGCGATGGACGATTGCGATACAGTGTTCTTGCCGTGCCCTTTGATGACCACGAACCGATCTGGAAAAAACCGCCCACCGAGTAACCCAATCACGCCCGCGCTGAGGATCAGCACCGGGAATGGCACGTTCAGGAAGAAAATGGCAATGAACGACGCAACAGCCAGGGCGATCATCGTGCCATTCTTGAGCACCCGTTTGCTGATCCGCAGAACCGCTTCGAGGACAATCGCCAAGACCGCCGGCTTGAGTCCGAAGAACACTGCCTGTACGAAGTCTGTTTGCTGGAAAACGGCGTAGAGGATGCTCAGACCTAGAATGCAGAGAAACCCCGGAAGAATGAACAGGACGCCAGCGACCAGCCCACCGAGTGTACGGTGCAGCAGCCAGCCGATGTACGTCGCAAGCTGCTGGGCCTCCGGTCCCGGTAGCAACATGCAGTAGTTGAGGGCATGCAGGAACCGCTCCTCGCTGATCCACTTCTTCTCATCCACGAGGATGCGGTGCATCACCGCGATCTGGCCGGCAGGACCGCCAAAACTGAGCATTGCCACGCGGACCCACGTTCGTACCGCCTTGCCGAAGGTAACGGTTTGATGCTCCGAGGCGTCTTGATCATTTTTTCTCTCAGTGGTCGAATTCATGGCTTTCGCTCGCATTCATCCGAAAACCCACGCTCGGCCGAGAGCCTGGCGTACAACGCGTCGTAGATCATCATCCCGCGATTGAGCGCCGTTTCGTCGTCGGGTGATGTCAGGCGGATTCCCTCACACAGGAAATCCAGGCCTGGCGCCACCGGTTCGAGTTGCACTTCCTGGACCGTGTCGGCCTCATCGATCATCCGCGCAATGCGGGTCAACACCGGATCTTCAAGGTCGTACTGCTGTAAGAATGCGTGAAACGAGCAATGCCCCGCGTGATGCGACAGCCTGACGCCCGGAATATCGAACGGCTCGGCATCCTCGGGCAATGGCGCGCTTGCATGCGGCACGAAGATGAACTGCGCCTCGGCGTCGATGTACCGGCGAATCAACCACGCGCACCCCATGCGATCGACGCCGACGCTTTCCCACGTCACCCAATTCATTGCGCACCTCCGCTAGCCGCCAACAGCTTCTTTCGAACTCGTTCGCCGAGCGAACACCGAAAATAGTCATGGATCAAGGTCTGCTGGTACTTCTTGGACAACGCCGCGAGGTCCGGCTCCCGATGTTCGAGCGCAGTGAGTATTTCTTCGTAAGCCGCGAGGACGGGTTCTTCGAAGCGTTCTCGCAACGCGTCATCCGTAGTGCCCATCAGTAACTCCGTGTCAAACAGCAAAGACTCACCTCCTAACTCGACAATCTCCGATGCCAGCCACTGGAAATTCTCCCGGCAGCGATCCGTGGCCGGCAAAACCCACACGGCGTCCTGCAACGCCAACGCGCCGAGTTGTTTGAGCTTTCGCCACGCATAGACGCGTCCCTTGGTCGGTTCACGTGGAATCCGATAAACCAGTAGAAGCCACCCCATGCCTTACCTTTGTCCGCAAAGTGCGCAGCCTTCGGGCGAAGGTCCGCAATCCGAAAGCGGTTGATTCGCCAGAGCTCGCGTGATATAATCTGTAACCGTGGTTACATCAACTGTCAAGGTGCTTTGACTTGCCGGTTTCGGCCAAAGCTCGCTCCGTGGTAGTCCCGACGTTCGAAGTCAGTCGACAATGGAAAGGAATCACCCATGAAGACGAACCGCATTCCCATGCTGATCGCCACTGTCTTGGCGATTCTCGGTGCTTCGGTGGCTGAATCGCGTGCCGATGCGCAAAAAGACGCACCGTTCCCCAAGCAGGTATTGGTGGTCAACACCGGCGACGGCACGGTGTCGCTGGTGGATCTGGGCACAATGAAAGAGGTCGAGAAGTACAATGTCGGTCCCCGGCCCTACGGGATCGCAGTCAGCAGGGACGGCACGACCGTGGCCGTCGGCGTCGAAGACGAGGAGTGCGTCAAGTTCTTCTCGCTACCGGATTTCAAACTCAAGGGCAAGACGCCCATTCGCAAGATGTTCAACGATCACATCATCCTCACTCAGGACGGCAAACACATCCTGGTCGCCAATTTCTACAGCGATGATGTGGTGGCCATCGACATCGAGACGATGAAGGAGGCGTTCCGCATCGAGGACTGCTCGGCTCCGCACGTCGTCAAATACGGGCCGCTGAACAAACACGCCTTCGTAACCTGTAAGAAAGTCACGGGGATCGCCATTGTTGATCCCGTTGGCCAGAAGCTGGTCAAGTTCATCGGCATGAACGTCAACCCTCGCAGTCTGACCTTTTCGCCGGACGAGAAGAAGGTCTATTTCGGCTCGTTCTGGGTGGACGGCTTCTTCGAGATGGACACCGAGTCGGGCAAGGTGACCAGATTGTTCCGGTACGATCCTCCGAAAGGAAATACCGACCCGCAGGAGGTGACGTACCACGGCGTCGAGATGCTCACGGACAAGGTGCTGGTTGCGGCGAATGAAGGGCGGTCGCACGTCGACGCGGTGGATGTGACGACGGGCAAACTGCTCGACCGACTGACGAACGTGTCCAAGCCCTGCTGCGTCGAGCGGATTCCCGGCCAATCGGGACAGAACGTGAAATTCCTCATCAGCAACATTGGCGACGACACCCTGCAACTGGCGGAACTGACTGCCGATGGCAAACTGAAATCTCACGGCAAGGCCACCGTGGGCAAGGGCCCGAAGCGGGTCGCCTTCGTGCCGTAACAAAGCTGAATCAAACTAACGACCGAAAGGGAGAGAACCATGACGAGCATTTCACGACGGACATTCTTCTTTGCCTCTTCGGGGGGGGCGGCGGGGTCGCTGCTGGTGCCGGGCCTGCTCGAATCCGCAGGGCTGGACAAGCTCGACTTCACCACAAGCGGTCTGGCCACCGGTAACCTCAAACCGCTCAAGCACCAGGAGGTACCGGGGTTCCTGAGCGCCGCCCAGGTTGCCCCGCATCACACCGCCCACTACGGCGGCGCGCTCAAGGCGTTTGTCGGCGTCGAGGAGAAGCTCGAAGAGAGCTTCACTAGCGGCACGGCTATCGACGCCGCTGCTTTTGAGCGAATGAAGCAGATTCAATCCAGTCGGGGCAACAGCGTGATCCTGCACGAGTTGTACTTCGACGGGCTGGCCCTCAACGCGACCGACCCGCCCGGTGGCATCAAAACTGCCATCGCCAAGCGGTTCGGATCGGTGGACCGGTGGGCGACGGACTTCATCGCCAGCGCGAAAGCGGCGGCGGGTTGGGCAATGCTCGTCGTGCATCCAGTCA
This sequence comes from Pirellulaceae bacterium, assembly GCA_041748315.1. Lineage (GTDB taxonomy): Bacteria > Planctomycetota > Planctomycetia > Pirellulales > Pirellulaceae > CALMEE01. The sequence continues at coordinate 4,197 of JBGTDM010000006.1, forward strand.
ACGGCCGGCTGTACAACGTGGTGAGTGACGAGCACGCGCAAGGGCCGCTCTGGTTGACCATGCCGCTGGTCGTGATCGACACCTACGAACACGCCTTCTACATCGATTACCAAAACAAGAAGGCGGAGTATGTCGAGACGTTCGTCAAGTTCATCGACTGGTCCGAGGCCAACCGACGCTACCAGTCCGTAGTGTCGTGACGATCATGAGGCGACAGCGAGTGGCTGGAACCTCAATTTTGAAAAGGCCTTCCGTCATCCATTCGCCACCGCAATCCGGCTTCCCAGCCTCGGATGCCGGCCAGAAAAAAAATCAATAGCCGACTTGTCGCCCCGACTGACCGGGGTCATTATGGTTGCCATTTTGTGGTCCATAAGTGACTGCGGAACAATGGATTGGAGCAGACGGACAGCACAAAGTATCATCGGGAATGTCATGCAGGTCGACCTTTGCGAACCTGCTGATAGTCGTCGATTCCCTGGCTGATTTCTTGTCGGCTGTTCATTACGAACGGTCCCTGGCCCACAACCGGTTCGCCGATCGGTTCACCGGAAAGCACGAGAAGTCTTGCAGCCCACTGCGAATTCAGTCGGGCTAGCGGCTCTATTCGATCAAGTTCGACAAGTTCAACGGCCTTGACCGTCGTATCATTGAGGCGAATTGAACCAGAATGGACCAGGATCAACGCGGTATGTCACTCCGGCAGGTTGAGTTCTACTTGTCCGGGCTTTGAGATTTAGGTTGGGTAGGGGTCAAATTGTTTTTCGGTTTTCAGGATGCTAGACTTGCGTCTTTCAATCAGATCATCACGAAAACCAGGGTGCTTGAAATTCCGCGGAAGTCGCACGTTCAGTTTCCGGAAGCCATTAACCCGCATTTCTCACATTCAAAGCGTCGAGAGGGGCCATCTGCCGCTGGGGACAGCGGCAGCTACAGTAGGTCGGCCTGTCCTCAGGCCGACTCTTTGACCTGAACGCACGGTAGCGCACAACACTGACATTTGCCCAACTACCGAGCGATTGCCAACGCAAAAGTCATCGTTGTGAGAAATGCGGGTTAATCATGTTGTCGCTCGGTGCGATGGACGCCGGTTGCTGTTTCATGATCAAGGACACGATGAACGACTGACCAAGGCGTTGGCCGATGAAGTTCTTCGCTCGGGAAACACATGTACGTTTCCGCTTGTCGGCGCCGGGCAGAGAGGTTGTCGCCTTATTGTGCCGCCAACTCACGTCCACAACCCTAGCCGAGATGTCTAAAAGATTTGGCTTAAACCATCCCGACAGAGCGGCCAACCTAATTCAAACTGCCAACCAGCAGATCGCCAGTTCTCCAAAATTCAAGAAGAACTTCAATTCCATCCGGGAGAGGTTTTTGAAAACCGAAAACCAAATCTGACTCTAGGAAGTTATGTTGCTTCGGTGTACCTGGGGCGTGAGAAGTCAAACGCACCGTTTTTCATCATTAGTGCACCTTGTTTCGAAGTTGTTACATAATAGTTTGAAAAAGTATTCAATCACTGGCAACGGAGCCAGTATAATATCAACACATGGCTGGAAACTACGAGGTGGCACAAATGAAGCGAATGCCTATCAGTTGCGTGATTATACTTGTCTCGTTGGCCTGCCTGCGGCCAACTACACTGGCGTTCCAACCCGAGTTGACCGACGCAGAACAGCAAGATCTGGCGACGTTGGTGAAAGACCTGGACTCGGACGACTCGCAAACGCTGCTTTTAGCGCTGCAACGACTATTGGCGATGGGCCCGAAAGCGACCGAGGCTGTCGACGCGTTGGCTAAACTGTTGAACGATGAGAGGCAACTCGTCGACTCCAGCGCAAGTTTCCGTAGCGGGAGAACCACTGTTCAGGTGAATGTACGTGTGGTTTGGGTCCTGCGCAGCATTGGCCCACAGGCGGTGCCGGCGCTGGTCACGGCGCTCAAGAACAAGGACGAGCAGGTCCGACTACCAGCCATGCAAGCGCTTTCCGAATTGCAGCAGCCCGTCATGCTGGAGGTTTGGCTTGAAGCCTTGCAGGACAGCAATCGGTACGTGCGGATCTACGCAGCTCGCGAATTGGCCAAATCGAAAAGTCCCGCCGCCGTCGATGCCCTCTGCAAAGTGTTGCAGGACGTAGACATGGACGTACGCATCGAAGTCGCCGAGGCGTTGGGACGAATCGGCAGCGAGATGGCCATCGGTCCGTTGATCGAGGGGCTGCCGGCCGGCGAGGTCAACATTAGTTTGGAATTCGCCGTGGGTGTTGCGCTGGCGAAGATAGGCGAACCGGCAGTGAAAGTCCTGTTGGAGAGGTTTGAAGGGTTCGACGAGAACGAACGGCGCATGGTCAACATGGCGATTCGGGAAATCGATACCCAACAAACCAGGCCGCTACTACTAGAGTGCCTAAGGAACGAACACTGGCAAGTACGAGAGGCCGCCATCGATGCGCTGGCGCGTCTCAAAACGCCCGAATCGCTGCACGTCGTTATCGATTCCGTCGAAGATCCCGACTGGAACGTGCGATGGACGGTCGCACGCTTGTTGGGCAAATTGGCGGACGACAAATCGGCCGGTGCGATCCGTCCACTCCTTTTGAAAATGGCTGAAACCGATCCCGAGGCGAAGGTTCGCAACAACGCGCTATGGGCGCTATATTCATTCCCGGGAATTCCGACGGATGATTACTGGAAGACCCTTGAGGCCGCTCTTCACGACACATCGCCAAGAGTTCGAGCCACGGCAGCATGTTCGTGCAGCAAGTTTCCCAACGCAAGATTTGGGCCACGACTGAAGGAGTTGCTCGACGATCCAGACCGAAATGTGCGGGCGGAATCGGCCGCGGCACTTGGCCACAGCAACGTCGTCGACGCCGTGCCCGACTTGATACGGCAACTGGATGACGAAGACCTGCGGTGTGTGTCGTACGCGGCCCTTTCCTTGGGCAAACTTGGCACCGATGAGGCCATCGCGGCGCTGGTTGCTAAATTGCGCGATACACGGTCGGACGACGAGCGTCGTGGCTACGCGCTCACGGGCCTGTGCTTCACGGCGAACCCAAAGGCGATTGAACCATTGTCCGCCGCATTGGAAGATCGGGCGTTAAGCAGGTATCGGTTGCAAGTGAAAAATGCTCTCAGGAAACTCGGGCAAGATTGACTCACGTGACGCGGTGTCACTTGACCGGGAGACGGAGAGCGACAGTTCGCACCGCGACGTTGCAATGCGCGCCAGTACGATAAAGTGCGCGGCGCGAATCAATGCTGTGAGATAGCAACAGATTTAGTGACGAGCATTTTGACCTCGTTGGACGCGGATTGGTAAGCCGAGGTATGTCCAGGTCGTTTGACCTGACGGCGACCGTCTGGATCAGAGTTGATCCAAGGGGCTGCGGACACCGCTGGCACCGACTTTGCTGACATGGGTGTAAATCATCGTGGTTTTCAGATCGGCATGCCCCAGCAACTCCTGGATGGTGCGAATGTTCTGGCCGGATTCCAGAAGGTGCGTGGCGAAACTGTGACGCAGCGTATGGCAACTGGCGCGTTCATCGATTCCAGATTTGCGCACTGCCTTGGCGAACGCCTGCTGGACCGAGGACTCGTGGATATGGTGTCGGCGGATTTGATCCCGGTCACCGCGAGCGATGGCCAGGTCACCAGTAGAAGCTTCTTGAGCTTCGCGCGGATGGCTGTCGCGACTCGTGTTTCTCGCGGGAAACAGATATTGCCACCCGAGTTGGCGACCCGCTTGGGGGTACTTCACCGCCAGGGCATAGGGGAGCCATACCCAGCCGGCACCTTGTTTCAAGTCTTGCTGATGAAGTTGCTCGACGTAGCGAATTTGTTTGGACAATTCTTCGCGAACCCGTTCCGGGAGCGGGACGTAGCGATCCTTGTTACCCTTTGCTTCGCGGACCACAATTTGTTTACGACCAAAATCGATATCTTTGATACGGAGGCGGCAAGCTTCCATCAGCCGCAACCCGGCGCCGTACATCAGGTTGCCGATCAGCTGGATCGGACCGGGGGGCAACTGGACCAGGATTTGTTGGACTTCGCTGGGAGTAAGCACTGTCGGGAGTCGCTGCGGAGTTTTGGCTCGGACGGCATCGACCCTGAATTGCCGGTCGAGCACTTTTTGGTACAGGAACAGGATGGCGGCGAACGCTTGGTTCTGAGTGCTGGCAGCGACTCGGCGATCGACTGCCAGGTGGGTGAAGTAAGCTTCGATCTCACGATCGGTCAGTTCGTTGGGGTGGACCCAATCGCCCGCTTGTTGCTTGGCGAACCGGATGAAGTCGAGAATCCAGCCGACATAGGCCTCCTCGGTCCGTTTGGCGAGGTGCTTGACACGCATTTTGTTACGGACCTGATCGATCAACCGGGTCCGGTTCGGTGCCGTTTGGGGTTGTTCGGAGCTGGGCGAGGTCGTGGCGGGAGAAGGATTGGGGGGACTTGGATTCTGTCGAGTCGCCCGAACAGCGGCGTCAGATTCGGAAGTTTGGGAAATCTGGGCAACCTCATCCTGGAGTTTGGAGTGGGGATCTGGATTGTTGCCGCAGTGAAGTTGGGGCGAGTCATAGGTCTGCATCACACCGATCCTGTATAAAACCGTGTTGAATCTGCATAACACCCTGGCTGTTGCTTGAATCTGAAGGTATTGACAGGTCTTCGATGGACTGTACATTATTTTATAAAGGAATGCTATACGGGGAACCTCGGAGGCCCAATCTGTATAATAATTGTTCGCCGAATAAAGAATGACAATCTTTTGCCCGACCGTCGATCAAATGCCAAGCCCGGTGCTCACGGTTTGTCCCGCATGCGGTCGTTCGGAGGCACTTGACCAACTAACCGACGAACAAAAGCAATTCCTACTCGACGCCACATCGTATCACGAGCTTTTCACGGAACTTGGTTTCTTGAAAGCAATCGATCAGATACTGCGAGATTACCCCGGAACACAGAACCGGCTGATCATCTCCAACACCAAGAAGGTTGGACTGGGCTTTGACGACCCACAAGCGGTCGAACGAATCATTAGGGAGACTGCGGGATTGCACGACTTTCTTGCCCGATGTAGCTTTCTATTCTCGGCTCGATTTCCATTCGTGGCGAGTGCTGTCGCGCGATCCCAATCACAGATACAAACATCGCTGGTAGTTTGTTTGGCCTGCGAACACAACTATCTTGTATTGCCGTCCGACTACTACATGGCATGTGGCTAAACGCAAAAGCGGCGAACCAATAAGGATTTGACTTCGCGTAGCGACGATAGGAGCGGAGCCGAAGGTCAAGGCCTTTGTTCAAGAAGCCCGAGGTCTGGTGCCTCAGCTACAGATTACAACCGGCATTTAGCTATGGGTTTTTAACTTTTGGCAC
>JBGTDM010000007.1:0-19961 GCA_041748315.1 Pirellulaceae bacterium
TCCATCTCGCTCGACGGATCGAGGCTTCGACATCGCATAAAACCAGTAACCAAAAAAGAGCCATACAAAAACGACCGTACACAGCGACAGCCGCGCGCTCAGTGTGCCGCGGGATTCCGACTCTAGTCGTGGCGAATCGCCACGGCGACCATTAGATTGACGCTTGCGCGCCGTGTTTTTCGTATCGGCCGCGAAGTCACTGCCACGCCCGGAAATCCAAAAGCCAAAGATCGAGGCAATCCCACTTGCGACATGCCGGCGCGAGGCAACCGGATCATCTCGCAAATACTTGATAAGAGTCTGTCCGAATTGAGCCAAGAGTCCGACTGCCACCATCATGCAGCAAATATAGGGAATCATCCATCCGGTATTTCTCACAATCTGCAAAACACTTATCTCGGGACCGTCGACAGGATTCTCATAGTGTTGCTGATAGAATGTCTCGTTTCCGAACCGCAACGGATTGTTCATCCAAACTTTTTTCTTGACGTTCAAACCGAGGTCTGGATAAATCACGTTGAACTCAGATGAAAAACTCTTCGGGATTTGTGTCCCCGGATAGTTTTGCTGCTCCGTATCCAAAAGATGTATCGAATAGGGCTTGTAGTGATGTTTAAATCGCAATCCAATTCGATAGGTTTTGCCATCAATGTTGACTTCGTCCAGTGCCGTCCGGTCGTTGCGGTATAGCTGTTGGCTCAGCATAAAGACACCCAGCGATTTATCGTTGTCGGTCTTATCGAGAAGCTCGGCGTAAATCGTGCCAATATCAACCGATTGTTGAGCACTCGTCCCGGTGTTGATATTGCTTTCGCGGGCAATCGCATGCAAACCAACTCCAACCGTGGCGGGATTTTCTGTTAGACCCGCTCGAAATTCTTCCAAAAACGAATTCCGGAGATATTTGATTGGACGGACTTTGAATGGAAGGAGTTCATCATCGATCACATGCGGATCTTCCGTCGCCTGAGCACCAAACAATCGCCCAAAGTGAAACCCCGACCGCTGCGGTTTCAATAGACGACTCGGGATACACACAATATCTTCCGTTTGATCTTCATTGTGACTGATAATCGCCATCTCAAAGTCGCGAACATCAATGGTATGAGTGACGGTTTGCCCCTCTTCCATAGTCATTCGTTGTTCTTTTGCGGAATACGTGACATAGAACTCGCCAAACATCAATAAGGCGAGGCCCAAGTGCAATAGTACAATTCCACTCTTACGACCGAAGATCAAGTGACACCCAACGAGCATGACGACGGAGCCCACGCCACCTTGGATCAATTGCCAGAGAATACGCATCGCTGAATCACCAATGAATGCCGATTCACCTTTTACCAGCAGGAACGTGACAAGCATGCCGAGTAGTATTGCAAACATCCACAGCAACGATTTTTCGGTCTTGCGATTTTTTCCTAAACTGATGGCTCCCATGATCGCACTAAGCAGTGCGGCTCCCAAGCTCACTTGGATCACCACCCACAATTGTTCCCAGCTGAAAATCGGTTCCGCCTGAAATCCTTTAGAATTTTGGCCATTAAGGACGACCATTGCCGTCAGTAGGGTTCCCAGTCCGAACACGACCAACCCCGCCATCAATTTCCCACCACGGCCTGTTATACGGAATCGCACCAGATGAGCGGTCAACAGGTTAATCAGCATCAACAGCATGATTAACGATCCACTGGGCATCGGCAGGCCGATTTTTACACCATTGATTTCACGTGAAAAAAACTGAGCGACGTTTTCTGGTGTCCAGGCAGGTACGCAAAATGTTTCCAGAGGAATATAGACTACTGGGGAATAAAAATGCCGATTCTTGACCTCCCAAATATCCATTCGAGTCTGTTCAAGCGAGGCGACCCAGGTCATGAAAGTCCCAGCGGCCAACAACACCACGGTAAATTTCAACGATGCCACGCCATGCAATAATGTCAACCAAACGGGGCGCCTGGTTCGCGCACGGTTCCGAGGCGGATTCGCTGACTCTGTTGAGGCTGCTGGATTGCTGTTCATGAATTTATTTCTGTTATGTAACTGTCAAAAGGACGGGCCGATAACGAGCTTCCACACCCGAAAACCGTCTCAAAAAATTGATCCCCTATTTCAATTTAATCGATTTGATCAAGTTCGTCAGGTTTTCCTGTTCTTCGTCCACCAATTCGCTCTGCCCAAACAGTTTGATGTACCAGGCGATGGGTCCCTGCTTCAACATGGCACCGCGAATGGACATCGGCGGCGACGCATCCATCGCATCCAGCCGAATTTCAAAACCTTCAAATTGTTCGATACTAAGTGAACTGGTTTTTTCTCTGACCTCGTCTGTTGTGAGCGATGCAATCCCAATTTGACTCCCCCACATGTTGGCGACTTCTTCCCAGGTTGTGACTTCAGCCGGCAACTGAGTCACCGAAACTTCAACCCGTTGCTCATTCTCGATTCTTTCGAATTTTGTAATCAACGGGCTGACCGAATCAAGTCGAGTCCAACTTTCGGGAACATCGTAGCCGATTTGCGTCGAGAGGACTGGCGACCGGGTCGGAGCTCCCATGCCACCTCCGGCAACGAACCCTTCTTCATCATAAACCAGGATCGTTCGATCTTCGCCATTTTGCGAGATCGTCTTGTTCTGGAGATGATTGGACAAATCATCAGTAAATGGCGGCAGCGACAATTGTGCACGCCAACGATTGACGTTGGCTGCCATGTCCTGACCAGCCGGTATATCCGAAACCGTGATTTCAAAAGGCGGCGTGCCTGGGACATTGAGTCTGGCAAATACGAATTGTGATGACGGACCGGTCTGCCAACCCTGCGGAAGCTCCCATTCGGGTTTCCCCGCCTCGTCAAAGTCAACACTTTCCATAAATGGACGCCACCTCGACTCGTCCTCCAAGGCCGACTTCGGTGCAACGACTTTGAATGTCCATAACGTCTCGCCAACTTCATAAATCACGATGACCATCCGGTTGATTTCACCCCGTTGTGGCGGCGGTCCGATACGTTGACCCATCGGACGGGTTCGCTCTTTTCCTTCGTGTACAACAATCTTTTGTTCGTCACATCCTGTCAGAACCACAAAAACTGCCAACCATAGGGCATGAACGATATTCGTGCCACTCAACCGCCGAGCGCGCCGCGTAGCGAACGATGCATCAATTTGGCACATATTCTTTTGAAGGATTCAGAGACACGGACCGATGAAAAACATCCTTTTAATTATATAGGAATTGTCCGTTGTGCACGAACTCAAATTCACTGCGTGGTCGGCACAATCACATTCTTAAGACGTTTTGTCGCATCTGAAGCGGGAAACATTGTTTTGGCATGGCCGTTTTCGTTTCCTTTGACGAACCGTACGAATGCACGTTCGAATTTCGATTGTTCGTCATCGCACCTTGAAATTCAAGCCTGCGACAACTGGCCTGCAACCGTTCCGCTTACGACGCCAAAACCGATCGAGCGAAATCCATCCGCCTGGCATGTTCCATGCAAAATCACTTCATCACCGTCCTGCAAGAATATTCGCTCCTCGCCAGTCGGCAGCCTGAGTGCCGTGCGTTGAGAGCCAGGCAATGGATTATTTTGATCACCATCCCATGTCAGTTCTAACATGCAGCCGCGCGAAGACCGTTCCGGGCCACTGACGGTGCCACTGGCGATCAAGTCACCTGGTTGCAAGTTACAACCATTGCTAGCGTGATGTGTCAACATTTGAGCCGATGTCCAGTACATTTGGCGAAAGCTTGCCTGGCTGACGCGAACCGGTTCAATCCCTTCCTCTTGCATTTGCCTCGAACCAATAAAAACTTCCAAGTCGAGAGCGACCCCTCCCGAGCGTTCGTTCTCGGTTGACCGGAGATAGTCGAGTGGCTTGGGATCCGATGCGGGGCGATCGTATGCCGCACAGCGGAAGGGCGCCAGCGCTTCCATGGTAATTACCCAGGGCGAAACTGACGTCGCGAACGATTTGGCCAAAAACGGCCCGAGCGGTTGGTACTCCCATTTTTGAATGTCGCGTGCGGACCAATCATTAACCAGGCACATTCCAAACAAATAGTCTTCAGCGTCCTCGATGGAAACAGGATGGCCCAACGGATTGCCTTGCGCGACAAAAAAGCCCACCTCCAATTCGTAATCCAGCATCTTGCAAGGTCCAAACGTCGGCATTCCGCCTTCTTCGGGTGGCGACAATTGACCACGCGGTCGACGGACGGTCGCGCCGCTGGCAATAATGCTGGATGCCCGACCATGATACCCGATTGGAATATGTTTATAGTTGGGAAGGAGCGGATTCGTCGGGCGAAACATACTCCCCACATTCGTAGCATGAAATACGGAAGCGTAAAAATCCGTGTAGTCCGTGATCTCGCAGGGGACCAGCAACTCAACCGCGGATTGTGGAATCAAGACTTGGCGACCGCGTTCGACCTGTTCACGAAGCGTTGAATCTGCTCCCATTGCCGTATCCGCGCTCAACAACCGGCTAATCTGTTTGCGGAAATCGATTCGAGCTTCGACCGAAAGTCGCATGAACTCGTTCAACCGACTGGATGTTGCCGCCGTTTCGTATGTTTCTCCAAGCAGTCCGGCGGCGATACAGTTTTTCAGCCTCACCAATTGATCGCCGATCGCGACACCGAGCTCTGGCGATCCCTGGTCAACTTGAAATCGACAAAACGGCAGGTTCTGAATCGGAAACTCGGTTTCACTGGTGTTGGCGGATTCAATCCAGGACGTGAGTTCAAGTCGATGTGTTTCGTCAATCGGTCGCATGGATTCCAGTCTTTGTCTGTCTTTTTCTGTACAATCGAATGGTCGGGACAGGCGATCTCCCTGACAGGCAATGTCGACCGGGAAACGCTCGAAACGCACAACGATTGGCGCCTGCTCCGCAGTTATCCTCCTTTTATAGAGTTTATCGAAAACATCAAGTAGGCCAAACACTAGTGCTTTGCCCAGGTTAGAGATCAGGATTAGCCGGTGTGCGTTAGTCCTACAGCGCAAGGTATGTACGTCAGCCTTTCCAGGCTGACCCAATCCTTCCGGTTTGGCACAAACCAAGTAAACGGCGTCAACCTGGAAAGGCTGGCCTACAGCTTTGCATCGAGCCGGCGCTGTAGGATTAGCACCAGGTTCCGGCCGTAAAAACCGGACGCTTAATATTGACAAAGCACTAGTCGCGTTGCGGTATGGATCATTTTAAAAATGTTCATCGCGACGGAGCCATCTAATTTATCAACAACACCTGGTTCCTACACCGACCGCACCAACGTGAAGTTGACGGTGATCTGATTTCGACCAAGTGCTTTCGAAGAGTTGGAATTGGTTTCAAACAATCCCTCGACTCACGGACTTGAGCATAAACGCCGTCCTACATGACGTTCCTTTTGAGAGGACAGAAATAACGGACCACCGAACAGTCAATCGGGGCCAACGCCGTTCGCTTGACCACAATTCACTTTGGTTTCTACGATGTGACTCGCGTAACCAACTCAGAACTGCCAATGATTTTTCTGTGATTGGCCTTTCGGAATAGCTGCGACGCGCAAACGAGTTCGAACCATGCAATCGCTGACATTCAAACGGCTATTCCCAACGTTGATTTTGATATCCCGATTTTTTGTTTCGATCAGAAATTGGCACCTGCGATTGTCGGGCTGTCGGGACAATTGTGTGTCGTTGCCTGCTATGTCCGCTATTTTCGTAATAGACGTTTTTTCCCAATTGGGACGAAAATAAACCACTCCCGCCAAGCTGAGCGAAATCCGTGATAGCAATGCTGACCCGATAAAACGCGGCGGAAACGGGATCTTTTTGATATTTGTTGGTCGTGGCTTGCGGTTGAACAAAGTTTGATTACAATTAAACGATTCAGGTTTAGCGGACGAAGCGGCAGGGATTCTTTCGTTGATGATATGGTTTGTTGACTTCGAACCTGGTGCTTTGTCAATATATTAAGAGTTCGGATTGCTGAGTCCGGTTTTTACGGCCTGAACCGGGTGCTAGTGCACACCGGCTAACCCTAATCTCTAACCTGTCTCTAACCTGGACAAAGCATTAGCTTGCCGCCGGTTAGTAACCTTGGACACATGACGTTTTGGGGAGTAATCCGATTGTCGACTGGGTCTGTATTGCATAAGTAGTTTACATCTTTGTTTTTGGAAATCGAGGGCATCTTGTATGTTACGAAAAATCTTTTTTATTGCGTTGGCTGCGATCGGATGTTTGACGGCTAATCATGCTCGAGCTGATATCATTGCGGTTGTCGTCGGAAGTGATGCTGAAGCGTTGACGTGGTTGGCAATTCCCGAGATCGATGGCGGGTTGGGCGTTACGGGGTTAGACTTTCTTGTAAAACACGACTTGGAAGAGAATGATGTTGTAGGTCCCGCGGCGGGAGACTGGTTTACGGATGCCGTCGCTGATGGTCGATCGGGATCGTGGGCAATTGATTCACCGCTGTTCTCACCACAATATTCATTCATAAAATTTGGTAAATTGATTGCGATTTACGAAGCGGATGGACCTAATCCTCACAGCTTTGATCTTGATGTAGAGGTTTGGAGTCCAATCTCGAAGGCGCTGCAAATTGACCTCCGAGACGAGAATAACAATATTGTGGTGGCAGCTGGCACGGTATCGCCTAACGGCAATTACAGTGGATTGAATGCAAGTGCGGGCACTGGGCACATTTCGGTTTATGGCTCTGTAAACGCCATTCCAGAACCGGGTACCGCAACGATTTGCCTGATAGGCATTGTCGGCCTGGCAGGTGGTGCCTTGAGACGTCGCCACCGTGTTTAGTCATTAAATGGGGTGAAATTCATTTCATCGATGGCGAACGGTAAATCCAAATATTGGTAGACCAGACTCGTGCCGAAAGGCACGAGTTTTTTGTTATCGATTCATGGTTCGCAACTCGGTTCAAAAGTCGCAATCGATTTTGTCTGGCGACCGTTGACTCTGTTGGCTTCTCCTTGCGTCCCTCTCCTTTCGCCCAAGCCAGATAACGGTGATGGCAAAGGCGCCGAGAAACAAGCCGAGCAGACCGATGGCAACACTATACGACCAGTTGAAGGTTGGCTGCACGCCCTGCAAAGTTGGCGTATATCCGATTAGTAGCGGAGTCGACTTAACAAGGTCCGGCGACACATTTCGAGTTCGGAAATTTCGTTGTTCCCATTTCTTGAAAAAAAAGCTGTCGATTACAATCTCTTCATCGGTCGCTAGCGACCGCTTGCCCTCCATCGAAATGCCAACTGGAAGTTCAGGGCAGAGCACGGCGATCGCATAACTGTTGCTGTAAACAAAGGGCTTTCCCTTGTCGTCGAGCAATTGTTTGCCGGCCTGGTCGAGAATCCGGATATCGGGAGCTGGAATAAATACATCGAGTTGATAGTACCTTTGCAGATTGAATTTCTCTTTCAAATGAGGTGCTTCGACCTCAATGACACTGATTTTTTTTAATCGCCCCTCGACACGATAGAACGACCCGAATGATTCCTCTGGTTGCCGCAGCCAACTGATTAAGTCGGTGGGTTGGGGCTCAAGCTGAATCATATCGCGCCTGCCGGAGGTCAGTCGCAACAGTTCCAACAGCAGTTCTACTTCCCCGTCATCGATCGCCGTGGTCGACCGATGATTGATTCTTTCTCGCAAACCGATATCAATCCCTTGACGAGCGAGCCAGACATGTGATGCGTTCACGTCAAGGGTTGAGTTCGTCTGGTCTGGAAGCCAGCTCAACGAGTCCGCGGCAAAAACGGGCTCACCGCCATTCAACGTTTTTAGCAGAAAGCCAAAACAGCTGAAGGGCTCCGAGAGCGGCGCCTTGCCTTTGGCCCAAACCGTTGGCACTTGCCGACAAGCGATTTGGTAGTCTTGGCCCTCGGTGTGCACAGATGCGAGGTAAAACTGTTCGATTCCGAATTGCAATCGAACTTGCTCAGGAAGCTTGATGGTCACGACGCGATGCACGATTCCCGACAACTCGAAAACATGCCCGCGCCATTCATCCCATGGAAACAGGCCGTGCGAATGCTGTTTTGATTGCGTCGTCGTTGTTGCGTAGGCTTGCAGGTTTCTCCAGGGAACATATCGAATTTTGGTGATCGCATTTAGCAGCATTGGATGAGCACTTGGCCAAGTCGACTCCGCCAGAAACTCCTCATAGGTCGCTTGACGCCAGCCGGCGAGTTGATTCAATGGAACGGGTTTTCCGATTGGGTTCATCGATTCGGCTGTCGGTTCGGCATCTTGCGCAACATGTTCTCGATCTTGCAACCAGCACAATCTCGCAGCGGATGCGAATGACTTTCCATTGGTCCACGCCGAGAACAGAGCTGTTATCGCGATTAGAAGTTGCGTTATGGAAATCCTGTCATGCATCGTTATTCATTTCGTTTCCATCAAGTTTGGTATACATTACTGCGAGGTGGCGAGGCGCTAGCCGCGGGCTTCGCCAATGACGGCGATTACCTTCGTACCAGGCTCAGTCGGTTGCTGATTGGTTTGTCCGATGCGTCGCCAAGTCAAATGTGGTGTCGGCAATTCTTAATACGCCTCAAGTTAAAATGGTCCTTTTAATGCTGGGAACAGTTCTGTGTGATTGCCATCAGCACCATTCGTAACTCAATCTCGGATTTCCGACAATCTTTCCTCGATCGACTTCACGGCCGGGTCTTGGGTTAACGCGTTCAGAGTTGCAGCGACGGCCTGATCATTTCTTCCGGAAAGCCTTGACCGGCGCCGAGCGGAACGCCAGACAAAGAGCGTGAATCCGCTGACGACCACGGCGATTGACCCTACGATCGACCCCCATGCAGCCATACTCCAACTCGTAATATCGACGCTCGTATCACGTTCAAAAGAGGGCTCGACAAACGGCAACCTGGTAAGGATTAATGGCGCTTCGGCGGGCGAGCCGTCTTCCGCTGCATAAAATCGTCGCTTGAACAAATAGCCATGGACCCGAATTCCTCGACGGGTATTGATTGGCTCCCAGCCGATCGACGCAAATTCCGCAGGCAACTCCAATGCATGAACACAATACGGAAAAACTGATTGGTGCGGTGGTGCGATCCAGAGTTCGAAAAAATGGTGCCGACCGGCGATCGTTTCGGTTGCGGGAATTTTTTGCACCCGTAACAGGACCCCCTCGATGGTAACAATTTTGCCACGATAAAACGAAGTTTGTCCCATGAGTTGCGTCATATCGATCAGACCCAATGAACGCTGCTCGCCCGCAGTTTCATCGGCGGATTGGCGCGACAGGTTTTCCATGAGTTCAATCCAGGCAGGCAACTCGATGTCGCGAATCTCCGCTGTGCCATCTTTAATTTGATCAAAGGCAATCCGTTGCAAAGTTTGACTCAGCCATGACATTGCCTGTAACTGCTGCATTTCACTGAATTGTCCGTCAATTGCACTTTGCAGTCCTGGATGGATTTCATATTCCCACGCACGCTGCATCTCCAGCAACAGCTCGCTCCAACTCGTTTGCCCAACATTCACTACGGGCTCGCCGGCAGTATTTATCAGTAACTGCAATAACTTGCCGTGATAGGCTGAGCGATATCGATCGAGCTGTCTAATGATTTCTCGAATCGGTTCTCGCACCGACGCTTCAGGGGGTTGTTGTGTCTCAATAGCCGAGCGGACAAATTGATAAAATTGAAGGCGATCCTGTCGATTCAGCTTGCGAAACGCCTGCCTCCAGAACTCTTCGCGCTTGATTTGGGTCAAGTCAAACTCTGGCCAAGCTTCAGGATTGACTTGAGAATCCACTTCCAATGATTGTTGATCCGTCGATTGAGGATTTGCGAATTCCGCCTGTTCGCCATGTAAATCCTGATCCATTGACTCGTCTGACTCCGACATGTTGGATTGCACGCGAATCGTTGATCCGATTTCAACTTCCTCATCGGTTGGATTGACTGTGGAATCGGATGACAACTTGCCATGCCCGCGCGAGTCCTCAATCGTGCTCTCACTCTTGCCCGCCGGCAATTGTTCACCAGGTTCAGCGAAACCCATCCAGCGCCAGGTCTCTGGCTTACCAGCTTCATGCATAACGTACAGAACCATGAGCAACACTCCGCTCATCAATAGGATTCGCGGAACGCCACCGTGACGATTTGCCAATGACAAATTCAACAACTTTGGTTCATCCCGAGTTCGACTCTTCCGCGCATTCGCCATGGTGGATTTTGCCGTGGGGGTCGATTCATGGTCATCGTGTCGACTATCAAGAAATCGTTCTATTCTTGACTGAAGATCGTCGCCGTTCGAATCGTTTGAAGTGTCGGACGTTGGGTTAGTGTTTTTCGTCATCTTGAGGGGGGATTGACCCGGCTCTGTTTCTTCACCGTCGGCTCTGAGTTGCGCCAACCGCGACAAAAAACTCGAAACTAGTTTAGAGCAAGCTGAAATGGATATCGATATATCAAATTTGAGCTTATTTTCAGCGCCAGGCAAACATCATAAATTGTGTTCAAAGGGGTTAACAGCAAACTCCGGCACGTTCAGGTTCATTTTACGTCGATTTAGCAACAAACGCCCAATCTTTGTACAGTCCGACCTTGAGTTCTGAGGTTAGGCGGAGCCGAGTTTGTGGAGAAATTATCGAGATTCGGCCCAGGAAAAAAATAGCTTAATGCTTGCCTTGAGCGGGCTGGTTCGTTAACTTTAGAGACAGTTGGTTTGTTTTGAGGTAGCCAATACGATTGCGGCAATTCAACGCAATTGCTTCGTCTGTTTCCAGGGGTAAACGTGGACCGATAAATACCTCTCGTCTCGAATTTTGCGGGCGGTCGTTCGGGTTCGGCCCATACGCAAGCAAAATGTTCGCAGCTTCCACCTTGCGATGAATTGCCTTTTTTCACGAAGGTTCGTTGTTTTTGGTCTCGGTGGCGTAAACAATACCGTCATTGGCGTTGGTCGAATCGGAACTTGACGCAATGGTTATGGTGATGCTGAACATTTGATGCTTCCATCGATTTGATTTGTTAAGCTGAAATTCGGAGGCGCTAATCGCGCTCCGCTGGTTGACTCCGGGAGATTGTGATTGTGATTAGGCGTTATGAAGTTGAAACGGTGAAAACAACAGGCCAGATGGGACGATTGTCCACTCAAATGCGTGAGTTACTATCATCCATTAATCCTACAGCGCAAGGTATGTACGTCAGCCTTTCCAGGCTGACCCAATCCTCCCGGTTTGGCACAAACCAGGAAAACGGCGTCAGCCTGGAAAGGCTGGCCTACAGCTTTGCATCGAGCCGGCGCTGTAGGATTAAGAGCAGTTCATTTCGATTGTGGTGGTATATGCGTTCCGTATTTGCGATGTCGGTTGGGCTCCTGCTACTGATTCTCCCTGCATCACTTGAGGCAGAGGAACCTGCAGACCGCTTTCTGGAGGCGTTGCGCACGAATCATTATTACGATGTCGCGATCGACTATTTGGACCAGATGCAGACCAGCCCATTGGTGACTGACCAATTCAAGGCGCGAATTCCGCTGGAAAAGGCGGATACATTGATGGCCAGCCTGTCGCGGATTCGCGATCCACGACTGCGCGAGGAGACGCTTGATCAAGCTCAGCAGGTGCTCGAGGCCTTCCTCGCAACCAATCCCTCTACGGAATTAAAGTCGATGGCCGAACGGACTCGGGCGAATCTGCTGGTCTCCCGCGCGGGAATCATCGTCAACAATACTCGCAACAGTCGACTAACGGCGCAACAGGTAGCCGCGATGCGTGAACAAGCTCGAAACTTTCTGCTGGCCGCCAGTGAGTCATTTGAAAACAACCGAACCGAATTGCGAACGGCGATCGAGAAACTGGGCGAACCGACGGAACTTGAGGGCCAGGAACAACTCCGCAATCTTCGTCGTGAATATGTCATTGTCCGTCACTTATCACCCTCGATCAAAGAGAAGATTGCTGATACCTATGACGAGGGTTCCGCCGAACAACGCAAGTTGTTGGCGGAGGCAGCCGCCGAGTTCGAAAAGATTTTTCATGACTACAGCAACATGGCAGGAGGGTTAGATTCCGCTTTGTTTGCAGCTCGTTGCTATTCGAAATTGGCTCTCCACGACAACTCGTTAAATTTGATTACGGTGAACATTTTTTCGCAAGAAAACCTGCCGGCGTATTACGAATATAAGCGACGCGGTGCTGCGATTGCTCTCACCTGTTGGGAGGCCAAGGACCCCTTGCCATTTAATGAAATTATCCACTATCTAGCGCCGATCGTGCAAAACATTAAACCTGATGAGAGAAAACAGGCAGATTGGTTACGCCTGCAACTGGGCTTCGCCAAGGCTTGCATGATCAAGTCCGAAGCGATTCGTGACGACCGGCCTCGGTCCGCGGAAGAGAGGCGCGATATGAATGACTTGAAATCGACAGCGATTGAACTGGCTCGCTTTGTATCCAAGGTCAATAGCCCCTATCGCAATGATGCGAGAGAATTGTTGGTCAGTTGGGATACTCGAGTTGGCGAAGTCGCTGAAGTCAAAGAGCCCCCCACAGATGTTTCTGAAGCTCGTGATCGTGCTCGCGATCTCATTTCCGAGATCGAAGACACCAACAATCAGGTCAAATACCTTGAGGAACAAATCCAAACTGGCGATGTGGATCCTGCAACTGCAGCCAACGAGCTGGAACAGCTCAAGGCCGGCCTGGCTGAACAGCTCGTTCAAACTTTACAGATGATCGAATTGGCCCTCGATTTGGTCGACGCAACAACCCCCACCGATGACATCTCCTATCTCCGGTATTTGCAAACATACTGCTATTTTTCGATGGAACAACACCTGGAGACCACTGTAATCGGCCGATTTTTGATGGATCGGTATCCCGACAAACCGGGTGCCCGCGAGGCGATGGGATTGGTTTGCAAGTCTTTTTGGCAAATGTACATCAACGCGGCATCCGACGAACAGGATTTTGAGCGCGAACAATTGACACTCAACTGCTCGGATCTGATCGGACGCTGGCCTGGAACGATCGAATCAGAATCCGCCGCTCAGATGTTGACGATGGTCTATCTGCAAACCGGCGACGTTGACCAAGCGGAACATTTTATAAAGTTGGTACCAGCAAGTTCACCCAATCGAGCCAGTTTGTTGCTCAGCGTCGGACAAGCCGTTTGGCAGGAGTATGTGCGGCGACAAAAGCAAGGTGATGCGACCTCAGAGATTCAGGAGATTCGAGAACGTGCGAAACAGCACTTGCTTGACGGTTCGGCGACGCTCGAGTTGACATCGCTGACACCATTTCAATCTCGCTGTCTGTTGTCACTGGCCGAACTTTATCTCGATGAAGGGGACATCGAGCAGGCAATTCATCGATTGGAAAATGCCAACATCGCGCCACTCGATTTGGTTAAACAGAAACATCCGTCCACGGAAGGGGGAAATTTCCGAATGGACACGTACCGCGCAGCGATACGGGCCTATTTGGGCGCTCTGCAAAGTGGCGAAAACACGCAAGTTTGGATTGAGAAGGCTCAGAACATCATCGACGCCCTTGCCCGCGAATTCGACACGGTGGAGGATGGGCCCAAGAGGCTGGTTTCGGTTTATTATCGTCTGGCCAGTGAATTGAAAACCCAATTCGATTCGATCGAGGATAACGCCCAAAAACAAGCGTTTGGTAAGGGCCTGGACGTGTTCCTTTCAGGCATTGCCGACAATGCAAAGGATACTCAGGTCCTGATTTGGTGTGCCTCGACGATGAGTAGCGTTGGGGAAGCCTTATTTGAAGCAGAAAGCCAAGAACTGGGACGGCCCATGTTTGAAAAAGCGATCGCCGTGTTTGACCGTGTGGGCAACTCCGGGGGGATCGATGAGGCAACGGCAAGAATCATGTTGCGACGGAAGGCACTCGCATATCGCGGCATGGGAAGGTACGAACAGGCGATCGATGCGTTCGCTCAACTCTTCAATGACCCGAAAAACATTCAATTCATCGACTTGCAAATCGATGCCGCACTCACCTTTCAGGAATGGGGCATCGAGAAAAAAAATGAACAAGCACTATTGCAGGCGGTCTCTGGAGGAATCACGGTGCGCGATCCCACGACCAGCCGGGAGCGCAAAGCAGCCATCGGTTGGAAACAGATTGCCACGATCACGCAACGAAATCGCGACAAGGGGGAATCGCAACGACAACTTTATTACCAGGCGATCCTTAATTTCGCGAAGTGCAAGTACGAATATGCAAAGTTGACTTCGAATCGGGACGTCATGAAGTCGGCCTTCGAAGAAATCGAGAACTTTCAACAGCGCGAACCGAACGTCGATAGCACCTGGAAATCGAAGTTTGATGGGCTGATCGCAAAGATCAAATCCGAATTGAATTAGGCGGCCAGTTTTATCGGTCCAACTACTCACAATACTAAACATCTCTCAATCAATGAACGCAAGCCACAAAATACCTAAGCCACAACATCTCGTCATGAATCGAACGTGTTTACTCGGACCGTTGACATGCTTTCCAAGTAACCTATCCCTGGGGAATCGACCACTGGGGAATCGGCTCTGTTTCCCGCTTCCGTCGTCATCTTTGTATCGTCGTGGCGTTGCGGTCGCGCTGATGCTACTGTGGTTCGTTCTGAGTCCAGCCACCAGCCATGCTCAAACGGATTCGAGTCTTGTTTTGAACTCAGGGACCACCGTTCGCGGCAATATTATCAGCGCTTCGCCTGAGTCGATCACATTGGCGACGAATCGAGGTGAACGTGAAATCGGCGTAGGAGAAATTCGGCAGATTAGACTAGCCAACGAACCGAATTGGCTGAATGGCGCGAAGACCCGCTACCGTGAGAATCGATACGACGTTTGTTATGAACAAATTGTCAGTGAGAAACTGGAGTCCGACGACCCGTTGGTAATCCAGGAGGTCAAATACTACTTGGCCATGTCCGCAGCTCAGTTGGCGGCCAGCGGAGCAGATGTGACGACCCAACAAGCCGGAAACTTACTCCTCGAATTCATCAACAATCATCCTGATTCGTTCAATTTGTTTCCAGCAATCGAGACATTTGCGGATCTCGCCTTGGAGAGCGGTGCCTTTGCGAAATCGGTAGAATTTTACAGTAAATTACAAGGGGTCCAGTCCCCCGAGTTCAAACAGCGGGCGCAGCTCAAACTGGGCAAGGCCAAGTTGTATGACAGCGACTACGCAGGAGCGAAGGAAGCGCTTCTGTCCGCTGAAACTCTTGAAACTTCGGATCGAACGGCTCAGTTGATTGCTCGCTGTCTGTATGCTCAGGCAATCAGCCATACGGGGGAAACCGAGAAGGCGATCACCATCCTGCACGAACTCATCAAGAATGAGAACTCATCGCAAACGGAATTGTTTGCCCAGGCGTACAACGCTCTTGGCGTATGTCATCTGAACAATCAGGACCTGAAGGCTGCACGTACCGCGTTTATGCACACACAACTCCTGTTTTTCACGGACCGCCAATCCCATGCAGAAGCGCTCTATCATTTACACCAGATTTCGAACATGCTCCAGGATTCAGAACGTTCGGCACAAACCCGACAAACTCTCAAATCCCGCTATCGCAATACGCACTGGGCTAATAAACTTTGATTTTTTCGATGTCCGGTTGTGAATCGAATTGCGTGGCATGATAAACTAATTTGACTCGTGGCAGCATGAATTGGGTGTAAAGCAAAGATGCTTTAAGAACGAAAAAAGCCGAGTCAACTTGCTGCCGCCGCCGTTATCAAGATGAGATCAATTCCTCAAGCCTTATCTACACACTAGATTACGTCGAAACCGACTTCAAACATTTTGCAAAAGGTCATTGATGAAAACACTTCGAAATCGCTCTGGGAACCTCATGGAGTCCATCCACGATCGACAAAAATGTTCCACGCACCCCCCATTGCGTCGCCATTTAGCCATCGCTTGCATGATCTTCGTTGTGGGCTGGATTTTTGTTTGCACAATGGCACCTGGCCGCCTGCAAGCTCAGGACAATGACGCGGGTGTTGAGAATCTGGAACAGGCGCAACCTGCAGATCCGGATGGAGCGGGTCTTACAGCCCCTCCGAAACGCAATGTACTGGTTTGGGCATTTCGTTCCTTGGGTTTTTATTTTGTTGTGTTTCTGGCACTATCCTTTACGCTGGTCGCGCTGGCAGTCATGAATCTGCTATCTGCGCGACGGGATAACATCTGCCCCGACCATCTGGTCGAGGGGTTTGAGGCAAATTTGAATGAGAAGCGATATCAGGAGGCTTATGAATTGGCCAAGGCCGACGAGTCTTTCCTGGGCAATGTTTTGTCATCCGGACTTGCAAAGCTCTCATCGGGATACAACCATGCCATCGAAGCAATGCAGGAAGTCGGGGAAGAGGAGAGCATGAAATTGGAGCATCGGCTCAGTTACTTGGCGTTGATCGGTACAATCAGCCCGATGATCGGCTTGTTAGGAACGGTGCATGGTATGATCACGTCGTTTAACACGATTGCTCAGGCGACTGGTTCTCCGGATTCGACAAAGCTTGCGGAGGGCATTTCGACAGCTTTGGTGACGACGTTTGCAGGGTTACTCATCGCGATTCCGGCGATTGCCGCGTACAACATTCTGCGCAACCGTATTCAGCGGCTTGTATTGGATGTCGGTATCACCAGCGAGGGATTGATGAGCCGGTTTGAAAACGTTGGAGGCGATAAAAAAGTGTAAAGCGGTTTTAACGGATTCCTGGCTCAAGATGTAATGCCACTCGCCAGGCTGTGAACCATTTCCGCCACTGGTTCAACTTGCGATTCTCATACTCACAACTCACCACAAATACACATGGATCGAAGTTCTGGTTTTAGCGGTCGTGATCCAGCTTCATAAGGCACATTGATTTTATGCGATTTAGAAAGTCTCGACGCAAAATCCTGGAAGGGGATATGACGCCAATGATTGATATGGCGTTCCAGTTGATTGCGTTTTTCATGTTATTGATCAACTTCTCAGAGATTGAAAAGACGGAACAAGTCAATCTACCGGATAGCGTGATTGCGCAGCCCCCTAAAACACCTGCCGATTATACGATCCTGCTTAACATGGATCGCGACGGCACGTTTTTGCTCGGTGCAGAACGCGTGGAAAATCTGGACGCGCTAGGCGTCTTGTTGTCGCACGAAATTAGTCTTGCAGCGCGCAACCGAGTGGACAAAGCTCAGATCAACGTGATCGTTCGAGCCGACAAAGATGCCGCAACCGGAGACGTCCGAAAGCTCATGAAACGATGTCAGGATTCAGGGTTGGAGACGTTCAGCCTACGTGTCAAAAGTCAAGTTCGCTGACTGGATTCCTAATCGGTCTTGCACCTTTTAACTGGTTTACGAGAAATCATTGCATGAAGATTCGTCGCTCAGATCGCGAAGCACAAGAAATCAAACTGGACATGACGGCCATGATCGACGTCGTGTTTCAGTTGCTGATCTTTTTCGTGATGACATTTAAGACTCCCGTCTATGAGGGGGACTTTGGAATTAAAATGCCCCGGGCTTCTGCCACCCCTCAAGAAATGCTGGAAACAACCCCCAATCCGTTAATGATTCGCCTGCGAGCAACGGACAATGGCGAGTTGCAATCGCTCAACATCGTTTTTCAAGCTGATAATCTGACGTATAACTACGACCCGGCGAACGCGACCGGAATCTTTACGTCGCTTAACGAATACGTCATCGGAATCGTCGGTGGACAGCGAAGCCCCATGGGAGGCGACATTGAGGCGGAGCTGGAGATCGACTCCACATTGCGTTATGACTTCACCGTGCGAACAATCGAAGCAATTTCCGGATACAAAGAGGCCGATCAGATTTTCACATTGATCGAGAAAATCAATTTCAAAGACACCAGCGATTGATTTGAACCACGACCGATTTCCGGATTTGATGGCCGCGGACAACAACCGGATCACCGCCGAGTTGATTCATTTGACTGCGCGGTTTGGGATTGCTTTCCATTCTGTTTTCGGACTTCGATCGTCTTTGTCCAATCAGCTCGTTTGTTCGCATTGACATCTGCAATCGTGATGTTTAATCGATAGTCGCCGTCTGCCAATTCGGGAAGTCGAATCGGAAAATACATATAGAAATCAGTTCGCACGTTGCGGCTGATGTCTTCGACCAATGGATATTCCTGTTGCGCAACGACCCGATCATCATGATCGATAATTTGAAAACCACCTCGCAATTGCGCAGTAAATACAGTTTCGCCGGACCGCGTTACTGGACGTGTCGAAAAGTTTTGTAGCTCGCAATAAACGATCGCCTGCTCACCTGGTTGAAATTGTGGATTCACCGTACCGTATTGTCCAAATCCAGAAACCTCGTCGCAGAGTTCCACTCGATTGATCTTCAATGGGGCTAACTGAGCTAATTCTCGCTGCGCCATTCGAATTGATTGCAGGGCATCCTGGGCTGTGGCCGGATGTAAAGCTCGCTCACCAATGCGCTGATATGAACTGTCCAGAAACGTGCTTACCGCTACTAGTTGATGGTGCCAGAACGCATTCTCACTCGGCGATAGACCAGGGATCGGCCTCAGCGCACCTTCCACGTCACCGGCAGAAAGTCGCAACAATCGCGCCTGAATCGCAGGTACAACTTGCGCGCGGCGCTGACTGGGAAGTTCCTCTTCGTGTTGTTCCAAAGTCTCAATTGTCTTTTGAAGTAGCTCTCGCCAATCTAACGGTGACTCGGCATCCAGGGAACGGGCCTTATCCGTTGCGGGCAGCGCCAAACCGCCAACGACATGTTCGTTCTTAACGACCTGAGTCTCTTGGTCTTCATTCCAACTCGCCAATGCAAGTGGTGGCGTCGAATCATAGTCAAAGGCACTTGTGGGAATGGACTCAAAGTAGACGGTTTCGTGGACACGGCTGTGGCCTTCGGGAGTCGGCCCAAATACTCCTTCAGTTGATTGAATCCTTGAAAGAGGCTCGAATTCGCTTTGGGATGGAAATGTCGAAGGCTCTGAGGAATCCAACTCCAACAGTCGCTCCAAAAGGGATTGGGGTTCGGCGTTCACTGGCAACTCTTCAGACGCTTTAACTGGCTGAGCCCGCAGCAAAATGACGTCGTCATTCTCGGTTGACGATTCTGATTGCTTGGAATCCAATCGAGGTGGCTCGTCAGGCCTTTGAGAATCAGTAGTCCTTTGAGAAGTAGAAGCCAACTCAATCATATCAGACAATATCGTCGATGATCCATCCGTTTTATGGTCGAACGATTCCGCTTGAACAGGCAATGTATGTACCGGAAGTTGATTGACTACGATCGCAGCTTGCTTCGCTTCACTGGGTCGCTGCAGTGTGCGCTCAATGAATTCCGGCATTTGCGCATCGTCTGTCAAATCACTAATTTGAGTAACTATAAACCGGGAATCCTCGCCAGGATCACTTGCATTCTCCAACTGAATTGAATCGATGCCAAACCTGGATCCGGATTCCTCTGTCCGTTGGGTTGCAGTCCCAAACCACGCATCGACTAATTTTGTCGCAGGGTCGATCCGATGATCCTTTTCAGATGTCCAATTGGCAAGTCTGGCCGGGCGACTCTTGCTGGCTGGCGCGATTGATGATGCCGAGTCGGCATTGTTTGATTGCCAACTCAGAGGTTTTCGGAATAACGTACCACAGCCTGAGCAATTCAAGGCGACCAGGGCAATCGTTACATAGCTCGCTAGTTCGCGGAGAGTTCGCTTCATGCAATCGTCCTCAATGCAGAGATCCTTACCAGCCCAACAATTGGGAGGGGGATGTTAGTTAAACGACGTGTTGCTGGCAATAGAAATCGATGCAGTCTCAATCGTCAGGGTGCATGAAGCTTAATGCGAGTTTGAAATTGGTCTGGTCATTTTTGGGTTGAAATTGGAAACTGAATGGCAGTCCTAGCGGGAAGCTGGGGGATTTAATGCCAACCAGGAAGGAAA
>JBGTDM010000008.1:0-7453 GCA_041748315.1 Pirellulaceae bacterium
CCATGGGAGATTCGCTAAACCTGATCCGGTCCGGGGATGTTGATTGCATGATCACCGGTGGAACCGAAGCCGCCATGACTCGCATGGGCCTAAGCGCGTTCCAAAACATGCGCGCGTTAAGTTCGCGAAATAACGACCCTCAACGGGCTAGCCGCCCATTCGATTCAGGTCGAGATGGATTTATATTCAGCGAAGGGGCTGGTATTGTCGTATTCGAGGAATATGAGCACGCGATCGCGCGGGGTGCAAAAATTTACGCCGAGGTGCTTGGGTATGGAACCAGCGGCGATGCTGGACACATTACACAACCTGATGAACGTGGAACCGGTGCTGCTCGAGCGATGGAAATCGCTCTTCAGGATGCGAATTTGCAACCCAATACGATCGATTATATTAATGCCCACGGTACGAGCACCCCGCTCGGCGATACCGCCGAAACCAATGCGGTGAAGACGGTTTTTGGTGACCATGCACGACAGGTTTCAATCAGCAGTACCAAAAGCCAACTCGGCCATTCCCTCGGTGCCAGTGGTGGCTTGGAATTAATCCTCAGTATTTGTGCAATGAATGACGGAGTGGTGCCCCCCACAATCAATCTCGATGATCCAGACCCTCTGTGCGACCTCGATTATACGCCGAATGTCGCTCGTCAACGAGAATTGAATTACTGCATGAGCAACAGCTTCGGATTTGGCGGTCATAACGCGTCGATCGTGATCGGTAAATCCAAATAAACCGTCAATGTAAATCGTCGATTCGCGAATCATCCTGTTGTTTGCTCCCACGATCGGATCAGATTAGAGATTCGAATCATTATTATTTTGGGGGACGCCTCGACAACGCTTCGATTTGGAATCAACTTATCAAATCCCAACCAGTGCTTTGTCAATATTAAGAGTTCGGATTGCTGAGTATCAGCCGGAACGCACTAGCGTCCGGTTTTTACGGCCTGAACCGGGTGCTAACACACGCTGGCTAATCCTAATCTCTAACCTGGACAAAGCACCTGCAGACGCTAGTCCAATACCTGCCAAAATGCTCTCTTCGTTTGTTTGGTAATAAATAAAGCGCGCCAATTCCCACAATAAATCAAGCACGCGACTCGCCAGTTATGCCGAGCGATCTAACGCCTCGATGATGAAAGCTTGCTGGCTGGGAGATAGTGTTTCTCGCCAGTTATCCGGGAGTTTTGTATGTTGATCAAGTCGAGCGTTGGAGTCTTCTTTTTCCGCGTCGAAGAACGTTGCGCCAAAGAGTGAAGCCTCAGTCAAATCGGCTCCCCGCAAGTCTGATCCACAGAAATTTGCTCCTTCTAAATCGGCTGCGCGGAAATCTGCACCTTGTAGGTTAGCGCGGCGAAAATCGGCATTGGCCAAAGTCGCTCGAAAAAAATTGGCTTGAACAAGAGAAGCAAGACTGAAATTGGCATTGCGTAGTTTTGCATCCACGGCCTTGAGTCGATCCAGGTTGCGGCCTTGAGCGTCAATGCTCCTCAAATCTTGATCGGAAAAATCGCGGGATTCGATTAATCGCGCTGCATCCCGCTTATTGAGTGTGGGCGCCATGTAGCGCTGCTCTAGCCAGGGATCAGCACCATTGTGATAGCCGGATTCGGCTTCCCAATACCCAAGTCGATCCTCGACCAACAATTCAATCCGCTTGAGCCATTTGACGCTCTTATAGAAATATTTGCCAGGGACGATCGTTCGCAGGGGGCCCCCATGCTCAGGAGATAGCAGCGCCCCGCCAACCTTAGTTGCAATTAGTGTATTGAGTTCCAAAGCTTCGCGTAAAGGCAACGATGTGGAATGATCGCGAGCACTATTTGCGACGAACGAAACAAATCTAGCATCTGCATCGACTTGAACATGTTCCAACAACTCGGCAAGCAACACCCCTTCAAAATGCATGTCAAACTTGGACCACCGGGTCACACAGTGAATATCAGTCACGATAGATGTCTGCGGCAATGTTGCAAGCGCTTCCAGGTCCCAACGTGTTGTGGGTTGGACACATCCCACGATAGAAATCGTGCCGTCGTGTACCGGCTGATCTTCATGCTTCTCTCCAATGACTGGCCACTTCTCAGGAGCGATCAGTTGTTGCCCGGCTGGCAGTCGTGAGGTGGTATTCGGGTCAATCTTTTCCATCGTATCGTTTTTTTTCGTTGCGGACAGTTTGAATGAATGCCAGTGTTGTCTCCGACCACTCGAGAAATAACCGCGTCCCGTGACGATTAGCGTCAGACGCCGACATCAATAGCTCGTCACAAAGACAACCGGACGCAAAAAGGGGGTGGCTGATAAAGCATTTACGACTCAACAATTTATCGGTAAAAAATGACACAAGCTGTGATTTTGGGAAATACGGTGGGGTCAACGATGGATTAAACGTTGCCTATCTAGGATTTGTCGAATTTTTTTGATTGTAGAAACGCGGTCGTCAAAAAAAATCGATGACTGGAAAAGCAGTTGCCCAGATCATCTCTAATTAAAGTGATCGAGTCCCGGCGCCATCAAATTGACTCTAAGTGTAATCGAAATGAACGCATTTTCGTATCTGGGAATCACACGGTTGAATCGTTAATGATTTTGAATTCCCAGTAATTTCCAACGTTGAAAAACTCATGTCGGCGTAACAGGCTCGATTGGCACACTCATTGCTCAGAGCGCTGCTAGGGTTGCACGATTAGTCGTACGCGCATCTTTTTGCGCATTTTTCCCATTTTCCCCTTATTGGAGAATCTCATGAGAAAGTTTTTAGTTTGCTTGTCGGCAGTTTGTCTGTTCTCGCTGATCGCGAGTTCGGTACAAGCCCAGTGCTCTTCGCGCTCGGGCTATTCCGGATACGGGTCGTATTATGGAGGTAGCCACGTTCGTTTCAGTAGTGGTTACAACTATGGCCACTACCCATCCGCTAGTTTTCGATACAGCTCCAACTACTACCCGTCGTACCGGTCCCATTACGTGCATCCGAGCTACCATAGCCATAGTCACTACGGGCACAGCCATTATGGTTATCACCACAGTCCCCGGTATTGCCCACGAACTGGCGTCTATATCGGTATCGGCTTCTAAATCTACGGCGAACCAAGCGTCGATTGATTTCGTCCGCTAACCTCATGGCGTTCGATCAAATTTAGGTTGGTCGAACGCCTTTTTTCATCGGACATTGGGATTTAAAAGGCTCCTGATTGAATTTAGGAAAGCTAAGGCATTGAAAGGTGCTCGCCAAACAATGTAAACTGCATCACACTCGTTTGCCCTATTTCTCGGTTTTGACTTGCTGGTCGCAATCTACGGAAAGAATCGATTTTGTGCAAAAGGGTCGAAAAGCGGAGGCCAAGAATCAAGAATGGCCGGGGAAAAATTCCTTTGAAACCCGAAAGATCGTGACTGACAATCATTAGGATCGGAACAAAACACCGCGAATTTTGTTATTCTTAATGGTCAGGCCGTGTTGATCGAAAAATTTTTTCCCGTGCGGGCTGATAAGTTAGGTAAACCGATTTTAATTGCGTTGTTTTCGATTCAAGCATTATTAAGAAAAACCTCAGTTCTCAAATTCTTCCGACTTCCTGCTGGCATTCATGTTTAAACGACGAATTGGTCTGACACTTCTAGAATTGCTGGTGGTGTTAACGATTTTGATTGCGCTAGGCGGCATTGTCGTCGCGTCGCTACCCGGCTTGCTGACTCGAACCCAGGCTGCAACTGGTGCGGCAAATGTATCGGAAATTGACTCAGCCATTCGGCGCAATCTGTTAACCAGACAGGGTCATGTCGGTAATCGATTCGACTCATTGATAGTCGGCTCATCCACTTTGAACGGAGACATTTCGTCCTTTGTAGGCGGTCGCGAAAATTTTCAAGCGACGTCAGTTAGTGGAAAAGACTTACGTGCTTTGGCGAACCTGGGCATCACTCAATTGATCCCCGCGATTGAAGGGGTTCAGAATGCGACGTTTGAGTCTCATGATCAGTTGCCAGTGACTTTGGAAAACGAGGTCAAGGTCTGTCAGCTCAGACCGGACTATGCGGCCAAAGTATCGCAACGGCTATGGAACATCGATCCGGGTAACAACAAGCGTTACCTGCTGTTTGGCTTGGGGCAACGCTGCAGTTTGGTTGGGGGTGGTGAAGCTGCAATTTTCAAAGATGCGCCCGTCCATTTTTCGGATAACAGCTTATCAAACCCCAGGCGAATGTATGCGAGGTACTTATTGGTTATTGAACTGGAAAGCGCTGGCGAGTTGGAATCCAAAGCAAGATACATCGGCACGGTAATCCCGCACCTTTCCGGCATTGTCGGCTTAAATGATCAGTTGGAAGACTTTTACAACAACGAAGACTGAAAAACCCTAGACGGGGTAGACCTCGTTTCGGAGCAGATAGTGGAGAGGGCGATTCCTGTCCGTATAGCGGCTAAAAACATCAGCTTGCCTGTGTTTTAGTGCTTGAAACAAGGATTGAACGAAATCACGGATGTTTTATTACCGTCCGAAATACAACCGGACGAATGAAAGCGATGACTACAACAAAAACAACACGAAACGTCGTTGAAAGTGCGCACCGATTTGGTTATTCGCTGATTGAACTACTGGTTGTATTGGCGATCTTGATGTCGACGACGGTGCTGGTGATGCCACTTTTTAATCCAGCGGTAAACGTGGGTGCTGAATTTCCATCCAAAACACCAGAACAGGTCGCGACGGCGGCCAGTTTACGTGCCATTCACGAGGCAATTGTTGGTGAAAATGGCTTATTGGAAAATCTGGCCAGCCGACCTCAGTTGTTGCCAAGGGAAATTTCGGAACTCGTCCAATCCGAAGCACCCGCCAGGATCAAGACCCGTTTTCCAGAGTTAACGCGGTTCAACCCTCGCTACAGTTTGGGCTGGAGTGGTCCCTACCTACAGCCCACGGGTAAGAATCGTGCGGGAAAGCCCACCCTCATTGATGGTTGGGGGAACGAGTTTCAGCTTCAAATCGATTTTGATCGTAATGGGGAAATCGACGAAAACGAGATGAAATACGCGAGAATCGTTTCGGCTGGACCGAATGGTCGCATCGACACTCCGTGTAACCCTCAAAAAATGAAGCCGGGCTCGACAGGTTTTGGTCTAAGTTTGAATGATTGCGGAGACGATTTGGTGATCTTCCTGAGCATTCCTGACACCCGCGAGTAGTTGTATTTCGCTTATTGAGTTGTCAGAATGATTGATGATGATCAAACATACCACTTCATCGCGAAACCTTTCATGGTACTTTAATCGGCGAGCACTAACGCTTCTCGAACTCTTGGTGGTGTTAGTAATCTTGACGATCGTGGCAACGATTGCCGTCGGTACGCTTCAACCCCGGGTCGACGCGGCGCGATTTGAGCGATCCCAGCAACAGCTACGTGAAATTTCTACCGCCGTTCTGGGAGCGTCTCAATCCAGACAAGTGGATGGCACCCCGTTGCTCACCGGATTTGTTGCCGACATTGGGAGAAACCCAAAACTTCCCTTTTCTGCAACTCTAACCACGCCCCGCCAGGGGGAGGACCGGTCAACAGCGTCGCCTTCCATCGAGTCGACACAACCAACCTCTAGTGGTCGTGAGTTGAGCGAACTTTGGGATATCCGCACAGCACTCGCGCAAGCGTTCCCTTACCGTTTCCGAGCGGGTCCCAGTTCCCCCATCAATTTTTCGGATGTTCAACTCCCATGTGGTTGGCGAGGTCCGTACTTGCACATGCTAGGATCCGACCCACGGATACTTGATGGCTGGGGCAAACCACCGGTCTACGGCATCGCCGACAGTGGCGAGATTATTGCCGTCGAGATCATCAGTGAAGGTGAGATCATTGAATCTTTAACATGCGACTTAGCTCGTGGAAGGGTCGACGTGCATGGCACAATCAATGCCGATCAACCGCTCCCTCCGGACTTGCAAGTCTTCCTGCTCTTACCGGATCCAGAGACCACGACCACTGAATTAGCGGTTCGAACCAATGAAAGTACAGCGGTTGGAACGTTTCAATTCTCTGGAATTCCTGTTGGGATGCGTGCGATATGCGTGACTTCCAACAACCAGAGATTATGGACAAGATACGTTCAGGTTCCTCACCAAGGGTTGGCTTTCGTAATTGACTTGACAGGAGAATTAGCCCCGTTCAATGAGTAGAATAGATGTTTCTCTAATCCTGATCTCTGAAAACCGGGTGGTCCTTGCGAACTTCCAGGGTCGACACGCTTCTAAATTGATCGAGCTGCATCAGGAGAGTCGAACGGGGGGAACCTCATCAATCCAAGTGTTGGACGCGATACTGCAAGCGGGCAAATCACTTGGACGCAAGACGTTAATTCTCGATACATCGATCTGGAGCCAGATTATTAGCGTTCCGAAACTGAGTGTCTTGGATATCGGCGCTGATGAGTTGAACAATGCGTTGAAGTTTGAGGTCGAAACATTGTCCGGAATCGATGCAGATCGCGCCCTGTTGAGCGTTCGACCTATCGACTTCAACGGCATTAATAATGGTGCCGAGTCGGGGCAACAAAGTCAGTCAGCGGGACAGCAATCCTACTGGGTCAACGTGGCAACCCGGGAGTACGTTGATCAGGCAACGAACCTCGCCAAACTCCGTGGGTCTCGATGGGTCGGGTTCGCCCACCCGGCAGGGTTGAGTCCAACGCGAAATCGGCAGCGCTCACAACATGTCGAAGTGTGGGGAAACCTGGTGTTCTTGTTTGAACGCCACAACCTGCAATCAATTTCATCGAGGTCCAGCAATTGGCCGGTACAATTCGGTATTGATTCCTGGGAGACGCTGGGCAAAATATCGACGATTGTCACCGAACAACCCAAGATGCTGCCCGCCGAGCTTGTCGACAGCGAAGTGCTCGCATTGGATCAGGAATCCGTTCTTAACAAATGGTCACACGGTGTCGCGCGACGAGTTGCGAAACAGGAAATCGAAGGTTTACCGATCCTGGTGGATGCTCGCGAAGCAGCCAACCTCTCGCAACGCGCTTTGTTATGTGGCACCATCCTTGCCCTGGTAACCATAGCTTTCTGCTGGATTCATTTTAGTTTGCTAAAACAACGACAGTCAGACATTGAAAATCAGATTACACAGTTAAAACAGCCGGCCATCGCCAAAAGAAGCTATGATGCTGAGCTGATTGAGGTCCTTAACGAGCGGTCGAAACTTGAACCTGACGTCGCCAAAATTCAACTTCAGCTAGAACAGATCGAATTCCTGTTCGCAAACCAAACAGATCGCTTGGAAAAGTTTTTGAAAATCTTGATGACGTCGCGCACGTCCGATCTGGTGATTGAGAACATTGTTCATCATGAGAAGGGGATTCTCGTCAAGGGCGTTTCGCTAGGGGGCAATTCCGCCCCGTTGATGGCCAGCCGCCTACGGGAATTAGTCGGGCCTTTCGGTTGGCGCGTGAATGCACC
>JBGTDM010000009.1:0-10581 GCA_041748315.1 Pirellulaceae bacterium
TCTCTTCAATTCGCTGTGTGACCTCTTTCTCACCTGCACGAAACTTCGTTTCGATGACCACGGCGCCCAAGTGGATTGCCTCTTCAGGCCATATTGGACTAACCTTCACGTAGTCTTTGAGCGTGCACAACACCAGTTCAGCATCGACTTGCAATGCCTGTGCTCTAATCTGCATGACGTCATCTGGTGAGAACCGATGATGATCTCCAAAGGTCATGAATCCCCTCGGTTGACCCAGCGATTTGGTCAGCGTTTTTTGGAAGCCGGCTGGATTGCCGATCCCGCAAAAAGCAAACATTGTGCAGCCAACAAACTTCTCCAACGGGGCTTGGCGCTGATCACGAGTCTGAACGACTGTCGGACAAAATTCAACTTCAGCAAAGATCGGGAGCGGCTGTTTGTCACCGGTCGTTCGGGCGAATGCGATTTCGATTGTCTCTTTGATTGACGCAAGTGTGCGATCGCTAATCTGATCGGTCCGGGTTAAAACCACAATCTGCGCGCGCGCAATCGACGCGATCGGTTCGCGCATGAGCCCGCGCGGCAAAATATGTCCGAAGCCGAATGGACGAGTGCAATCGATTAGTACAATGTCCAAATCGCGATGCAAACGTCGGTGCTGAAAGCCGTCATCCAGAATAATCACATCGACACCAAGTTGTTTGGCGATTTGAGAAGCGGCGGCGACTCGATTAGGATTCTGCAAGTGAGGAACCTGGGGAAGAAGTTGTTGCAGCTCCAAAAATTCATCATTGTGTAGCTCAGCTCCCCGACCATACCCACGACTGACAAGCGCCGGATGACGTTCCATTTTCGCAACGGCCCCTGCCAGCCAAGCGACAAATGGCGTCTTTCCCGTCCCGCCAACCGTCAGATTTCCAACCGAGATCACCGGTCGGTCAACTCGCTCGATTGCCCGCCAGCCATAATCAAATGTCATGTTGCGAAAGGAAACCGCCATAGCGTAAAACGGTGTGAGCGCCCACAGGGCACTCCGCATCAAGCCGGGGCCAAGCCCTTGAGCTTGTCCGGTCATGATTTGTTCCAGTCGACTTTGATTCTCGTTCATCGGTTGAACTTATGCGGTTGATCTTTGAAATCCATGTGCAAATGATTGACATCAAATCGATCCCCACCTTGAGGAGGGGTGGCAAAATCGGCGATAATCAGGCAATAAGGAATTAGCCATGAACGAAAACGAACACGACGATGTTTCCACCACGGATTCTCAAGGCCTTGCGGCAAGCGATGCCATCGATGAAAAGGCACCGGATTTTCCGAAATGGAAACCGTTAAAGCGGATCGAGCGGCGTGTCGTGGGCGTGCTCATTGAAAAAGCCAAGACCACACCGGACGCTTACCCGTTAACGCTGAACTCGATTACAACCGGTTGCAATCAAAAAAGCAATCGGAGTCCGCAGATGGAACTTGATCCCGATGATGTGTTGATTTGCCTCGATCACTTAAAAGAACTGGGTGCCGTGACTGAAATCATCGGTACCGGCCGAGTCTCCAAGTACCGACACAATATGTATCAATGGCTGGGCGTTGACAAAACTGAACTTGCCGTCGTCGCCGAGTTGCTCCTTCGCGGGGGTCAGACACTGTGGGAGTTGCGAGCCAGAGCTGCGAGAATGGAGCCGATTGCCGATATTGGTGCGCTGCGACCCATCTGCAAATCGCTCATGGAGAAGTCGCTGCTGGTCGCCTTAACTCCTGAAGGACGGGGGCAAATCGTTGATCATGGTCTTTATCCCCCCAACGAACGACCTGCCGGCAACCTATCGACCAGACAGGGAGTTGCGAACGAACCGATCGAGGAAGAAAATTCTGCGCCACGGTTAGCGCGATCGTCGACTGCAGCAACGGGTACCGACGAAACGGTCCTCATGGAACTTCGCGATCAAATCGAAACTCTCAGCACGCGACTGGAGCAACTCGAACGCCGCTTTGAAAATCTGGAATCGTTAATTACATGAGCACAACCTGTTGTGCCGCGACGGCAATCAAATCAGGGCAATTGTGACTTGCGTGCATCGAATGGTGGGAACTCATGGCGCCTGACTCAGCAATTTCAGCAACGCATCGACCTATTTGGTCGGCTGATAAAAACTAAACGTGGTTTGGGTTTCGCCGACCGGCAATCCCCCTTCTCGAACTGGTTTTCGCGGGGAGGATGACTTGCGGTCCGTTCGTGCCGCTCGCGTCGTCTTCTCGGGCACGTGGATCGATGCCGTCATATCTGACCCTGAAACGGGGGGAGAATGCCGGCATCCCTGGGTTTTAACCGTGGTTATCGCCTCGGCCAATTCTAAATTTTTTAACCAAAGCTCAACCAGGCGGCTGATATGGTTGACGCCGCTACGATCTCGCGCTGCGGCTGCGGCTGAAATGGGTCGGTCGTATCGCATGGCAACTCCAAACAAAATGGTGATGAATGATCCACTCGGTTCAATGATGCACTGGATCGAGCGAGGTACGATTCAATTATTTGAAGCGTCTGGACACGTCTGGTCCTGCCGAAATATTTTTTTGAAACCCAGGATTGCCAAGATCCGTTCACTTAGCCACGTTGACCCAGTGTGACAGCGGTTTTAGAATTTATACTTCCGATTCTGGGGTGGTCGGAGCTTTCTCATCAAGGCGGTCCATGAGCTTTCAATTTGGCGAATCCACAAATCCATCTTTGTTTGATTTGGCTCTGTTTGAACCCGATATCACTGTTATTTCCAACGCTGAGATTTCTGAACAACGATCATCCTACCCACAAGGATTTGCGATACGGTTCGTGTCTTTTGTCGGTAACGCGATCGATCCCGGCAAACTGAGCCGACGAGGCATCATGCAGTGTTGTATCATGGCCTTGGTCAGTGTTGGGCTTTCCTTCCCCGTGTTTGCCCAACAGAATGATTCCTATGATCAAGTTTGGGTGGAGAGTGACGCTAGCAGACGGATGACACTGTTTCGTGGTGAGATTCTGGACTACAACCAGCAGCGGCTCGAGCTAAAAACAGTGGACGGAAATCGCACGCGAACATTTCCTGCGGATCAAGTCAAAAGAATTCAAACAAAGTATTTGCCCGAGCATCTAGCCGCGCATGATTCCACCGACGGAGGTGATCACGTAACCGCCTTTGAGTTGTTGAATCAGGCGTATCAAAAAGAGCTACGACCCTGGGTCCAGCGCGAGATTCTCGATCAACAAATTCAACTGACCACCCGGGCATCACAGCACGTTACCAGCGCGCAATTGTTTGCAAAGCTCATTCAAAGCGACGCGCAGACTCGATTTTTCCATCGAATCCCGGTGATGTGGGAGACCCATACGCTTAATGCAGCCGAGTCGAGTTTCGCCGAACAGCTTTTTGAATCAAAACAGGAGTCTTTGGCCTTAATCGGAGCCAGTTGGCTGTTGTCGGGAACGAGTCGCTCCCGTGCAATCGCCAAACTGGACGAACTATCCAATGACATAGATGCCAGGATTTCACATTTGGCATCCAGTCAGCTTTGGCGGATTCAAATTGCAACAGCGACTCGCAGCGACCTCGAGCGATGGCGGGTTCAGATCGAGAGAATGCCTCGTGAGATGCGAGCCGGACCACTTTTAATGATTGGCTCTGCAATGGCCCGAACGGCAGTCCAGGATGGACTCGTTGATTCGACCGTAACGCTGTTGTTGCGAGTTCCCATCCTGTTTCCAAGTTACCACCACGAAGCTGCGGCCGCCTTGTTTCAAAGTGGCCGGCTTTTAGAGAGTGCTGGACGCGGCCGCGAAGCGCGAACGGTTTACCTCGAATTAATCAACGATTACGGGCAAACAAAGGCGATGGAAGCAGCGGCTCAAAGTCGCTTGGTTCAAGAGTTGCTGAATGCGAAATGACTTGCCATGTCCAAGGTGAAGCGAGTTATCGAATGACACTGAAAAACGAAACACAAAAGATCGCGCTATTGACGTTCAGGCGTTCGTTTGGTGCTTTGTCCATGCATATTTTGGGGGTTGGAGTTCAAGCTTCAGCTTGTTTTTTTGCAGCCTAACGGCTGAATTCCAATCCCGCTTTTTAGCCTGGACAGAGTGCTCGCAGGAGCTGGAACACCATTTGGCCGATAACTGGTTAAAGCAATAAGAAAGCGATTCGTAGGTATCGTTCGAAAAATATTCATGACCCCTTGTGTGCCGCGCGACGACGCGTACTTTGAGAACGTTCCGTTCACGTTGGGCGTCGATCATTCCAATTGAAAGTTTCCCATGCATCTTTTGAAACCAGGTATTGTTACAAGACTGAACCGAATGATTCCCGGTTGTGTGGTCGGGGGGTTGATTTTGGGGAGCGCAACAGTTTCTTGGGCGCAACGGACTACAGCCGGTGCAACCGATGAGCAGGCTCCGCATGGATTTTTACAAATTATATTTTCTGGGGGCTGGGTAGGCGTGCTCATCATTGGGGTGCTGCTCGCGCTGTCGATGACGGCCGCCTATTTAATCATTGACCATCTATTGACGGTGCGCCGCAGGGACTTGATGCCAGCCGGGTTGGCCGATGAGACTCGAGAATTGTTGCTTGCGGGCCGAATCACAGAAGCGAAGCAACACTGCGCTGAAAGGCCCAGCGTCTTGTCGTTCGTGTTGTTACACGGTATTTCCGAGCTTGAATTCGGGTGGTCGGCGGTCGAAAAAGCACTCGAGGACGCGATTGCCGAGCAATCGGCAAGACTATTCCGTAAAATCGAATATTTAGCGGTGATTGGCAACATTGCTCCAATGGTGGGTCTACTGGGAACGGTGATTGGAATGATCATGGCGTTTCAACAAGTGGCCGTAAACCAGGGAGCTGCCAGCGCACCGCAACTGGCTACGGGTATTTATCAGGCACTTGTCACGACAGTGGGCGGGTTGATTGTCGCGATTCCTGCCTTGGGAGCGTTTGCGGTCTTTCGCAATCGAGTCGATCAATTTGTCGCTGAAGCCGCCTACCTGGCTCAACATGTGTTTGGACCTCTAAGACAACGGAGCAAAGCACGTAAAATGAATTCGTAGCTCTTCGAGGGTTGCCAATCGAACTCAACGTTCAGCAGATTTACTCTTTAAGTGAAACGCAACAGTAGGCGTGAATCGGATTCGATCTACTGGATTTAAATTGAACCGGAACAGTGCAACAACTATAGCACGCAGGATTTATCTCGGATACCTATAATGCGTACCGCCAGAATACCTCGATCACGCAAATTGGGATTTAGCATGATCCCCATGGTCGACGTGGTGTTTCTGTTAATTATCTTTTTTCTCGTCTCCAGCCATCTGGCGCGAAACGAGAATGAAGAACTCGAATTGCCTACGGCTATGTCCGCTGACCAAGATGAAATCCTCGATGTTCCTCGCGTCACGATTAATGTCCGAGATGATGGTCAGATGATTCTGGCTGGACGCATCTTAACCCGCGAGATGCTCCCCGCGCGACTCACTGTCGCTCGCGAGCAGTTTGGTGACGAAATCGAAGTACGAATCCGTTGCAGTAAGCAAGCACCCTACAGTCATGTCGCACCGATCCTGCTGGCGTGCACCAGAAGCAAAATTTGGAATGTTACCTTTGCCGTTTACCGTACTGAGTCAGGGATGTAACCCTTTTACGACGACCTTAAACACTAACGTCACCGAGCAACTCCATGCATCGCCCAAACCTGTTTCGATCACGTGACAATGATCTCGACTCGATGATGACGCCGATGATCGACGTCGTATTTCTGCTATTGATTTTTTTCATTTGGACGACCAGCATGGCCGCAATTGAGTACATCCTTCCCAGCCAGGTCTCCGCGCAGTTGGGAAACCAACCCGCAAACATTAACGATCCTCCTCCGGAGATGGACTTTCAGGATGTTGTCGTAAAAATTGCATGGGACGGCAGTGACGCAAGCTGGTTTATCAACAACGTTCGGTTTGGGTCGATCGATCAAGTCGATGAACAACTGCAATCCATCGCCCAAGTGAAACTCGACGCACCGGTGATCGTACATCCCGAAAAAATCGTCCCGGTCGGTTTAGTAATCGAAGTCTTTGACGTTGCCAAATTGGCGGGATTTAGCCAAGTTTCATTTGCGGTCGAACACGAACCACGCGAATAACGATAAAAGTCAATTTCAATTTGAGCCCGTACGAATGACAAAAAACACCAGGATGAAACTGATCATGAGCTCCAAATGTTCTTAGCTCAATTCCAAGCCGGTTTCAGACTTGTCGGTGTCGCCCAGTCATCTGCGGCAATTGCGACGGTGTATAACTTAATGGTCTTGGGTTGGGCCACCTCGTGGGTCCTGCTATTGAGTTACGAGGTTTCGCCAGCGGTGGCTGAGTCTCGCCATCTACAACAAGCCGCGGATCATGATGTCGATGATCGCCTGGTTGTGCGGGGATTGATTGACCGACAACTGTTTGATCTTGCCGAGTCCCTCTGTCACGATCAGCTACGCAAGCAACCCTCTGGCACGGTCGGTCTGTCGGATTGGACGATCGAGCTGATCAAAGTATTAGCCGCGAAGGCCTCTTCATCCGATCTCATTTCCCGCGATGAACAATGGGAGCAGGTCGAGCAAATCCAGATTCAGTTTGCCCGCCTGTATTCCGATCATCCACGGTTGATCCTCGTTCGATTGCAGGGAGCATTGACCAGCCTATCTCGCGCCCAACAGATTCGGCAAGAAGTCCAAATTGAAATGCGCGAAGCTGCCGATGCGCTCCTGGCCGTAGAAAACCTGGAGACCGTTGCCCGAGAATTGCAAGCGCTCGAGCGACACATCGATTCAATGATCCCAATCGCCCCCGATCAGCCCCAAAATGATGGCCGATTGAGCAAGCACGAACTACAAAACCTGAAGATCAACATCGCGCTCCAGCTTGCACGAAGCAATGTGGATCGAGCTTTGTTGCTTCCAAGTGCACGCAGTTTCGACCGGCTGGATATCCTTCGCCAAGCAGACTCGCAACTGGAAAGTGTGCTGCGAGCCACAAATCCGGATCAGCCACTTTGGTGGGAAGTGCAACTCGAACTGGCGAAGATCAAACGACATCAAGGTGACCTGGCGACCGCTCGACAAACGCTCGATGCGATACAAATCGCAGACCCGCCGGTGGAATTAAACCTGCTCGTCGAGGAAGAATCGATGCGGTTACTCATTGCCGTAGGAAATCTGGAAGCAATCCAACAGATTCTTCGTTCGATCGAACCGGACAAACGTCGTCGCCCAGGTTATTCCGTGCTGCTGGTCGAAGCGGCCCTGCAAGTCGCCGAGGGGATTGATGACGAGCAACAGCGATCTTATTGGCAACAAATGGCGATGGCATTTGCAAAGCGAATCGAAATTCAGCATGGTGCGTATTGGACGCGCCAAGCAAATCTGTTGTTGACCAAGTCGTTTGGAAGCGGAATTGCCCAGATTGGCGACGCACAAATTCTGCTTCGAGTGGCAATGGACTCTGAACGCAAACAGCATTGGGAGGAAGCAATACAAGCGTATGACAAAGCAGCGGACGCATTTCTTCAAGTCCATCAGACTGAGCAAGCGACCCAAATCCGTTATCGAGCCGCTTTAATTTTGCAACAACAGCAACAACACCGTCATGCTTACGAACGCTTTAACGCTGTGGTTGAGGACTTTCCTGATTCGAAGACAGCGGCAAGTGCGAACGTATTGGCAATTTGGAATTACTCTCGATTGCCCGATGGCCAACCCGATCGGAATGACCGGTATCGCCAGATGCTCGACCGTCATTTGAGCACTTGGCCAGACCATGAGTCGGCGGCTCAGATCTTGCTTTGGAGGGCTGAGACCCATGCGTTGAAACAGGACTTTCAAGATGCATATAACGATTTAATGATGATCTTTTCCGAACAACCACAAACGGCTGAGGCCATCAAGCTTGCGCAACAATGGCTGGAGCCGGCGACGCAAGCGTTTGAGGAGGATGCGACCGCCCAGCGCGAATTCGTCCTTGAACTTTCCGGTTGGTTGGAATCGCATATCAGTGATGAGCCCAATCAGATGCCAGAATCATGGAATGCTGCCAAACAGCAGGCTGCAGTGTTGCTCGCCCGCGTCAATCTGTTATTTCTAGGTGAATCAGAGGTGTGGCTGGGCACACTGCTGCGAGCTGCGTTGAGCCAACCCACCGGACCCGATGAACCATGGCGATCATTTGCTGCGGCATGGCTCGTTGTCGCCCTGGTATCGCAACCCGATACGGACGAGGAAATCGCAAGTTGGTTGACACGAATAGCCGAAGCGGAAGCTTGGACGCAATTGTTGTCGGGAATTGATGCGGTGTTGAATCGGACGAGTGAAACCGCTGTACAAAAAATGATTGCACGACGACACGTCCTGATTAGCAGCTCGTTGGAACAACAACTTGAACGGGTTGATGACGCACAGAAAATGCGTTGGTCACTCGCAAAAGCCCGCTCATTGGAGCTAGGTGGCGATTACGGCCAAGCCATTTCCGAATTGGAGCAACTCGCTCTGGATTACCCGCAGGAAGTTGCCGTGCACGTTGCCTACGCCGCGGCATTGACGCGTAGTGAGGTGAAAGCGGATTGGGCGAAGGCACTTGGTCGTTGGCGATTGATTGCTGCCAAAACTCAGCCCAATTCGGTTCGGTGGTTTGAGGCCAAATATCATGTCGCAAAACTTCTGTTGAAAACAGGACAACACCAAGAGGCGGCACAGTTTCTGGAGTTCATGGAGCGAGTCCCCCCGGGTTGGACCGAGTCCGCGCTAAAATCCGAGTTCGATCAACTCCTCCGCGAAGCTAAACGCCAACGTTGATATGACAGCCCCTTCGTCTAAAGATGACAGCGCAGGTACGGATTTTGTTTAAGCGGTCGATAAGCGTTCGAAGCAACCATCAAAGTGGCCATGGCGCCAAAAATTAGCAGTAACGAAGAGGTAAACATATGCGATCCTTCCAATTGTTTCGAATTACTGATCACGTGATGTGATCACCCAGATTGAGACTGGGAAAAAACAATGCACTTGTTGGACCAAAGCTGCGACAACACTGCTAGCAGATGACGTAAATGGTTAAAATGATTAAAGTTACACGAAAAACAGTTTTCTTGATTGAAAATATTGCCGATTTAATTGTAACGAATTGTCAAATTTTGACGTCGCGTAAGACATCGACCTTATCATCAATTTGAATACAGCCAAACAATTTGAGGACAGCCGCATCCGGACCCCAACTTCGACGTCAAATCCAATCGGCAAAATGATGTTCGATTTGCTGATTGCGTGGACCTGAGTGGTCTCGCTGAAGGCCACTTACAAAGCGGTTGCGATCAATGAAAAAACGCAACGGCAACTCCGTGGCTTGAGAGATACCGATACGCGGGGAAACGCCAATCGACGGGGCATGGCAACCGGGATTATCCAATTCCGCGATCCAGATCGATTCGGGTTGTACCAGATCAATTCCGTTTTGCGCTTTGGTGACTCCCATCGCTTGGCACAATTTGGCTGGGCCATTGGTGAGTTTGTGTAGTTCGAGCCTACCGCATGACCGTTGCATGTCATCGATTCCCCAAACGGGTTGGATTGCACGGATCAGAACGGCACAACCAGCACCCGCTTCCTCGGCCACGACATTCATACAGTATTTGGCGTGAATCGAGTAAACATACAAGGTGCCGCCAGGTTCAAACATGACTCGATTTCGCGGCGTGATGCCTCGGTGTGCATGGCAAGCAGGATCGTCCTGCCTGAGATACGCTTCGGTCTCGACAATAATTCCTCCAACAATGAGCTTCTTATGAACACGTCGAAGCAGCGCCTTTCCCAACAGGCGTTGCGCAACGAATTCCGTCGGTTGCAGGTAGAAAGATCGTTGCAAGGCGAGGATCGGCTGGGGCATCGAATGGCTTGGAAAGCGAAAAATCGGTTTATG
Organism: Pirellulaceae bacterium; assembly: GCA_041748315.1. Classification (GTDB taxonomy): domain Bacteria; phylum Planctomycetota; class Planctomycetia; order Pirellulales; family Pirellulaceae; genus CALMEE01. The sequence continues at coordinate 9,932 of JBGTDM010000009.1, forward strand.
GACCGTTTTGGCGCAGACAACCTGCTTGGGATTCATGGACGGCACTTTCAATCGAATGTACAATAACCGGATGGCTTTGCAATTCGCGATCCTTTCATCCGCCACTGCATCGAATCGCAAAATCGATCCCTTGAATTCATGGATCGCGGGTGTTTTAGCGATGTCCCGTCCATCAAATACATGACTTTTTTGAATTGGCTCGCCATGTCTATCGCTCGACTTGACGTCCACATAACCGTGCTGATGCTGGTTGCATGGTGCGCAGGAGTTGTTGGTGCCGTGCCGCTAAGGGCCGAACTGACTGAAGAGAATTCTGGTCGATTCGAAATTCATTCGGTTGAGCGAGTTGATTTCAATTTGCTGATACGACCATTGTTCTCACAGAAATGCTATGCCTGTCATGGTCCAGATGAGGCGAGTCGCGAAGGTGGATTGGCATTGCATGACCGCGCATCTGCCATTGGCGAACTGGACAGTGGTGAACGGGGTATCGTTCCAGGAGATGCTGCCGCCAGCGAATTGTTTCGGCGGATTTCTGCCAGTGGCCATGAACGAATGCCACCAACAGAATTTGCAGAAGCGCTGACTCCGACCGAAATTGAATTGATTAGACGGTGGATCGACGAAGGCGCTGAGTATCAATTGCATTG
>JBGTDM010000010.1:0-26716 GCA_041748315.1 Pirellulaceae bacterium
TTATCCACCCCGAATTCGTGGACAGCTAGAAAGGCTTCGTTCTCCCAAGTCAGCAACACGTCGCCAATACCGCGCTGGACAAACGTCGTTGTCGAGCCGCGAGCTCCGGAGTCAAGCACGGGAACGTTCTTGAAAATTGCCGTGACAAACTCTTTGGCCTTGGTTTCGTCGCCACCCGGCTGCCGCAAGGCGTAACCCCACGCTGCCAGATAGTTCCAACGCGCCCCGCCCGAGGTCTTGGGATTTGAAGTAATCACCTCGATGCCCGGCCTGGCTAGATCGTTCCAGTCGTGGATGTTCTTGGGGTTTCCTTTCCGCACCAGAAAGACGATGGTCGAGGTGTATGGCGAACTGTTGTGTGGGAGCCGTTTCTGCCAGTCTAGGGGAATCAGGTCCGTTTTCTCGGCAATGGCGTCGATGTCGTAGGCCAATGCCAACGTGATCACGTCAGCCTTCAATCCATCGATCACCCCACGGGCTTGCTTTCCCGCGCCGCCGTGCGACTGGTCGATGGTTACCTCTTGCCCGGTCTTTTCCTTCCAGTGTTTCCGAAATTCTTCGTTGATTTCGACATAGAGTTCCCGGGTGGGATCATAGGAGACGTTGAGGAGACGGACAGTTGATGATGCACTTGCGCCGTTGGTCGCCGTACCGCTACAGCCACTAGCAAGACTTATAGCGGAGAGCGCCACGAGCAGCGATACAGATGTTCGAGCGTTCATGATAGTCGGTTACCTTCGTTCGAAAGATTGTCGATCAACGGCCGCTTCGTGTGCTTATTCGCCGGGGACTGCGTCGCGGTCAGCCACCTGCCTACGCAATGGCCGTGCCAACCGAAGAATTGCGTCAACCTGTGCAGAATTGAAAGGGTTTGTTGAGGGAAACGGCCATTCGATAAACTGAACCGTGATATTTCCTGGAATTAATCCGTGGACTATAATGGATTATCCAGCACATATAACGGAGCACGGTGATGCAACGGTTTCAACAGATTTTGCTCGAAGTTTGGCGCGAGGCGTGCCGCCATATCGAGATCCACAACTCCACGCTCACCATCGCGGGACTGCTAACAAGGCAGATACCGCTGGAACAAATCGTCGTTCGCCGAATTGAGTCTGAGCCTGCCTGCATCCTGACCGTCGCTGCCGCGCCCACGGAGCCACAATCCCCTATTCGCGAGAATCGCCGCGTTTTCTCAAAAGCTGAGTTCAAACGCCTTCTGAGCTGGGGGAGAAGCGGTCGCTTGTTGCAGCGAGGAAAGCGTCTCAGAGGGGTTTTGGGTTTGATCTTGCCGCCAGATGTCAATGGCGATGTGTTGGCAGCACCGCTGATCGGGCGCGATGGTCCAGAAGGTGTGTTGCTGCTCGTGGCCCAAAGTGATCGACAATTCGATGACTCGCATTTCGAGATGCTTGAAATGCTCTGTAAGCCGTTTTCCGTGGCGCTGGAAAATGATCGGCGCTTGCACGAAATGGCTAGATTGCGTGAAGCCGCCGAGGCCGAACGGGGCGCGCTGCTGCACCGACTGGGGAGAACCGACCTCGGTGAGATGATCGTTGGCGAACAGTCTGGCTTGAAGCAGGTGATGGAGCGTGTCGAACTGGTGGCACACTCGAATGTGCCAGTCCTGATTCTCGGCGAGACCGGGACCGGCAAGGAACTGGTGGCACGTGCCCTCCACGTTCGCGGCTCGCGTCACCAAGGTCCATTCATTCGCGTCAACTGTGGAGCGATCCCTTCCGAGTTGATTGACTCCCAATTGTTCGGTCATGAAAAAGGGAGCTTCACGGGAGCGGAACAGTCGCGGCAGGGATGGTTCGAGCGTGGGGACGGGGGAACGCTGTTCCTCGATGAGATCGGCGAGCTTCCGCTGGAGGCCCAAGTGCGGTTTCTGCGTGTGCTTCAGGACGGTTTCGTGGAGCGCGTAGGGGGAACGCATCCGATTCATGTCGACGTTCGCGTCGTTGCGGCCACGCATCGCGACCTGGCGATGATGGTCCGTGAAGGACGGTTTCGGGAAGATCTCTGGTACCGGCTGGCGGTTTTTCCAGTGTTGCTCCCCCCACTACGGGAACGGCGTGAAGACATCCGAGATTTGGCACACCATTTCGCCGAACGTGCCGCTGCCAGATTTACTTTGTCTCCGGCCTACCCAGGCGAAGAGGACATTCGACTTCTTCAATCCTATGATTGGCCGGGAAATATCCGCGAATTGGGGGCGGTGATTGATCGCGCCGCAATCCTGGGCAATGGAATGGGGTTGGAAGTCGCCAAGGCGCTAGGTTCGATGAGCAATCGAGAAATCCTGACGCCACCATCTGCGGCCGCTGCTTCCCTTGGGATCAATGCCAAGCCGCACAACGAAGTTCCGTCGCTTGATGAGGCCATGCGTGCGCACATCGAAACCGTGTTAATGCTGACGGAGGGTCGCATCGAAGGCCGCCGCGGGGCAGCCACACTGCTCAAGATCAATCCGCACACGCTTCGGGCCCGCATGCGCAAGCTCGGCGTCGACTGGTCTAGATTTCGTCCGTAAGCGTGTCGTGGCACCGCGCAAAAAAAGCGAAATCGCGGCGATGATGCCCGATTGGCGGAAACATGGAGTTCTCGTCCTCCAAGGCCTTGTATTCCTGCCGAACGGCTGGTTCAGTGTCACTCCTGCATGCGGCCGGCCGTGGCGGAAACCAAGCAACAATCGGGAAGCTATTGGATCGCTGCTGATAGACGTGCCCTGTATTCTTTGGAAAGCGGCATTCGAAAATCTTTTTTCGAATCGCCTATGGATCTTTTTCAAGACCGTCGCTGACCCCTTTGATTAATCTGGCTGCCGCTTGGATTCCTTCAGGAGAAATCGTGTGGCCCCCCACAAAGGAGAGAAAGTCAACTTCAAAACCAGCGGTTTCAAACATCTCCTGCAGCCATTCCGCACTCACGAATGGAATAATTGGGTCGATGCGGCCATGACTCTGAAAAATCGGGAACTTGCGATCTGGCGAACGGTCTTGAGAAAGTGTTTTCCAATTGGATTCGTTAAGCAACGTTCCCGACCAAATAACTAATCCTGCAGGTGGATCAGCAAGGTGTAAAGCGACATCGGTTGCCAACATCGCTCCCTGAGAAAATCCTCCTAATACGAAAGCTGAATTTTCCAAGCCGCATTCGATCTTGAGTTGGTCGATCAGTTCCATGATGGATTTTCTCTGCTTTGATAACAATCCCGGTTGATCGTTTCGCAAATCGCGAATGTTGCCTGTTTCCATCGCCGATTGCAATGCGACCATATCGATCGGCCACCAAGCTCGCGAATCTCCGTAGAATTCCTCGAGCTTGATAGGAGCTGCTGGAAATACGAATCGGACTCGGCCAAGGTTTGCAGCGGCAAGTAGTTCTCTGGCACAGGGCACTAAATCATCCCCGCCTGCACCATAACCATGGCACAGGATGACCACCTTGTTGAGATCGCCGGAAGCATCCGATGGATCGACGATCCGACAGAAGAGGTCGCCAATCGTTCTTTCTTCCAATGTCAGGGTCTGTTTCAATTTTTTGGTTCCTCTCGAAGTCCGCCGGCGAAACCACCATTGACGGCCAATATTTGTCCGTTGATGAATCCCGCTTGCTCGCTGATTAAAAACGCGATCGTATTGGCAACATCCTGTGGTGTTCCCCAGCGCCCAAGTAACGATTCGTTGCACGCACGTCGTTGCCAATACTCGGAAGCCTGTTCTCCCCATTCCGTTTGAATCCAACCTGGGGCCACACAGTTAACGCGAACCCAAGGTGCGTACGTCTTTGCCAGACTGGCCGTCATCGCCATGATTGCACCTTTGGTCGTTGAAAACAACAGTCCGCTCTCACCTTCAATTCCAGTGCTCGCCTGGTCCCACCCGATGTTGACGATCGAACCGGCATTTGCGGCCACCGGACCTGAAGAAACTGCTTGACGCCGCATGTGTTCGGCGACCTGTCGAGACAATGACAGCGTGGCTCGAACGTCGACCATCCACAGTTGTTCAAAATCTCGCACAAACGACCGCGCGTCTTGATCACCAGTAAGTATGTCTGCTCCGGCGTTGTTGATCCAGGCCTTAAACCCGTCAGACTCAGCAACAACCAGTTCAAAAAACCTGTCGGCTCCGTCGCGTATTGAAAAATCCGCGCAGATCGTTGAAACAGGGACATTGAGCTGCCGAGCCTGTTCAGCGGTCTCCTTGAGATTGACCGATGGTTCTCGTCCGTGAAGAATCAATCGATAACCTTCACCGGCCAGACGCAGCGCGATTGCACGCCCGATCCCCGTCGAGGAACCTGTAACCACAACTGTGTCAGGTGATTTATCGTTCGGCAAGGTCGTCACCGCTCAAAAAAATGTAGTCGCTGTTTCCTGCGATTTTCTCGTCCAGGACTGGAATCTGGATAAGCGCCGCCTCCAATTCACTCCGGACCAACAACTGACTCCGATTGTGCAGGCAAAGCATATTCCAACAGACTCCTGAAATGGTATCGATCCTGAAATTTTCAAACTCCTGGTAGTTGACAGGTGACGCTTGAACCAGGTGCAATGTCCCAGATTGAGAGTGCACAAGAAGTTTATCTCCGACCAACAGTAACTGACCTTGGGAAAACCGGGTTCTCTTCCAGATTCGCTTGCCGGTCATCAACTCAGTACATTCCAAAATTCCGTCGGACAGGCAGTAGATATGATCTTGAAATACGACGGGAACCGTTAATTTTGTTTTGACGACAAGCGAATTTTTCCAGACGGAAACGACATCATTTCCCTGGACTCGCAACAGTTCGCCCCCCAATCCGTACCCCTTGCCAATCAGGATCAAGTCATCGGCAACCGCGATGGGCTGAGAACAATTTGCGTCGGTGTCACTATTGCCGGCTCGTTCATGTCGCCAGAGCTCGTCCCCTGAAATTGGATCGTGACCGGCAACACTGCTCTCATTGAGGATGATGATTTGATCCTGGCCGTTGATGCGGGCCACGCTCGCTGAACCATAGGAGATCATTTGCTCGCCTCCGCGCCACCGCTCAACTCCGGTAATCCGATCGAATGCGATCAATGAGACAAACGGGCCATTTCTAGGCCCACCACCCGGAACAATCACCAAATCCTCATGGACTAGTGGAGAGGCGGCGCGTCCCCAAGGCAGTTTGCTGTCTTCCTGCGAGTAACGTAGACCCGTCATGGTTGTGCTGAAGTTCTGCTTGATTCCCAACAACTCAGGTACATCAACATCCCACAACAGGCGTCCATCTTGCCCGTTCAGGCATACCAGGATTCCCGTTCCTCCCGACGCATAAACCCGACCATCAACAATCGCCGGTGTACCTCGCGGCCCCAAACCACCCAAGTTTGTCGGGTCCTGATAACGTGCTTCATGACGATACGTCCAAGCCAGTGTTCCGTCAGCGATTCGGTAGCAATTGACCAGTTCGTCTCCGCCACGTTGCTCCATCGTAACAGCGTATTCACCAACTGCGGCAAACCCTGACCAACCCTTGCCAATCGGTTGTTTCCAAACAACGTGCGGTGTTTCATCAGCCAGAATCGCCGTTCCCGTTAATGTCGCATTTCGATGTGGACCTAAGAACTGCCAGAAATCATTCGGACCCGAAACCGACAAGTCAGCCGATTCGCTCCCCTCGACCATCTCCAGTTCGCTTCTCCAAAACCGAGGCTCCCATCCAACAATCTCAGCGTTGCCGCCATGACGTGGCTTATACAAAATCAAAAAAATGGCAATGAGCATCACCACACTTAGCGGCAGCACGCGGGAGATCCAAAAATTCCAGCGGCTGAAAAAAATCAGCCAGGTAAAAAGGCAAGCACAACACAGAACCCAAATTCCCACGGTGATGAAAAAAATTACCCCTGCGTCTTGTTGCGCCAAACTGTCGTTCAGAGCGTCGGCAAAAAGATGTAGAGTCGTCGCCGCCAAGATTCCAAGCACCCATACGACGACCAACCAAATCGGAATCCGACGCGGACGATCCAAGGCCTCGTGAGATTCCAGTTCTTTTCCTTCACTGTTGTTTTCACTCAATGTCATTGACCTCATTTTTATCGGCTGTGGGTCAGCAACCCGACGCAGATTAGCCTCGACTTGTCCCCTGCATCATCAACGAAAAACAAACCTCCAACGCCGGCCAATCCAATTACGCGATGGCGGAATACGCGACCCCCAACGAAGTCGGAATGGAAATTCCTAAAATAAGCGAACAATTGCTCGATCGCAAGCGTCAATTGCGAAACCAAATGGATATCTAGATTTAAAGCTCGAATCTCAAGTAATCACTGTTCATCCATCCAGCTCAGCGTCATCTCAAACCAACGTTCAATGGGTCGATGATCAAATTTTCGACCGAGTTAAGAATCAACCCGACACCGAGTGTCTTACGATCGAAAACTTAATCCTGATCGTATTGAGTTGAACCATTGAACGCGAAGTTGAATCGGAACGGTGTATGGCGATGGCATGGTTGCGCCTCGAGCGGTCGCAGCCGTCGACATGTCGGGGTTGCGTTTGCAGCAGGTTGGCAATCCCAACCAAAGTTCATGCTAGGAACTACAGCGATCCGCTGCCGATTCAACCGTTATCTTTGGAATGATTGGATTTTCTTCGCTATCTTGCCGAATGATAATGAACTGAAGCGCTGTCGCCAAGTGCGCGACATGCTAGCTACTCTGCGCAGCAAAACGAAAATGGGTTTTCGCAATGCCAACGATGATCTTGCCATTAATGACGGGCCTTATCCTTTTCTTTTCCGGAATCGTGATTGGGTATCTGTTTACCTATCGCGACCGCACTGACGAGGAAGCTCTCAAACAGAAACTCGATGACGACAACAAGCGGCTGAATCGTGAGATTTCCGGTCAACACTTCCGGGTCGAAGAATTACAAGATGAATTACGTGAGCGTCAAGCAAAGTTGGTGCTTCTACAACAGGTCTGCGATGATTTCGAATGCGAACAGCATATCCTTGACAAACGTTGTCAGAAGCTGGAAATCGAACTTTCCTCCGCCCAATCTCAAGCGAGCGATTTTAGAAAACGACTCACCGATGAAACACGGCAGCGAACCGAACTGAACGATCTACTCCACGAGCTGAAACAAAAACACGTTCGAGACCTGTCCGAGACTGAAGGACGATGGAGCGAACAATTGAGCCGAATTGAATCGAAGGTCAGCCAACGGGAGAGCGAAATCGAGCGATTCTCCTCAGCTCACGATCGGATCGCTACTCAACTTCAAAGCGCCGAATCAAAAGTTGCCGAGCTTGAATCAGAATTGAGAAACCGCCAGCTGATACTCGAGACTGCCATCCAGAATGCAAGCGGCTTGGAAAAGGAGTATGTGTCGTTGGAATCCTCCATGCGTGCGCACGCGGAATTGCTCAACGAGTCCCGCGGCCAAGTCGCCACAGCAATCTCCGCAAAAAATCTGGCCGAGGATGCGCTTCGCGATTTGCGAGTACAATTTCAACTTCAGCAAGCAAGAATTCAAAAACTGGAAGAAATCGAATCAGAATCGGCGACGACGCGGATGCGCTGCGTGGCGCTCGAACAATCCCTGGAGAATTCCAATCAACGAATCGAACAAATTATTGCAGAACGCGATACAGCCATGTCAGCCGAAAAGCAAGCCTGTACGGTAATCGGCGGGTTGCGAAAACGGACCGAAAACCAAGAGCTGACCATGCGCACACTGCGTGAACAGATCGCGCAGCACGACAGTGAAGTCAAAGCTGCTGTTTCCCGCGCCGAACATTTCCAAACTGCATTGGAACAGGCCCGACAAGTGCACTTGTTGAGTGTTGAATCGCATGCAGAAACCCAACGGGAATTGGCCATCGTTCATCTCAAAGTTCGAGACCTCGAAGACCAAATCGATGCATTTGAATCCGCTCAGGTCGAATGGCACCGGAGGCTCGAACATTTGGTGACGCAACGTGACCAGGCATTCGGCGAGTCCGAAACCATCCGCGGTCAGCTCAATCACTTGATGGCCAGTATAAACACCCACGAAGAGACGATCCGCAATCTGCGCCGAGAACGAGGCAATATACTATCGCGCAGTCGGCAAGGGACGACCGACTTTCCACGAATGTCAGCGACAATCGTCGATCGCCATTCAACGTCGCTACAAGGATCCCGAATCGACCCGGTTCGAGGATTAATTTATACAGAAGTACCCGCGAACAAAGACGATCTAAAAAAGATCTCCGGGATCGCAACCATTCTGGAACAGCGCCTCAACGAATTTGGCGTCTATACTTATCAACAGATTATGGAATGGGATCAAACAGCGATTGACGAGTTCTCTGTGCTGTTAGCCTTTAAAGATCGAATTCAGCGCGACAACTGGCAAGGCCAGGCAAAGCGACTTTATTGCGAAAAGATGCAAAAGCTCGATCAAGGCAAAGCCGCCTAGTTCAACACGAACTTGGAAGCGATCTTTGCCATTAACGCCCCCTATACATTATCCAACCATAACTTCAATCGATGGTTCTTTCGATGACTTCGGCTATTATTTTTTGGTCCGACCAAAACGAATCTTCTCCAGAAATTGGTCGAAAGTGATACCGTATCGTTGATTATGGTAACGAGGAGCAGCGTTGTGTTGATTCATGGCGTGTCGCCAGTGCTTTTCGAATTTAGCTTTCGATCATAACCATGGTGACTCGACAATCAACTCTTGAAAGCAATTCGTCGTGAGGAGCGAGATGGCCTCCGACGAACAAATCATCGGGCCCGACATTCCTGCAATCCACGGTTTGCCCTCCAATGTATTCGTGAAATACAGTCGAAGCCGAGTCCGGCCAAGCGAGTCGGAAACCCGAGAGCTATTCACACTGGCGACAATGTCGCCGACCTCTCCGAGGTCGGTCGCTAAACATATGTTATCCAGACAGGCCATCAACCATTCAGCCAATTGCTGCTTGTCGTAACGGACATCAGGCCGGAGTATCCCAGCGAGAATCTTCGACTCGTCTTTTGCCTTGGTCTAATGTCAATGCTTGATGCAACGGTAGACCGAAGATGAAACCACGAGCGTGCCAGTTCACAAAGAACTTCGTGTCGGAACATAGCGATCGGTCGACAGACAATCGGAAATTCCTCGGCTCGTAGCGGTCGCGCAGAGCCATCCCCCGTTTCACCGAACGAAACAGACATAACCGACAAAATACTTTGAACGCCCGAGCCATGCCTTAAAAATTCCAGGGGATCGGGGGCATGACCCAGATTACATTCCCCTTATCGTCCATTTCCAAAATTTGTTGTCTCATACTTGTTAATCCATTCCGTATCGCCTGCGCAAATAGTTACGGCAGGTTCGCAGGAAGCTGATCACTTCAGCCGTCTGATAATCGGGATACGTCCAGCGCGAGGACTGCCAGCGATGTTGTTGGTAGTAAAGCGTGACCTCTCCAAAAATTCCATGGCCAAGGTAAAGCCGATGGTCTCGATCCTTGGTCGTGGCTAAGACTAACTTGGCCTCGGTCAGGTATCCAGGGTCCAAATTCACAGGCCGTTTCAAATCCCCAGTTCGCATCACTGATAATTGCTGTTCGAGTTCGATGGTCGCCAGTTTGATTTGCGGTAAAAGTGCGGGATCGATAAGGTCTTTAAACGCGATAAGTCGTTTAACAAGTTCCGAGCCCATGTCCGCTTCATAATATTTCGTTTGGTTGAATTGCTGATCCACACTGCGCAACGCCACCTCACCGAACTGTTGTTGAAGCTGTTCCGTCGACCATTCCAATGCAGAAGCGTCCTTGGCAAACATCGCTACAATCAATAAAACGGGAGCGTGGTTTCGAGGTAAGACCATGGATCAGCAGTCACTTGGGATCTTGGAATCGTAAAAGTGCTTCAACCACCATGACTTGGAGATAGCCGTAGCCATTGGAAAAAAATGTTGCGTTCAAGTTTTGCCGATGTCGTTGACCGTGGTCGATGATATCCATATGCCAGCGTCGATCACGGAAACGGCACCGAACTAGGAACGAATTGTGTTGGTGCTTATACTACACTTTACCTTGATCACCTTCAACATTCTGGCCGACAGTACGTTGGATTGATTTACTTTTTGGAATCGTGGTAATCGATATGGGAATAAATGCATGAATTGGTTGCGTCGACATTTTGTTCAGTGTATGGTTGCGGGATTGGTCGCATTATTACCACTGATCGGACTGGTGATAGCCATTGCTTACCTGGAGAGTCAAATTGCCAACTCCTGGATGCGGGAGCAAGGATTTTACTTTTTCGGGATGGGAATCATCGTTAGTTTGGTTGCGGTATACCTGGTTGGTCTTGCCGTAACGACCTTTATCGGGAACTGGTTGTGGAGTTTAATTGATCGCTTGATCGATCGGCTGCCGATTTTGGGCAATTTATATCAAACGCTCAAGCAAATTTTGGGTTATGGGCAGGGTCCCAACGCCTTTTTTCGTCGCGTTGTGTACATTCAAGCGCGAGATGTGGCTGGTGAAGAAATAGCGCTTGTGACCAAGGAACCACATCCCGAAGACTTGGAACAAAAACTGACTGTATTTGTTCCCAATGTCCCGGCGCCTACCACGGGTCGCATGATCTTGATCGCAGTTTCGCAAACGCGAGCGGCTGGGATCACCGTTAATGAAGCGATGAAACTCTTGGTTTCAATTGGAGCCGGATTTGGCGATGAAAAAAAATAGGCCTGTATATTCTGGGTGATTGTTATCAAACGGCTCACTTTAATCGGTTGCGCCAGCCGACCGGTTGAGTCCATGCTTGTTCGAACTGGTCGGCGAACGATGGATCGGGATGGGGTTTGCTGGAAGTTATCAGGGCACGGACGTAGAGCTCTTTTCCCGTCAACGCATAACGTACACGGGTCCCTGTTTGTGTTTCAAGAATTTGCCCGATTTCATCTGAAAATTTACGTCGTCCAGTGGATTCGGCTGCGTCCTCTTCCGAACTGGGTTCGTCTTTGGTGCCAGGTGGTGAAAGTGAGGCTGTTTCCAGGGTTCCTATAAAATGTGTCGTGTATTCGACATCTGGCTCGCCAGTGATTTCAATCTCCAACACCGATGTGTCAGCGGCAAAATCGATTCGCGTGAGCGTGACGCCGCTGGAGGAGTAGAAATCTCCCCTTCGCATTGCCTGTATGAGTGCTGATGCGGTAAGTTCGGTCGACTTGACCATCACCCAGGCGCGTCCAGATCGACTACCGGGTCGGTCGCCGTAATCGTGGCTATCATCCGTACCCAAGCCAAAAACGGGTGGCGCATTTAACTTAACAATTCGCAACGTATTGACGATATCCCAGAACTTTTCGATCGACGGACGCGTTTCGTCACCAAGCTGTCTTACCGAAGGATGTCCGTTCATCACTTCAAAAAACTGTTCTTCAGTAACCCAGGCCAAATCCTCAGGTGTGATGGCCCAGCCGAAGTTGGGATGATTGAGATGGACAAGGATCTCACGTCGATATCTTCGGGCTTGCTCTTGTGCCGCGCGTAAATTATTGCGAATGGTCTCACGAACTGAATCACCTCGGACTGGTGGCAGCAGTTCGTGAAGATTCGTGGCATTCAAATGAATCGGCAGACCCCGAAATGAGTCACTAATTTCCTCCCCTTCGATCATCAGGAACTCGCCAGGTCGATTAAAAAGTTCGCAAAGGTCATCATACGTTGCCAATCGAACTTCAGTCGTCACATCGTCAGACTCAGGCAAATCGTCCGAGTCATCCTTGGGTTTCTTGCCGTCCTGTTGATTTGTGCCACCAACCTCTCGAAGCTGAACTCGATCACCAAACGCTTTAACATACTTATCCAGGCAATCTTCGCCAGCCAAATTTTCAACACGTTTGATATCAATCCATTTTTCGCCGCGGCTCAAGACGTTATGATCGGAAAGTGCCAGAAAGTGGTAGTCATGATCGACATACCATTTGGCGATCATCTCAGGAAAATCCTTTCCATCGCTCCAAAACGTATGGGTATGCAAGTTGCCTTTCCAGTATCGTGGCTCCTGTTGATCCTGAGCATGAATTGGATAGCAAGTTGACGTCGCGGTCCAGAAACTGATTCCGGCCCATATAAAGATCGTATGCAGGTACGAATAATGCATCGCGGCTCCCCGAGTGATCAAGTCAAAAAGTACAGCATACATTGTTTGCCGGTTCGATCATAGTAAACTAACTCGCAACATTGGCGAACAGTTACGTTTTATGCCTTAGCCTCGTGGTACGGCGCGATTCCCAGCAGTGAATCAAACGCAGAAAACCGAAACCTGTTTGCAGGGCATGCGGCCTCCCCCTCCCCTGTGAACGCAGATTTTAACCTGAAGTTAACATGGCGTTTACAAAGCATTGACATCGAGATTCGGTTCGAGCGGTAGAACGCAGGGGTAGCGACAGCAGGCCTTCCCAAAAATATCTCGATCAGGCCCACAAGCCATTCAGGCAATCGATTGGGAACTTGGGCCGATGTCCCAGGTCATCCGTTTCGGATTTTCGAGTTCCCGGTTTCTCTTCGATCGTCCGCTGAATTAATCTTGCCGCGTGATTTAGCCCCGAAGTCCATGGCCGAACCCCGGGAATCGCCGAGGTATAATCGTAATACGACTGCAATGCGCTGAGTGGAAGAGGAATTTGATCGATCGATGTTACTAAACGCGATAAATGGGTCACGGTAAGTTCGGCATCGACAGGCTTCGAAAAGAAATTCGCATCCAAATCATTCCTATTTTCACGGATCGCCACCTCCTTACCATCGAGGTCATTTGTGGGCGCGCGGTGCATGCGTGGGATAGATGATGCTTCAAACCCCGAAGGATACACAAGACTTGGAAGCTCGTAATTCGGAATGTCAAATCCTAAGTGGTGTTGCGGGACTTCGGTTGTCGCGTCAATACTCCGTTGCGGTTCTCTTGTGTCAGTTCGAGCATGGGCAATTTGGTGACTGGTTTGATCGCTAACCACGAACGATACCCAGACAACGATGGCGAGGGAAACACAAACGGCGAGAACTCCAGCAAGATTGCGGATCCGAGCAGTCGATCTCGACTCAGGAACAAGTCGCTCAGACCGCACGAGGCAGAATGAGTCGCTCAGGCTGGAATCTGAATTAAACAATTGACCATACCAAAACAACTTCTGGGAACATGGTTCACATTGTTTTGCGTGGTTCTGGACGACAAAATCTTCGAGCAAGTCAACTCGTTGATCCAGCAATTCTTGAATCCGATCCTCGAAATCTCGACAATTCACGTTCTGTATCCCATATCACTTCACGTTGTAACAAGCGGCGGATAAGTTCACGTCGTCCACGATGCACCCAAGTTTTAATTGTTCCCAATGGAACATTCATCGCTTGTGCAATTTCTTCGTACGACAATCCATCGCGATGAAAGCTAACAAAAGCCTGGCTATGGTCATCACGGATGGACTGCAAAGCCAAATTGATCTCTTCGGCCAACTGGTTGCCAATCTCTTGTTCTACGGATCGATCGGAAACCGGGAACTCCAAAGGGAAACTGGTCGGTGCTCGCATGCGTTTCGCCAATTGTGTGCGGCACCGGTTTCCGACGATCGTCAACAGCCAAGGTTCGACATCACGTTGTTGGTCCCACCGGTGAAGATTCCTCAAAACGCGAATGAAAGTCTCCTGGGTCGCGTCTTCAGCATCTTCACGTTGGCCCAACATTCGAAAGCAGAATCCGAACACTTGACCCTGAAATCGCCGGACAAAATCCATCAATGCGGATTGATGCCCGGCCAGGCAACGGTTTACGAGTAGTTTCAAGTCTTCGTTCATGCTCGTTCAGTCAGCCGCTAATACTATACCGAATCAGCTACCGGCGTGTTTCAGAAAAGATGGGCTCCGGCAATAATCCACTTGTTGCGCCTGAGTTTGCCACCCGGTATTTCAACCACAATTCTACCGAATTAGTTGCTGGACTGTTCGGATTCCTCACGAAATTATTGTCGAAAATAGCATAAAAATGGAGCTAACCCGCATTTCTCACATGGAAAGCGTCGAGAGGGGCCATCTGCCGCTGGGGACAGCGGCAGCTGCAGTAGGTCGGCCTGTCCTCAGGCCGACACGTCCTCAGCACGACACTTTGACCTGAACGCACCGTTGCCCACAACACTGACATTTGCCCAACAATCGAGCGATCGCCAACGCAAAAGTCATCGTTGTGAGAAATGCGGGCTAACCGGATAGAAACAGAAATTCACACTGGTCATCGCGACAAATGCAAGTGGTTTAACTCACAATCCAACCACCGATCGTCCCGATCAACGGTGATTCTCTTGTTTTGGTCAGTCAAAACACATCGATCACATCGCCCTGCGACTGTCAAAGTGAAGATTTTGAAAGCCGAGGGGGCTGGAGGGGGCTGTAAGCGTCACAAAGAAGAGCGGCGATCCAAATTTCCTAACGGGTTGCCGCAATAGGGTTCGGTTCGAGCGATGACGCTCAACGCGTCAAAATAAGTTATAGCAATCGACAAAGCGGAAATGCCGTGTTGAATGCCATGCTGAAAGAACAGCAAATGGCTCCTTACCAACAACGAGAGTCAACGACGATTAAAGAATTTTCTCAGCACATCGTCGGCAGCACCTTTGGAGCTTTCGGCAACTCGTTTTGGAACTTCCGGAAGTTTGCCTGGTTTCCTTTTCTTAATTCGACCCGTTCTCGATCCATCAGTGGTTGTTTCGCCCGAGTCACCGGATTGTCGTTGTCCTTCGAGATCACTGCTCTTGGTGAATAATTTAGTCGACGTCTCATCAAACCGGAACTGCTGCGTTTCGGCTAAGACTGAAGACGAGGAGGTTGTGTCTGCTGGCTGACTCAACCAATCGGTGATGCTCTCTTCGTCGACAAGATCATTGTTTCCGTTGACGTTGCTTTGGGTTCGCGCAACGGCATCGGCAATACCGGCGACTTTAGGTTTTTTGATGCTCGGTTTGGCGACATCAATAACGATTTCGAATACCAGTTTGCCCACCTTCAAAACGTCGCCGGGAGCAGCCTCATATTCCGTTTTGAGTAATTGGTCATTGATCAGCGTGCCGTTTCGGCTTCCCAAATCCTTAACAAGGACCTTGCCGTTGAAAATTCTAACCGAGCAATGCCTTCGACTGATTAAGTCGCTGCTGGGTCGTAAATGGGCATCATCCCCACGACCAATAATAAACTCGGGCACGGTGATCGCGATTTCGCGACCTTCGTGCTTTCCACCTTGAACTTTTAACTTTACTTGCATGCAATCTCCTCGCCGATTCAAAGGAATGAACCAACTAATGCGACTTTGATGCCAATTCTTCCCTGAAGGCATTATATGCGTGAAGCCCCAAGTATTGCAATTGTTTAAAAACTGGTTAACGAGTCTTTTGTAGCAAAAATCCATCTCAAGTCGCGTTTTCGCAACGAAAATCCGGGTTTAGTAGAATATTCCGGGTCGCCAAAAAGGGCACTTGGAACTTTGCCCAACTTTAGCGATTTTCCTTCAGGCGGAGAACAGCGAGCAACGCACAGTGGCGATCGAATTGGAGGGCTCAATCGACGAGAAGTTCGGAGACTTGGATCATTGATGCAACGGGTAACCCGGAAACAAATTGTCCCACTCCAAACCCGCAAAACGGGAACGTTGACCCGATCCACCTCGGTGTGGAACCGGTTAGCGCATCATCCCTCCCGAATCACAAGAGCTTATCGCTTACACGTCCAATGCGAATTCGCGAACCGCGAGATCTCAATCAACTTAGCCAACTCGATTTCTCCATCAGTGGGCGGTTGTTGCTCGAAAACCAAATCAAGCGATTTCGCAATATTTGAAGTTAACAAGGCAACAAAACGCGGATTCTCTTCAATGCCAATTTGTTTTTTTGCCAGATCAACGACTCCCGGCAATTCCGGTGCATGTTTGGAACGTTTCATTAGCAAACTCCCATGCTGAAGGATTGCACCATCGACTCGCCGTTGTGCACTACCGCAGACTTTGTGTGGACCAATAACCAGGTCGTTACCGGTACGGCGCAAAAAACACAGAAACGGGTGGGGTCGATCCGGCAGGTGTGCCAAGTCTGTCGGATCAATCCAAACGTGGGAAAAAAATTGGGCTACGACTTCGAACTGGCGAAGGGTATCGATGATCGCACCATGAACTTGATCAACAAGATTTTCATGAATTCGAGCCAGTCGATTTTCTGCCGGAAGCGAGAGACTATAAGTCCATTCGTGATCATGTACGATTGCCCCACCTCCAGATGCTCGACGGACAACATCGCAAACGAGGCTGGCATCATGCTGTTGACGATCGGCATAGCTCTGAAAGTAGCCGAGTGAGAGTGTTGGAGGTGCCCATTGGTACCAACGCAGTGTAATTTCTTGCCGGAAATTGGCCGATTCCAGCAGCGCTTGGTCGATGGCCATATTCCAACTTCCAGGTTGTGGATCGTCGATGATGAGTCGAGCGTTGATCATTTTTCTTCGGCGTGCCAGCGCACAATCGGCGAACGTGCTGCTGCGACTTCGTCGGGACGGCGAATCTGCGTCGAATAGGGGGCGGCTTTAAGATCATCGGCTGACTCTTCGGTGATTCGAAATAGCGCCTTGGCAAATTCATCCAATGTTTCTTTGCTCTCCGTTTCTGTTGGCTCGACCATCAGCGCTTCCGGCACGGTTAATGGGAAATAAACGGTGGGTGCGTGGAATCCATGATCGAGCAGCCGTTTGGCGATGTCCATCGCGGTGATCCCTTTGGTCTTTTTCAATTCGCCCGCTGACGCAACGAACTCGTGCATGCAACGTTCCCCTTGTGGCACTGGCAGGAAATGTTTCACCTTGGCCAACAAGTAGTTTGCATTCAGCACCGCATTTTCAGAAACGCGTCGCAGTCCGTCTGGTCCATGCGTGAGAATGTAACAGTAGGCGCGAACCAAAACA
This sequence comes from Pirellulaceae bacterium, assembly GCA_041748315.1. GTDB lineage: Bacteria > Planctomycetota > Planctomycetia > Pirellulales > Pirellulaceae > CALMEE01. The sequence continues at coordinate 16,960 of JBGTDM010000010.1, forward strand.
CCCGTGTTCCCAAAGAAGCTGCGCACTCTTCCAATCGATTTCGGACGATCAAAGTCCAGCAAGAATTGATCATCATGTCGTTTTATTGTGGGCGACGGCAGATACGGATCGAGAAATTCTCGCATGCAAATTGGACCGGCTCCGGGGCCGCCGCCGCCATGGGGACCGCTGAATGTTTTGTGGGGATTAAAATGCATCATGTCAGCGCCAAAATCGCCAGGCCGCGTAATCCCCAAGATGGCGTTCATATTCGCTCCATCCAAATAAACCAGCCCGCCCACATCATGGACCCGCTTACAGATTTCGCTAATGTTAAACTCAAAACGCCCCAAGGTATTGGGATTGGTGATCATAAACACGGCCGTTTGATCATCTAACTTGGCCTCTAAATCGTCAAGGTCGACAAATCCCCTGGGAGTGCTCTTCACGGTCACTGCCTTGAATCCCGCCATGTGAGCGCTTGCCGGATTGGTTCCGTGAGCACTATCTGGAGCCAATACTTTGGTTCGATTTTCTCCGCGTTCACGGAAATACGCAGCGGCGACCATCAAGGCAGTCAATTCGCCATGGGCACCTGCCGCAGGTTGCAGAGATACCGACGGCAATCCTGAAATCTCGGCAAAGATTTCCTGCACCTCGTATAGCAACTGCAACAATCCTTGCATGGATCCTTCCAATTGGTAGGGATGCACGTTGCCGATTCCAGGCAACGCGGCCATTCTCTCATTACGCTTGGAATTGTACTTCATCGTGCATGAACCAAGCGGGTAGAAATGAGTGTCGACGGACATATTCTGGGTCGACAAATTCGTAAAATGACGCACCACATCGGGCTCTGCAACTTCAGGTAACGGAGGCGGACTCTGGCGTAACGCGTCCGAGGGAAGCAAATCGGTTAATGCCGCCTCGACGGCTGATTCTGGTTGCGGGAGTCTGGCAGCCCGGCGTCCTGACTTGGACAATTCGAAAATCAATTGTGTTGCTTGTCGATTTCGCATGAAGTTTTTGGTCTATTGAATTAAAGAGTGAAAACGAATTGAATAAACGACCGTCCAGGAAAACAAAAACCTGATCGCTTAGACCTGCATAGCTTCGGAGGTCGTTGCAATGCCAGCCAACATTTTTGCGAATTGATCAATTTCCTGTTGCGTACGCTTTTCGGTGACTGCAACCAAAAAACAATCGGAGAGTTCGTCATACCATGGTGCAAGGGATACGCCTGCCATAAATCCTTGAGCGGAAGCCACCGACAATAGTTCGTCGACATTTGCAGCACGATCACGGATCACAAACTCCTTGAAAAACGGCTGCTGGAAAGCGAGTTCGAATCGATCATGTTCCGTAATTTTTTTGGCGGCATAGTTGGCTTTCTTGACACATAATTCACCGAGCTCGCGCATCCCTTCGGGCCCCATCAGCGACAGGTAAATCGTCGCACGCAATGCGAACAGGGTTTGGTTCGTACAAATGTTGCTGGTCGCTTTGTCGCGGCGAATGTGTTGCTCACGGGTCTGCAACGTCAAAACAAAGCAGCGTTGATTATTCTGTGAAATCGTCTGACCGGCGATTCGCCCCGGCATGCGACGAATGAACGAATCGCGTGCTGCCACAATTCCAAGATACGGACCGCCATAGGCCAATGGATTGCCCAAACACTGTCCCTCGGCGACGGCAATGTCCGCGCCTAATTCTCCCGGGCTTTTCAATATCCCCAAGCTCATCGGATCAAATATCTGGACGACATGGGCCCCCTGTTGGCGGGCGATTTCGACAATTCCCTCAACATTTTCCAAAGTTCCAAAGAAATTCGGATGTTGCACCACAATGCAAGCCGTTTCATTGTCCACCGCGTCGCGCAGCAAGTCCAAATCGACCACACCCGCAGGACAAGGGATCGTGACGGCCACCGAATTCAGGCCAACCAAATACGTTTCAACAACCATCCTGTATTCGGGATGCACCGTGCCCAGCAAAACTGCCTTTTTCCGCTTTGTAGCATCCATGCACATCAATGTCCCCTCGATGGTTGCTGTTCCACCGTCGTAGACGCTTGCATTGGAAACGTCCATTCCGGTCAACTGACAAATCATCGATTGGTATTCGAACATTGCCTGCAAGTTACCTTGTGAAACCTCAGGTTGATAAGGCGTGTACGAGGTATAGAATTCTCCTCGCGACGCGATCATGTCGACGGCGGCAGGAATGAAATGGTCATATGCTCCTCCACCCAAAAAACAGACCTTATTACCCACGTGATCATTTTTTGCAGCCAACCTTTCCAAATGCTGAGCCAGCTCAATCTCACTCATTGCCGATTGAATGTTTAGCAGCCCTTGAAACTTGATGTCATCCGGAATCACGGAAAACAAATCGTTCAGATCGGTCGCCCCGATGGCCTGTAACATCGCTTGTTGGTCTTCGGAAGTATTGAAATGGTATGGCATGAGCGTGAAGTGAATCCAAAGGGTAAAATTGAGTTGCCTGAATGGGTAAAATTCTCCGATTTGAATTCACGCCATCAATGTTTGCCGTAAACAAACGAGCCTAAACCGTCAGGTTCGCCCCGCATGCGCACGAAACAGTTAACTGGTTCGCTGAAATCACATAATGGTTGGATTGAGACACAAGGGTCAGCGACAGGGGCTACCACCTTGTTCTTTGCCCTCGTACCACTCACCTATCCGTTCTCAGAACATTGCTTCTGGTAAGCGGCAAAATCCAACAGTTTGGTGAGCGACTCTTCGCCACTTAGCTTAACCTTGATGATCCAACCTTTTTCATAAGGGTCTTCGTTCAAGATTTCCAAGTTGTCTGGAAGTGAAGAGTTGACGGAAACGACTTCGCCGTCCACAGGACTGTACAACGGACTGACCGCTTTGACCGATTCGACTTCGCCAAACTCACTTCCCGCTGAGACCGTTGTTCCGGATTCCGGGAGTTCCATAAACACCAGATCGGTCAACTGCTCGACAGCAAATGACGATATTCCAACCGTTGCGATCTTGTCACCGCTCGAGTTGTCGACGTGGACCCACTCATGCGTTTCGGCGTAAAGTAGTTCTTCCGGTTTCAATGCGATCTCCTTAGTTTGTTGTTGTAAATGACTGATTCAATTTACTGGTTAAGATGTCGACTTGTTAATAGGTGCGCGAGTAGAACGGCAGTTTGACGACCTTGGCAGCAATGCGTTTACCGCGAATATCAATTTCCATTGATTTCCCTGGTTTCGCAACCGAGGGACTGACAAATCCCATTGCAATCGGCTTTTGGAATGTTGGAGAAAATGTTCCGCTAGTGACTTCGCCGACCACCTGATCACCCACATAGATTCCGCAATGTTCCCGTGCGGCTCGTTTCCCATCCAATTCCAACCCAACGCGGACGGGAAGCGTCGCATCCGCTTTTGCAGCAACGATCGCATCTCGGCCTATGAATTCACGGTCCTTCAGATTGATGGCAAATCCGATATCAACTTGCAATGGATTAGTTTGTTCAGTCAGCTCATGACCATAGAGCGGCATGGCTGCCTCCAAACGCAAGGTATCGCGCGCACCCAATCCGGCAGCGCGACCTCCCAGCGGTTCCGCGAGTTCCGTGATTGACAGCCAAATCTGCTCGGCCTTTCCCGCCGGCACGATCAACTCACAGCCGTCTTCGCCTGTGTAGCCGGTACGGCTGACGATCGCCTCGGCGCTAAACAGTTCGGTTGTGCGACCCGTATAATACTTCAATTCTGCAGGCGGGGGTGAAACAATTTTTGCAACAACGTCCAAAGCCTTTGGACCCTGCACGGCAATCATCGCCGTTTGACAGGTTTGATCGGAGAAGCCCCATTCGTCCAGATCACCATTTTGCTTCAGCCAGTTTAGAATTTTTTCGCGATTACTGGCGTTCACCACCATGTAGACGAACGGTGTGCCGTCCAAATGCTCCAAATGATAGACCAAGATGTCATCCAGGATTCCACCACTACCGTTCATCATCAATGAATAGCGTATCTTGCCCAGTTCCATTCCGGCAACTCGGCGAGTCGTCAATCGATCGAGGAAATCAAGGGCGGCAACATTCCTAAACAAAAATCGGCCCATATGCGATACGTCGAACATGCCGATTGAAGTGCGAGTCGCCAGATGTTCCTCGATAATCGAAGTGTATTGCACTGGCATCGACCAACCAGCGAAATCGACCATGCGACCCGCAGCTTGTACATGCCAATCAAACAATGGAGTTTTCAGTGAGTCAATTGTGGTGGTCATAATCTTTCTCAATGGTTAGCCAGCCCGTTCGCAACACGGCCGAAAATTGCCCAACAAGCCAGGTCGATCGTTACGTCGTCCGTGAAGTTCGCAATACTTATTCCGTAATACGGGTTACCGCCGAGTTGTTGTTTTCAATGATATTCAATTCAATTCTCGTTTAATCCACGCAATAAACTCATCGAGCGAGATCAATCGAGTTAACGGCGGGCCGCTTCAAATCAACCCGGCGAGGAATCATCTTGCCCGGGTGCTTAGGGCACGTTCAGACAAGGGATTCGCTCATGCTTTGTAACTGTTGTAACGGCGTGCGCCGCACATCGAGCCATGTTAACCAACACCCGCCGAAATGCTCGTTTACAGAATTCATTCCCTGACGATCCGGTTCGCCCCCGCCATTTTAGCCAAACCTCCGCGAGTATACAGGGGATGACTCAAAACCGTGGTTCGAACCAAGCGAAAACAGTCAATCGCTTGATTCCTAAAGGAATGTTGTTCAGAATCTTGTGATGAAGACAAAACCGTTGGCCTCGCTCCATCCCATTGAAGCTTCCGAATTGCATGCCCGTCGCGAACGAGTTTTCCTGGTTCTCGCCGGGATTTTTCTGGGCACATTGGCGATGCTGAATATTTTGGGAATCAGTCGTTTCATCGTGTTGTTCAGTCTTCATCCCGATGAAACCGGAGGTTATCAACTCAATTGGGGTCAGTGGGGGGAAATCAGTTTTGCCTTGGCCATTGGGGTTCTTCCCTATCCGATCACCTTTTTGTGCACCGATCTGATCAGTGAATTTTATGGTCGGCGACGAGCGAACTGGGTCGTCACCGTCGGGTTGTTTATCAACCTCTGGGTGATGTTTATCCTCTGGCTGGGAGGCGTGTTGCCGTCCATTCCTGAATTTGATCCTGCAACTGGACTCCCAGCAGTCGACGACCCGGCTTACGCATTTTACAAGATCCGCACTCTTGCGTTTGGCGCTGTAACCGCCTCGATGATCGCCTACATGTTTGCACAATTTTGTGATGTCTACCTCTATCACTTTTGGCGACGATTGACGCGAGGTAAACATTTATGGTTGCGAAATAACGGCTCCACCATGGTAAGCCAATTGGTCGACACGACCGCTGTGATACTGATCACACATTTTTTTGCCAACGCCCTCCCGCTTCCCCCCGAAGGTCGTTCAATCTGGGCTCATTTGATGCTTTTTATCGCCACGGGTTACGCGTTCAAGCTGGTCGTCGCGTTGCTCGACACCATTCCCCTATACATACTAGTGTATGCGTTTCGGAGATATTTGCGCGTCGAACATGTCGATTCTTCGCATTGATGTGAATGTCGCGGAGCTCTCCCGGCATGGAACTGCCCGAAATCAAACGGGTCCTTGTCAAACATTGCCTTGCCAAGGTTCGGTTGAACGGGGGCGGACAACCCCGTTTAGTCGTCACCCGATGAGGCCAACACTTCCTGTTGCGACTTGCCAAGTGCATCGAAGGTAAAATCGCCATGCTCAAAATCGATATGGACTCCTCCGGCATTCTCGAAGTCTCCATTTAGAATTCGAGTTGCCAAAACATTTTGCAAGCGGCTGGTGATCACGCGTTTAAGCGGGCGAGCGCCGTATTTGGGATCGTATCCTTCGACAGCAATTTGGTTACGAGCTTCGTCGGTAACCTCCAACACCAGGTTATTGGTCTTCAGCCGATCGGCCAGATGGCGGATTTGCAAGTCAACAATCTTGCGGATCTGTGAGCGATCGAGTGGTTGGAAGATGATTTTTTCGTCAATTCGGTTCAACAACTCAGGTACAAAACGAGCGGTTACCGCCTGTTCGACGGCTGCTTTGAGCTCATCGGAATCCCCGCCGGTCTCCGTGATCTTTTGAATGATTTGACTTCCCACGTTACTGGTCATTACGATGATCGTGTTGGTGAAATCGACGGTATGTCCGTGATTGTCGGTCAAGCGACCATCATCGAGTACCTGCAGCAGTATGTTGTACACGTCGTCGTGCGCTTTTTCGATTTCATCGAGCAGCACGACACTGTAGGGTCGGCGCCTTACGGCCTCAGTGAGTTTGCCCCCCTCGTCATACCCGATATACCCGGGAGGCGCTCCAATCAGTCGGCTGACAGAATGCTTTTCCATGAACTCGCTCATGTCGATGCGAACCATCGCCTGTTCATCGTCGAATAAGACCTCGGCAAGTGCCTTGCAAAGTTCGGTCTTACCGACGCCGGTCGGTCCCAGAAACAGGAACGAACCGATGGGTCGATGAGGGTCCTGCAATCCGCTGCGGCTGCGGCGGACGGCATTGCTGACTGCTTCAACGGCATCCGCTTGACCCACGACTCGGAGGTGCAAGCGTTCTTCCATGATCAACAGTTTGGCGCGTTCGGATTCAACCATTCTGGTGACGGGGATGCCAGTCCACGCACTGACGATCTCGGCAATTTCGTGCTCAGTGACACGTTCGCTTAACAAACGTTTTTGGCTGACTTTTGCCTCGCCGTCCTGAGGAGACTGGCGTTCGCTGCGTTCGATCTGCTCCAACAGTTTCTTCCGTTGCACATCGAGTTCATACAATCGGTGGAAATCATTTTCGCGGATCGGTTCGCCAGAGGATTGCCTGGTTTTAATCTCGGTATCCAGGCGTTCGAATTGCAATTGCGCATCGGCCAACGATTTTCGGATCGCCTGAACATCCCCCATGCCGAGTTTTTCGGCCTCCCATTGTTCCCGAAGGCTTGCTAATTCCTTTCGTTTCGCCTCCATTTCACTTCGCACATCGTCCAGACGGAATTGCACATCCGGATCATTTTCATTTTCCAATTGTCGGGCGGCCAATTCCAATTGCGTCAATCGTCGTTGCACAACATCGATTTCCATCGGCACGCTGTCGAGTTCCATTGCCAGTTTGCTGGCCGCCTCGTCGACCAGGTCAATCGCTTTGTCGGGCAGGAAGCGATCACTGATATAGCGATTAGAAAGTTCTGCAGCAGCGACAAGTGCCGAGTCGTTGATTTGCACGCCGTGATGTGTTTCATATCGCTGTTTCAGTCCACGTAGAATCGAGATGGTATCTTGAACGCTGGGCTCATCGACATAGACGGGTTGAAAACGACGCTCCAGTGCCGCATCCTTTTCGATATATTTGCGGTATTCATCCAGAGTTGTCGCACCGACACAATGCAGCTCACCACGTGCCAAGGCCGGTTTCATGAGTTGGCTGGCATCGCTCCCACCTTCTGCAGCACCGGCGCCGACGACGGTATGTAACTCGTCAACAAACAGAATGATTTGACCGGAGGCCTCATCGACCTCGCGCAATACGGCCTTCAATCGCTCCTCAAATTCGCCGCGAAATTTCGTTCCAGCGACGAGCGCGCCCATGTCCAAAGCAATCACTCGTTTATCCAGCAAACTTTGAGGCACGTCGTTTTGGACGATGCGCAGAGCCAGTCCTTCCGCGATCGCGGTTTTGCCAACCCCCGGTTGTCCGATTAGCACTGGATTGTTTTTGGTTCGCCGCGAGAGGACCTGGATTACGCGACGAATTTCGTTGTCTCGGCCAATAACCGGATCAAGCTTGCCTTCCTGAGCGCGGGCCACGAGATCGATTCCGTATTTCTCCAGGGCTTGATATTTACCTTCAGGATTTTGGTCAGTCACGCGAGATTTTCCTCGGATTGAAGTAAGCGTTTTACGCAAATCATCTTCTCGAATCGCACTCATTTGCAGAAAACGTTGCGCCGTTGAGGGTGATTTGGTCAAGGCAATGATGAGATGTTCAGTGGCGATAAACTCATCGTTCATCTCACCAGCGATATTGGCCGACAGCTGAAAGATTGTTTGCAATTGCTGATCAGGGCTTGGAGGGCTCCCCCCGCTGGCACGCGGCAATTTATCCAGTTCGCTGCCTACCATCGATTGCAATTGAGCTAGATTTCCCCCCGATTTTTCCAAGAGGGGGCGAACGATACCCTCGGACTCATCGAGCAGCGAGGCAAGCAAATGCAAGGGAGTTATGGAGGGATGCCCCGATCCACTCGCCAACGTCTGAGCCGCTATGACGGCCTCTTGAGCCTTATGGGTTAATTTTTCGAAGCGGAAGTTCATGCTTAATACCTGGTCAAAATGAGTTTTGCGGCTCAACAGGACGTGCAGATCACTGCACTCGTTTCCAACTGTTAATGCAACGAGTCAGATGCGAGCGATTCTGCGCAGGACGAGACCATCGACCCGAACTCCATCCATTTAAAGAGCATCCATTGCGGGGTCGATTGCCTGGCTTCAAGCCTCAATCATTTTTAACTTCGAATTCCGCATCGATGGCGTCTTCATTACCAGAGTCCACGGGTGCCTCATCTTGCCCATTCGCGGTCGCGGAATCTGCGGCGGCTCCCTTAGCACCAGCGCTTTCATACAGCGCTTTGCTGAGCGCGTGAGACGCTTGTTCCAATTCGGAAACTGCCGACTTGATCGCGGCAACATCGTCCCCTTCAGCAGCTTGTCGAGCTTTCGTGATTGCCGCTTCCAAGGGTTGTTTATCGCTGTCATTGAGCTTGTCAGCATTCTCTTTGACCATCTTTTCCATCTGGTAGCACATATTATCCGCTTCGTTGCGTGCCACAGCCAACTCGACTTTCTTTTTGTCTTCTTCCGCATGAGATTGAGCTTCAGTCTGCATCTTCTTGATTTCGTCATCCGACAAGCCAGAAGACTGTTCGATTTTGACTGATGCTTCCTTTCCAGTCCCCAAGTCTTTGGCGGAGACACTGAGAATACCATTTTGATCGATATCAAATGTGACTTCGATTTTAGGGACACCACGCGGTGCGGACGGGATCCCTTCCAAGTTGAACTGGCCTAACATTCGATTGTCCTTGGCCATCGATCGTTCTCCTTGAAAAACCTGGATCGTCACTGCCGTTTGATTGTCGGCCGCGGTCGAAAAGGTCTGTTTCTTTTCGGTTGGAATCGTGGTGTTGCGTTCAACCAATGGAGTCATAATTCCGTGTTCGGTTTCGATACCCAGCGTCAGCGGTGTCACATCGAGGAGCAGTACGTCCTTACGCTCCCCGGCCAAAACGGAGCCTTGAATAGCCGCCCCAATTGCGACGACTTCGTCCGGGTTGACGCCCTTGTGGGGGTCTCTCCCAAAGATCGATTTCACCATTTCGTAAACTTTCGGGACGCGGGTCGACCCACCGACCAAGACGATCTCATCGATGTCTTGAGGTGAGAGCTTCGCGTCTTTCATCGCCTGCTCAACCGGGCGACGGCAACGGTCGACAAGCGGATCGATCAATTTTTCGAATTCCGATCGGCTGATCGACTGCTGCAAATGTTTTGCGTTCCCACTTGAATCCTGGGCAATGAACGGCAAATTGATGTCGGTTTGAGGACGTGAACTTAGTTCCTTCTTGGCCTTTTCGCAAGCTTCCTGCAAGCGCTGCAAAGCCATTGTGTCTTTGCGCAGGTCAATCCCGTTTGTTTT
>JBGTDM010000011.1:0-24713 GCA_041748315.1 Pirellulaceae bacterium
TCGGTTGCATACCGTGCGCGCGTAACTTCAGACATTTGAGCATCCTTGCAAAAAATTCTAGAACGGACATTCTCCTGCGAGTCTTTTTCCAGTATTTTCCCCTGCCTGTACAGATCACTTCAATTACCAGATGCCCTCTTAATTGGCATCGAGCCGAAATGGCCGGCGAAGCACAGACGTAGGAAGTCGAGATTAAGCACGCTGAAAATGTCGATCGAGTGAGTCCGGATTGGCATGGCAGTTGCGATGCACCAAGATAGTTAATTTGGTTATCAAGGATTTGTTTGAAGGGGATTCGATGCTTCGATTGATTTTGACACTGATTGTTTTAGCATTGATTGCCGCATTGTTCGGATTCGGAGGAATCGCTGCCGGTTTTGCAGGAATCGCACAAATTCTGTTTTACGTCTTTCTGGTACTTTTGGTCATCAGTGCTTTGGCCGCCGCACTTCGAGGTCGTGCACCTGTATGAGCGACGACGGCAGTGGGCACCAACGAAGCCAATTTCAATAGACTCCTAACAGGAATACCAAAGAAGAGGACAAAAATGTTGGGAACCGTATTGCTCATCATCGTGATCTTGTTGCTATTAGGGGCTTTGCCAATCTACCCCTACAGTCGCGAATGGGGCGTTTATCCGAGTGGTGGCCTCGGCCTAATATTGATCATCATATTGATTTTGGTCCTGCTGGGCCGAATTTAGCGAGAGCCTTATCGGCTCGGGCGTCGTGTTTGCCCGTTAGGGTAAAAGCGTTGACGACCCTTATCCCACGTGCCATAATCGGTCGTTGCTCGACCGAAGGAGTTGGTCGCGAGCGCGTTGGTGCCGGTTCTTAGCGGATGCTTCGTGAATGACGCATCGGCGTTGTCCTTTTGGGGTTGCGATTCTGATTTTCTTCGGTCAAACCAAATGTCTTTTTCCGTAAAACGCATGGTGCTCGGCTACGTTGTTGCTGTCCTTGGGACGCTCGTAGCGACCTTGGTTCGGTTTCAATTGAATGATCTGTTTGGCGAAGAAGTTCCTTTAATCACGTATTTCGCCGCCGTCGTGTTGGCGGCTTGGGTCGCGGGCCTGACGCCCGGTTTACTGACAACCGTATTGAGTTCGTTTGCAGCGTTGTACTTTTTTATGACCCCTACGAATTCCTTTCAGTTTGAGGATCTGACGGGAGTTATCGAGCTTGGGTTCTTTCTCTTCTCGGGAACACTCATCAGCATTTTTTGCGAGACCTTGCATCGCGCTCAGCAACGTGTTGCTCGCCAGAATCATCAACTGTCGATCGAAATTCGAGAACGGGAAAACGCTGAGAATGCTGAGCGTGTCCAACGCAACCAATTGAGAATCACGCTTTCTAGTATCGGCGATGCCGTGATCGTGAGTGATTGCGATGGCCGGGTCGTCTCCTTGAATCCGGTGGCTGAACAACTGACTGGCTGGCCGAACGATGCCGCACAACATCAACCTTTGGACGTTGTATTCAACATTGTCGATGAGGAAACTCTTCAGCCGGTTGAGAATCCTGCAATTCGCGCCATTGAACTGGGAACGGTCGAGGGGTTGGCGAGACGAAAACTGTTGATTACCCGCCAAGGTTCGAAAATACCTATCGACGAAAGTGTTGCTCCGATCCGTGACGAAACGAATGCAATCAACGGGTGCGTTTTAGTGTTTCGCGATGTGTCAAGACGCCGAGTAGCCGAACAGAAACTAAAACGCAGTGAGCAGGAGTTGGCGGATTGTTTTGATAACGCCAATATTGGCATGCATTGGGTTGGTTTCGACGGGACGATACTTCGCGTCAACAGGTTTGAATTGGAAATGCTTGGTTATTCGATCGACGAGTTCGTCGGGCGATGCATCACTGAGTTCCATGTGGATCAAAATCGTATCGCCGATTTGATGGAAAAGTTAAAGGCTGGCGAGACGGTTCGCGACTATTCCTCGCAACTCCGCGCCCGCGACGGATCCATCAAGGATGTGTTGATCAACTCCACCGCGAAATGGGAGGACGGAAAGTTCGTCCACTCGCGATGCTTCACCGTCGATGTCACCGACCAAAAACGCGCATCAAAGGATCAAGCTTTGTTGGCCTCGATCATTGAGTCGTCGGACGACGCGTTTATTACAAAGACGTTGGACGGCAAGATCACTTCGTGGAACGAAGGAGCGGAACGACTGTTCGGCTATCAAGCCTCAGAAGTGATCGGGAGGTCGGTCATGATCATCGTCCCACATGATCGCGAGAACGAAGAAACTGAAATACACCAACGACTTCGACAAGGTGAACGAATTCCTCTTTTCGAAACGATCCGCATTGCCAAGTCGGGTGCCATGATCGATGTGTCTTTGACGATTTCACCTATCTTCGATGGTGCCGGACAAATTATCGGGGCATCGACGGCGGCACGCGATGATCGCGCCCGGAAAAGGGCTGAAGCGATTATTTTGCGTAACGAGCGGCGCTTGCGTTTGCTCATTGACGCGTTACATGTCGTCGTAATTTATATCGACCGTCGCAAGCGCTACCGATTTTTTAACGATACCCTGATTCAATGGTTTGGCTTGGACTCAAGCGAAGTCATCGGGAAGACTGTGGAGGAAGTTATCGGAACGAAAGCGTTCGAACAGATTCGTGATAAGATTGAACGGGCCTTGGCCGGCGAGAATGTCCATTTTGAGGCTGAGGTACCCTATCGACTGGGGGGGAGTCGCGCTGTCGAAGTGCGTTATATTCCCGATGTTCAACCCGATGGATCCGTGGAGGGATTCATCGGCCTGATCGAGGACATTACCGAACGTATCAAAACCGAACAAGCACTTCGCCAAGCAGATCGTCGAAAAGACGAATTTCTAGCAACACTTTCGCACGAGCTCCGCAATCCGTTAGCGCCGATAAGACACGCCCTGGAACTCATCAAACTATCCGAGGCCAACCCTCAGATCGTCCTCGAATCGAGGTCGATCATGGAACGGCAGCTCGGTCAGATGGTGCGACTCATCGACGATTTGTTGGACTTGTCTCGAATCAGCCGAGGGAAACTGCAGTTGCGGTTGGAATCCGTCGATCTGGCCAGCGTCATCGAAACGGCGGTTGAGGCCGCCCGACCTTTGACAGAACAAATGCATCAAGTCTTGGATATCCGCTTGCCACAGGTCCCGATTCAGGTCGTGGCCGATCCCATTCGGTTGGCTCAAGTCTTTTCCAACCTCCTGAATAACGCCAGTAAATTCGGCGGACCTGAAAGCGTGATTCGATTGGTCGCCGAACAGGGGGACGAATCGTTTTCCGTCATCGTCCAAGACTCCGGCATTGGCATTCCCGCAGATAAATTGGGATCCATTTTTGAGATGTTTAGTCAGGTCGACCAGTCGCAAGAACGAGTTCAAACTGGATTGGGAATTGGCCTGACATTGGCCAAACGGATCATCGAAATGCATGGCGGCACCATCACAGTCCAAAGCGAAGGAATCAACCTTGGTAGCGAGTTTCGCGTGCAAATTCCCCTCGGTTCTGACTCGCCAATTCATCCAAGCGACGATTCCTCCAACCAAACTGAGTGCTTGGAAATGCTTCGAGTCATGATCGTCGATGACTATGAGGACAATGCGAAATGTATTGCCTTGTTGCTTCAGCTACAAGGGCACGAAACCAGTGTTGCCAATGATGGCTTGAAGGCAATTGAACTGGCCGCTGAGTTCAAACCGGATTTGATTCTACTGGATCTGGGCTTGCCTGGCTTGAATGGCTTCGAGGTCTGTCGAAAAATCCGCCAACAACCTTGGGGTCAGGCGATTACGATCGCAGCCGTCACGGGCTGGGGACAGGACTCGGACCGCAAGGATTCGTCAGAGGCTGGTTTTAATGCTCACCTGGTAAAACCTGTCGATCAATCGTTGTTGAAGTCATTACTCGTAGAAGTCGCGGCCAAGAAGGCAGGTTCGCCGTCACAAATACTGAACGTCTGATCGAGCTACCTTGGCCGAATTGATAGGGCGCGAGATGGCGCTATGACCATGGACCGCACCGAGGCGAGTGGAAGATGAAAGTATCCGTCGTATACCAACGACAACCTCGAAGCGCAAGGTGAATCCGTCATACATCAACTACCAACTCGCAACTACCGTAAATGAATCTCCACGGTACAGAAAGGGCAGCATCCAGAAGCATTCACCCGCTGGCGCGGCGAGTTAGGATGATGATTGACGACAAGTGTTACAAAAAATCATGAATTTGGCTGTAGTAGGATTGGTTTGGACGTTTCGAACAGGATACAATTAGGATTAAATGACTGAAGACTTGGACTCTGGGTTGATGGACGTTAGCTTAAACGCGATGGGTCGAATCGGTCGGCTTAAGTCTGATCTGCGATTCATTTCGATCGCTGTCTGATGGATGTATTGGCTGAGCCTTTGAACGCGACAGAGTGTGTGCTTAACGAAAGTCGTTGATTCATGGATGTAATTGGCCCTCTAGTTTTCGAAGTTCGATTTTTGATCGCGGCTGAACTACTCGTCCGCGAAACACCTCCTACCTGAACGGAGTAGAAACATGTTTTTGAATTTGTTGAAAGTGGCGACCGTAGCATTGGCAAGTGTTGGCCTGTTGGCGATCGGATTCATTATGGGATACGGTCATGATCGGGAGTTGCAAACACAATTCCAAATTCCCACTGAATTGCACGCTGACTCCGCCTCCTCGGGGAAGATGATGTCCTGTGCCACGGGGTGGATCGATGAAGATGTTGAAGGATTATTCGTCCTCGATCATTTGACCGGCACTCTTTATTGCTGGGTCATTGATCCTCGAACAGGTGTTTTGGGTGCGAGTTTCCAAACAAATGTAACCGCCGATCTTTCACCCGATGGAAGGGCAGCCGATGTTGACTACGTGATGGTCACCGGCTCAGTTCGGTTTTCTGGAAATCGATTTACAGGACCCAATCGTCCGGCTCGGACAGTTGTCTATGTTGGCGAGGGAAACAATGGTCGAGTCGGCGCCTATATGCTGAGGTATCGCGGAGCCAATACAGGATTGATCGAGCGGATTGGCGTCGGACAAACTCGAGCGGCTGGGCTTCAGCGGGAATAGGGAAAGAGTTTTTTCGTGGTCGGGTCAATTGTTGAAGGAATCATCCATTCGTCCTGGGTTCAATGTTGCGGGAAGACGATTCTCGTTTCGCGATGATTGTCTCAATTCGAGAACAAAATTTTGTCGGAATCTGTCGAGACTTACAAAAACTGCACGTTTTTGGGATTTCGGAGTCGACGATTTCGATTGGCACAGATGTTGCGTTCTATTGCATTCGTGGACGGGCAAACATCCCGTTTCCAATCTCCCAATCCACCGTCAAACGGGAGCCCGTCCATCTTGCCGGTATTATTGCGGTACCAGTTTCCATCGTTATTCGCCGCAGGCATTGAATGGAAACTTATCCGCCTGTTTATAAGTGCCAGTTGCCGATCCAATGGTTGTCAACTGGCTTTTTTTATGGACTTGTTTGCATCAAATGCGGATTATAATTCGACGAGTACCTTCCAGCCGTTTCATCACTTCTATTTCTAATTGACATCAATGGAATCCCGGCTCACGAATTGAATAATGGGGCAGCAGGGCATCGGTAAATTACCAGCGATTGTCACGCACAATCGGGAAGGGCACAATCGGGAAGGGCACAATCGAGACCAGGCAGTTTTTGTGCGTATTTTTTGGACGACGAGTGCTCACAAAGTCGTGACGACTTGGGTACAATCCCTTTTACTGAAAATAGTCTTTTGCAAGGTGATTTCAGTCACTGTACCATAAGCTTGTAGCGCAAGCTGATGCGAATCGATTCCCGCTCAATCCGTTAAGGAGCAAAATCATGATGATCAAACTGAACTTGAAGATTCGACGTATGAGGGTACTCAATTTCCTGTTGAGTGTGATCTGTATTTCGGCAAGTCTCGCGTGCACGCCATTGGCCATCGCTCAAGAGAGAATTAAAGCACTGATTGTCGACGGTCAAAATAACCATGGCAATTGGCCTCAGACGACCGAAATGATGCGGACTTATCTGACCGAAACCGACAAGTTTTCGGTTGAGATTGCTCGGACGAAGGCGAGTGGGATCGATAGCGAATTTGCTCCGGATTTTGAGAAATATGATGTCGTGATTTCCAATTACAACGGCGCCGCTTGGCCAAAAACGACCCAGGAAGCTTTCGTGAAATTTGTCAACGATGGCGGCGGATTTGTGGTCGTGCATGCAGCGAACAACGCTTTCGGCGACTGGGATGAGTATAACCAAATCATAGGTCTGGGGGGGTGGGGTGGACGGAATGAAAAAACTGGCCCCTATGTCTATTACCGCGATGGAGAAATCGTCCGCGACGACCAACCCGGAAGTGGCGGAAGCCATGGGCGACAACATCCCTTTCAAGTCATTGTGCGCGACGAGGATCATCCGATTACAGTGAACATGCCTGCGGCCTGGATGCACGTGAACGACGAACTTTACGATCGAATGCGAGGCCCAGCCGTCAACATGAAAGTATTGGCAACTGCATATTCGGATCCATCGACTGGAGGAACGGGTCGACACGAACCCGTCGTGATGACCGTAAAGTATGGTGAAGGGCGCGTTTTTCATACACCGCTCGGGCACGGCAATGATTCACAACAATGCGTCGGGTTTATTACATTGCTGGTTCGAGGAACGGAATGGGCGGCAACCGGCAAGGTAACCAGCGAAATCCCTGACGACTTTCCATCGGTCGATGAAGTTTCCGATCGAAAATTCAATTTTAACGAATGATCGTGATAGATCCTTAACTCAATCGCGAAGTAAACAACGAAGCGTTGCCGAGATCGCACCCGGCAAAAGTATCGCTGTGACGGAAGCCCCGGCGAGTACTTTAATGTACGCGCGAGAAAAGCCCAAAGTCGTTGCGCTTTGGCGTTCTGAAATGGTTTCGTTATGGGCTGGAAGTTGAAGGCTTGGTCGTCGTTGTATGCCAACAGGGCAAAGGGTGTGCCGCTTCGCGTAACTGCACTATCTACCAAATCGGAACAGTGCGGCGTCATCGTTTTGCTTGCCAGTCAGCATATCCGCTAACAAGTCTGCTGCGATCGCACTGAATGTGATTCCGTTCCCCCCGAAACCGAGCGCGAAGTAACAGTGGGGGTACTCAAGAGTCGGACCGATATAAGCCAGTCCGTCAGCTGTCACGCCGAAGGTTCCGGCCCACGCGAACTCTACTTCCCAATCCAGATCTGGCAGTAGCTTTCTCACCTTGTCGCGGAGCCGTTGCGTCTTCTTTGGTAAGCGGGCGTCGCGCCTAGCAGCGTTTCGAAACGGATCGTCCTCGCCCCCGACCAACAAACGATTGTCCGACGTTACTCTCAGGTAAAGATAGGGGTCCTTTGCCTCCCACATGATCCAGCGATGATCCCACGGTGAAATCGATTCGAGTGGTTGTGATACGAGAGCGTAAGTACTCTTCAGCTCAGTCACATGTTCTTTCAACATCGATTGCACTTCATAACCAGTGGCGACGACCACATGTCGTGCTGTGATCGTTGTTTCGCGATTTGTCCGCAAGCAGACACGCGCGTTGCAGCAGTCAAAGTTGATGATGTCGGTCCGATCGAAGATTTTCGCGCCCGCATGAGCGGCGGCAGCGAGCAGTCCGTGCGCGAACCGGTACGGGTCGCACGACGCCGCCTTTTGGGAAACCAACGCGGCCGTTCCGCTTAAATGAAACTCTTCGCGAAGCTCGTCTGAGCCGAGCAAGCGAACATCGATCGCACAAGCTCGGCGCGCTTCTGCTTCGTCGGCTAACAAGGCGGCCTTATTTTTATCCGAGGCGACATACAGACTTGTCTTGCGGTCAAAGCCGCAATCGGTGGGAAGCTCGTCTGCTAACTTTGCCAGCGAATCCACCGCCTCAAAAGAGAGCCGATAAGCCCGCCTGGCCGATTCAAGTCCAATCTTTCCCGCCATCTCCACCAATGGCAAGTCGATTTCGTATTGCAAAAGGGCAGTGCTGGCTGACGTGCTGCCGAGACAAACGTCACGACGATCCACCACGACGACGGAGAGTCCGATCTTTGTCAGACGATGGGCGATCAACGCGCCGGTGATACCCGCACCGACAACGGCAACGTCGCACGATTCGTTTCGTTCGAGCGGCGGGTAGGACTGTATTAAACCATTCTGGACAAACCAGAATGGATGGTCGGATGTTAGATCCATAAATGACTGGAAGCCGTCCCCGGCCAACGAGCAGCGCGGATGCGCTGCTCCTCTCAACTCGGAAAGCCTCGTTGAGATTCGTCAACGGCCGGAAACCAAGGGAATCCTATGACGTCGCCGCCATGGCCTCGCGATTGATCGACTTGGCGATTTCCGACAGTTTCCTGTCGGCCGCCAGTTCCTCGTCGTTATTCTGTTTCAGCAGCTTCAATGCCTTCGAGTAGCCGAGCAGTTCTGCCCATGTGCATAATGTGCCATAGGTGGCGATTTCGTAGTGTTCGACCTTTTGAGCGGACGCGATCATCATTGCGTCTTTGACGATCGGGTCACCATCTTCCTTAAGTAACGATTCGCTTTCTTCGATCAATCCGCTCATTGCCTCGCAGGTTTTCGCACGCGCGGCTTTCCCGGTATCCTCAAACGCCTGTTCGACGCGTTTGACGTGGCCTTCAGTTTCCTTTAAGTGATGCTCGAAAGCTTTTTTCAGTTCGGGACTTGAGGCTTTCTTCGCCAGCTTAGGAAGGGCCTTGGTAAGTTGTTTTTCGGCACTGAGAATATCGCGAAGTTCGTCATAAAAAGCGTCTGCCAAATTATCGAGAGACATCATTTACTCCTTAGAGTGATAAGTACGTTGGCGTTCCGAGGTCCGCGCCGCACGCTACGTGGCACGACGTCCATAAAACCGAGGACACCTACGACTTGAGCAAATCGCATGCCGGATCGACGATCCTCTCGCGCCTGCCTTGCGGCTCGGTCATGCGTGCTTGACGTTAAGCGGAGGTCCCCAAACATATTCAGCCCGAATTCTGGCTCTCAATCAGAATCATTGGTGCCAAGTGTTTTCAGTTTATCTTCCGGCGGTCCGTAGATCCGAGTGCCGTCGGCCGCAAAACGTCCACCGTGGACGGCGCAGTCCCAAGTTTGCTCGACTTCGTTCCAGTGAACGACGCCACCTAGATGAGTGCAGAGCGGACTATGCCGGTGTTCGCATCCGTCGCGGTCGCGGCAAATAGCGACACGCTCGCCGCCTAACGTCCCCACGGCGCCTTGGCCAGGCGCGAATTGCCGGTCTTCAAGATTCTTTCCCGGCAGGAGCCGCCCTGCATAATTAGCGATTGACTGTGTTTGTTCGACGATCGTCGTGACGGCACCAGAGACTCCGAAACGGCTTGGCGACAACACCTCTTTCAATGGAGTATCCCTGTCGGCCATCTGGTCGGCAATTAACTTCGCGGCGGCTGTTCCCCACGTCAATCCGACGCCGCTCAACCCGGTTGCGATCCAAACGTTTTCTTTGCCGGGAACTTTGCCAATGATGGGGAGGCCATCCGAAGGTTCAAACAGCTCGGCACTCCACGTCGAAACTATTTCCTTAACGTCGAAGCGCTCGCGGACATAGTTCTCTAGTTTGGCTTTTGCTTCCGCTTCGTTACCGTCGCCGGTTCGATGGTCGCAACCACCGACCAAAATCAGGTTTGTGTCGTTAGAATTAGCGCGCCGGGTGTAATAGTAAGGCGAGTGGTCGTCCCAGAACAGCGCATCTTCCACACTCCGTCCTATTCGCACTGCCATGACATACGATTGATAGGCCGGAGTTTGCAGGTAAATGCGGAATGCGTTGGTGAAGTTGCAGTGAACCGCACAGACGACTTGTTCGAATTCGATTTTGCTTTGGCCAGCAGCCAGTGACTTGGGCGATTTGTCGGTCGGTCCACTCACCAGAGTGTTCTCAAAGATCTTTCCTCCGGCTTCGACGACCATTTCCGTAAGACGGCAAAGGTATGCCATGCAGTCGATCCTCGCCATCCCGCCAATTTGGTATCCCACCTTCGCATGAGGCAGCGACCATTGGTTTACGACTGTCGCTTCCAATCCGATTCGGGTGGCAGCCTCGCACTGCTGTTTGAGTTTTTCTTCGGCGGCGCTATCTTCTGAATAAAAGTAGGCGGGCACGCGGACGAAGTCACACTTCTCGTTGGCACGCCGCTCGATGACGTCGATCGCATCAAGACGCAATCGCACGTATCGACATGCCTTCACTTCACCCAATTGGCGGATTAGTCCTTGAGGACCCATCTCCGGATGCGCATCCAGATGTCCGCTACTGCCACCGGTTGTTCCGGCACCGATCACGTTGGCCTCGCAGACGGTAACATCATGCCCTTGCCCCAGTAGTTCCAGGGCAACAGAAAGCCCGGTGATCCCACCGCCGATGATTAAGATTTCCGTGGAGTGATTCACTTCTAACTTGTTAAATCGCTGGCTTAACGAGTTGTCCCGAAGCCAGAATGATTCGTGAATTGATCGTTGTATCGGGTCGGTTTTTGCGTTGATAGTGTACTCCTCGTGCCCATTGGGCTTCCGAACTTGTAAAGTAAGTAAGAGATGCGGTTATCCGTTGATCACCTCGCCACCGTTAGGGTGTAAGACTTGTCCCGTGATGTAGGACGAATCGTCGGAGGCGAGAAACACATAACAGCTTCCGCATTCATCCGGTTGCCCGGCCCGGCCCATCGGCGAATCGCTGCCAAACTTGCTCACCTTCTTCTTATCAAACGTGGCCGGAATGAGGGGTGTCCAAATCGGCCCCGGAGCCACCGCGTTGACTCGAATCCCATCTTCGAGCAAGCTTTGCGAAAGCGAACGAGTAAAGGAGACGATTGCGCCTTTCGAAGCGGCATAGTCGAGTAATCCCGGACTCCCGCGATACGCGGTTACCGAGGTTGTATTGATGATCGAGCTGCCTTTCTGTTTCTTCAAGAGCGGCAAAGCGGCTTGGACAAGGTAGAACATCGAGAAGACATTGGTGCGAAAGGTGGCAAGCAGTTGTTTCTCGTCAATTGCGTCGATTTCTTCCCGCGGATGTTGCTCGGCCGCATTGTTTACCAAGACGTCCAGGCGTCCGAACTTCGCCTTCGTCTTGTCAATTGTCTTTGCACAAAACGAAGATTTGCCAATATCTCCTGGTATCAACAGGCACTGGCGCCCCTCCTTCTCGACTAACTTTCGAGTTTCCTCGGCATCGGTTGTCTCTTCGAGGTAGACGATCGCGATCTCAGCACCTTCCCGCGCGAACATGACCGCCACGGATCGTCCAATCCCACTGTCACCGCCAGTGATCAAGGCCACTTTGTCTTCCAACTTCCCGCTCCCGTGGTACTCTGCTCGGATCGTTCTCGGTTGGGGACGCATGGGCGATTGCCGTCCAGGCTGGCGAGTTTGCGATTGTTCGGGCCGGATCTTTTTTGATTTTGAGTTTCCCCGCTGTTTAGATTTATTGACCATGCAATTCAACTCCGCTCCTCATAACCACCACGATTCGTCAAGTGCGACCCGCTTATCCAACCTATGCCCTAGCGTGCACTCGAGATTGCAATCTTCATGCCGTTTCACCCATCCATCACTAGTCACAATCCTTCAACGAGAAAGTGTTTGCAAAGGACTCGCTACTCACCCCACTCTCATTCACTTCACCTCCTCCAATGCCGCGACGCAGACTTGTATCCGCGAACGCAGATCGACCAACCTGGTCGTTGAAAAGCCATAATTCTCCCCATTGTTGACAAATGACCGATGGAACTGAAGTTGTAAGCGTCGAACAAACTTGTCGTTGTCTAAATACGCATCGCTAAGCAAGGTAATTCAGTGAGCGAGAACGCATTACTCGCACGATTTTCGAGGAACCATTAGGAATTTTTGGGTGAACTGTTTGCGTTTCGGTGGGGGATCGGCGGGCTGATGGCAAAAACCTGGCCCGGTTGGCACGCGTCTTGCAGAGATAGAGTTCAATGGAAGGATCACGACGTTGCTTCAACCGATGTCCAGAAAGTTCCTGAAGAGTGTTAAGTTTCTACTTTTGACAAAGGATTATTAAGATGCGAGTACTATTCCTGCTACCCGGGTTGCTTCTGCTCGCCATTGGTTGCGACACGGATACCAACCACAACACCAATCGTGACAACACGGCTGTCAATGAACGTGACGCCGACGGCTATTCGCTGACACCATTCGATCAATCGAACGAGCAGTCGGATATCGATCTCGTCGCCGAGATTCGTTCGCGAGTGCTTGAAATTGAAGATTTGTCGGTGAATGGACGCAACGTCAAAATCATTACCAACCAAGGTCAAGTCGTGTTGCGCGGACCAGTTCACTCACAAGCCGAAATTGATGCCATTGGCAACGTTGCGGAAAGCGTGGCGGGTGCCGGAAACGTCGACAATCAATTGGAAGTCCAACAGCGGTAACGTTGTCCGTACGGACGGTTACCCCAACTTTCTAAATTCAAACTAACTTCAACAGAACATGAGTAATACGATGAATAATGAACATGATAAAGCCGTTTTTTGTACCGTTGACGATCGCTCCAAAGCAATATCGATTGTAGAAAGGTTGCGGGAAAACGGTTTTCGCAAATCCGAGATTTCGGTCATCGTAGCCCACGATGACGCTAATGGTGAAATCGCAATCGAAGGGAGTACGAAGGCCCCCGAGGGTGCCTCGACAGGGGCCGGCGGCGGATTACTACTCGGCGGGGCACTCGGGTGGATGGTAGGTATCGGCGCACTGGCTATTCCAGGTCTGGGACCGTTCATTGCCGCGGGCCCAATCATGGCAGCCCTAGGCGGCGCGGCACTAGGCGGGACTGTCGGTGGTATTGCCGGCGGATTGATCGGAATGGGATTTTCGGAATACGAGGCGAAACAGTACGAAGCGCACGTCAAAGCCGGTCATTCTCTGATCTCCGTGACCGCCTCGTCTGATGAAGAGGTGGACCGAGCAAAGGAGATCTACAACGACTTTGATGCCGAGAACATTTCCGTGCAAGACGTCGTCGCGGCATCGCGAAATTAAACGCTAGTACTAAGTCGCTACTTGGAAGTCAAGGTAGGCGGTGCTAGATCGCTCGAACGCCATTGTGGAGTGATTTACACCGCCTGCTTGTTGGCGACGACTGTCCACCATATTGCTGCGAATCGAAGTCTGGATTCAGAAAATCGATCAACCCTAAACAGGGAACATATATCGTTTGAACTCAACTTTTTCTCAAGTCCTGTGAGGAACCCAATGTCGATTGTCTCGAAAAAACGTTCTGGAAAAGTCAGTTATGCATTACTGGGTTGGTTGATTGGTCTGCCAATCCCAATCATCTTGATCCTTCTCTTCGTGCGCGGCTGCGATTTTTGGTAAAACCAAGGGAAGGGACAATTCCGACCAATTTTGCACTGTAACGCATGTGCAACTCCCGGACGTAACCTTGGTATCATCGTGCCGCGTCGTTCCGCAGTAACTGGAGGATACGGATCTTTTCGATCGTGGGCGGAACAAACACTTCCGGAATGAGATCCACCAGCCGTCACCCGACCTCTCTGGTCCGACACTTTTATCGTGGATTCTTCCCCAATATTTCGCCACGGCGCGATTAACCTTCCGTAAATTACCTCGATAACCTTCAAGTATAGATCGGTTGAATGATGACAAGACTTCATGTCTCGATTTGAAACCAAGAACGTGATATACTAGAAGCGAATCATGGATACACCCGCTTCATCGACGTATGCGTTGGCCCGGCGATTGCTTGCAGCGAGCAAGACCGCTTCGAGTCCGCACGTCCCTGAAGCGGTGTTGGTGATCGAGAAGATGCGCACCTCCCTGACAAAATTCGCTGGCGTCGAGGGCTTCGAATCACTGCTACGCCGATCACTGCAGCTAGCGAGCGCCGAGGTGCCCGTGCTGAACAGTGTTAAGGTCGGGGCAGACGGCCGTCTGGAAGGATTTGAACAGCTTGTCGCCGACAACGGAACAGATGCAGAGGGCGACGCCGCGGCGGTCGCGATTACAGCCCGTCTGCTTTGGCTGCTAGTCACCTTTATTGGTCAACCCCTCACGCTGACACTAGTGCGCGAGGCATGGTCCGAAACACCGCTGGACGAAGGCAATTTATCACTGGAGACTGATTGATGGGAAAAGGCGGAAAGGCTCAGGCCAAGCATCCAGGGAAAGATCGAGTGACCATTCCGCAACTGCCCACGGGCGTGCCGGGTCTTGATGAAATCCTCGGTGGCGGTTTGCCTGAGCTTTCATTCAACATCATTGCTGGCGAACCGGGAAGCGGCAAGACCACGCTGACTCATCAGATCATGTTTGCCAACGCCACCCCAGAGCGGCCGGCTCTGTATTTCACCGTGTTGGGTGAGCCAGCCATCAAGATGCTGCGCTACCAGCAACAGTTCACGTTCTTCGACTATGCCAAAATGGACGGAGCGATCCGCTTTATCAATCTCAGCCAGGTCGTCCTGGACCAGGATCTCGGCGCGGTCCTGGATATAATCATCAAAGAGGTCGAGGGGTCCAACGCGAGCATCGTCGTCGTCGACTCGTTCCGCACCGTAGTGCGAAAAGCGCAGAAAAACGTGAGCGAATTGGAGCTGCAGGGCTTTGTCCAGCGTCTGGCGCTCCACCTCACTAGTTGGCAAGCCACCTCCTTCCTGATCGGTGAGTACGTTGAGGGCGATATGCGCGACAACCCGGTCTTCACTGTGGCGGACGGGCTTTTCTGGCTCAACCAGAGCGTCGAACGCAACTCGATTGTCCGCAAGCTGCAGGTGATGAAACTGCGCGGGCAGGAGTCCGTACCTGGCCTGCACACCTTCCGTATCACCGACGCCGGCCTGCAAACCTTTCCGCGTACCTTCGGCCTCGTCGGAGAAGCAGGCCATGTCAAGGGCCGACGTCGACTTTCTAGCGGCGTCGCCGAACTTGATGCACTGATGGGGGGCGGCATTCCCGAAGGCGATAGCCTGCTTCTGGCCGGACCTTCCGGTTCGGGCAAGTCAACGATCGGCACACACTTCATCGCCGAAGGTTTACGCCGTGGCGAGCCGGGGATTGTGGCCGTCTTCGAGGAGATACCGGCCGAGTACGTCCAGCGAGCCGCCACGTTCGGCTTCGACTTCGAGTCCCCCCAGAAAAATGACCAGCTCAAAATTATCTACCTCCGCCCGCTCGACCTCTCCGTGGATGAGACGGTTCACGAAATTGTCAACAGCGTCAAGCAGATCGGTTGCAAGCGGCTGGTCATCGACTCGTTGGTCGGTTTCGAGATGGCGTTGGCCCCCGGCTTTCGCACCGACTTTCGCGAATCGTTGTACCGCATGATCGCGGCCCTTACACGCTTGGGTGTGACGATCGTCACCACCGTCGAGGTCGTAGAAGAATTCACCTCGATGAACCTGAGCAACTTCACCGTCTCTTTCCTGGCCGACGACATCGTGCGAATGCGCTATGTCTCGATAAATGGGCAACTCCGCAAGATGCTGCTGGTGGTGAAAATGCGCCGCAGCCAGCACAGTATCGACATGGTGGGGTATGAGATTACCTCCAAGGGAGTGGTCATCGGCGAGCCGCTACGCGGCTACCGCGCTCTCATCAGCGGTATCCCCGGCCCCTGGTCATTCCAGTCCGACGACAGGCCGCAACCTCGTCCCCAGACCGACGGAGGTAGCACCAATGGTTAGCACTCGAAAAACAGACGGTCCGACGTCCCAAGAGGACCTCGCGGTTGATCAGAAAATGCGCGAGATGAACGAGGCGCTGTTGATTTCGTCGGTCCGTCAGCATGAGCTGGCCGGCCAGGCGCGGAAGGCGGAACTCCGCTATCGTGGGCTTTTCGAGTCGGCTAAAGACGGCATCCTGATTCTCGACACGGATACCGGACGAATTAGCGACGCCAACCCGTTCATGAGCCAACTGCTTGGTTACCCGACCCGCGATTTTATGGGAAAGGAATTGTGGGAGCTCGGACGGCCCAGCGACAAATCATCTATCCAAACCGCCCTCCGCGAACTTCGAGAAAAGGGGCATATCCATTACGAGAATCTCGTTCTGGAAACCAAACAGGGTCGACGAATTGAAGTTGAGATTGTCGGCAATGTGTACAAGGACGAAGACCAGAGCGCTATTCAGTGCAATATTCGGGACATTACAGAGCGCCGATCGGCGGAACTGACATTGGCAAAAGCCTTGGCCTACGGTGATGACATCATTGCGACCCTGCGGGAACCGTTTCTGGTTCTCGACAACGAATTGCGAGTCAGGACCGCGAACCGTTCCTTTTACGATGCATTTCACGTCTCAAAGCAACAAACGGAGAATTGTTTCGTATACGATCTGGGTAACGGCCAGTGGGACATTCCCGGCCTGCGGGCATTGCTGGATCAGGTGCTTACTCGTAACGAATCCGTTAATGACTTTGAGGTTGAGCACTGCTTCCCCGTACTTGGTCAAAAAACCATGGTACTCAACGCTCGGCCATTCCCTCCCGATTCCCAAAATCCGGAGTTGATTTTACTCGCCGTGTATGACGTTTCCGCGGCGCGAGCACGGGCCGAGGAACTCGCCGAGTTGCACCGCCGCAAGGACGAATTCCTGGCAATGCTGTCGCACGAACTCCGCAACCCATTGGCTCCGATCTTGAGCGCCGTGCAACTGCTTGGGTTGCGGAAGGACGAAGATGAACTCCAGCGGCACGCTCACGCCGTCATCGAGCGGCAAGTGGTTCAACTGACCCGTCTGGTGGATGACCTATTGGAAGTCTCACGTATTACCACGGGCAGGGTTCGGCTACACCGCGAACGGGTCGTCGTGAACGACATTGTGGAAAATGCCATTGAGACCACTCGCCCGCTGCTCGAGCAAGGCCAGCATGAACTCAACGTATCAATGTCGACGCAGCCGATCTGGCTTGACGTCGATGCTGACCGGTTGGAGCAGGTGGTGGTGAACTTGCTCGCCAACGCCGCCAAATATTCTAACGACGGCGGTCACATTTGGTTGACCGTTGGACTCGAGGGCCATGAATGTGTGTTGCGGGTGCGGGACGCGGGCGTCGGCATCGCCCCGGAACTGCTCCCGTGCGTCTTTGACTTATTCACGCAGGCCGAGCAATCCTTGGCTCGCTCAAAAGGCGGATTGGGAATTGGCCTGGCCTTGGTGAAACGGCTCACGGTGCTGCACGGAGGTAAGGTCGAGGTGAACAGTGCTTTAGGGGAGGGGAGCGAGTTCGTCGTACGTCTGCCGGTGGCAGCAGTGAGGCCAACGGACGCGCCGCGGCCGCGGTTGTCTGCCTCGGAAACGGACCAGCCAACCATTCGACCGTTGCGGATCTTGGTCGTGGATGACAACCAGGATCTGACTGAGATGTTGGAAATGCTGCTGAAAGAACTGGGGCATGAGGTTCGGACGGCTCACGATGGCCATCCCGCACTGGAAGTGGCCCTCGACTTTCTACCGAATGTCGTGTTGCTGGACATTGGCTTGCCGGGAATGGACGGTTATGAATTAGCGAAACGGATCCGGCGGCAACCCGCTTTAACGAACGTGATCCTGGTCGCCTTGACGGGTTATGGGCAGGGGATCAACCGTCAGCGTTCTCGGGACGCGGGCTTCGATCATTACCTTGTCAAACCCGCCGACTTCAAGATGGTGCAACAAATTCTGGCAACCGTTTCAGAAAAGGCAAGGTAAATGTCGCGAGAGGCGAATGTTGACCTGCGATTTACGAATCATCAGAGCCGTGTGTCGGCAAAAGGATCGAAGTCGATGCAGACGACCCTGAAGCCTTTACGAGTTCTCATAGTCGATGACAACCGAGACGGTGCTGATACCCTGGGTTTGCTGGTGGAGGAACTCGGCAATCAAGTGCATGTGACCTATGGTGGGGCCAGCGCTCTGAATGTTGCCACCGCATTCATGCCGGATGTGATGCTCGTCGATTTGGTCATGCCGGACATTGATGGTTGTGATCTGGTGCAGCGCCTGCGCCAGGTTCCCGACTTCGCACGCACGCATATCGTGGCCATCACCGGCCTGAAGGAGAACCAATACAAAACACTGGCCAAGGAGGCCGGGTGCGATGCAGTCCTTATCAAGCCCGTCGCTCTGCAAGAAATAAAAGACGCCTTAGCCGGCGTCGCATCTAGTGTCACACGTCCAGCCCCAGCGCCGAAACGGGCCAAAGAACGCGCGAGTCTTGGATCAGTGCGTCGGTTGCCGATCGAGGAAGCGCGACGAATCAGAAGCGAGCGCAAGTCAAAGGCTCTGACGCAAGCCGAGAGCGAAGCAGTCATCTGTGATGGAATCGGTCGCTTTCAAGAGGAATACCTAGGATGGAAGTCGGAGCAAATCCACGTCCATCTCGTCAAGGACCTCTTGGTGGTCCGCATTTGTGGTGTTTTGACTCTCGCCGAAAGACAACTCGGAAAATCGTCGTCACCCGAGAAAGGCAGAAATCTCATCAAGCAAGCACGGAAGCAATTGCTGGAGTTGGCACGCCCCATGTTGGAGTCGCTGGTCCACGAGTCCGCTGGCGTAAAGGTCGTTTGCATGCACCATGACCTCAGTACCGTGACCGGCGAAGAAGTGGTCATCTTTTCATTGGCTGCAGCGCCCCGCTTTCAATAAAATCCTGCGGTCGAACCGCGTTCGTTAAACATTTCTCGAGCGAGGGTCCCGGACAATGTCGTCCGCGCGGCCATTGCCCAAGGCAAGGAGTTTTAGAATGGAGTCCATTGAGGAATCCACACGGCTGAAATTCACTTCTCATTCAACCGCTGAAGACGCAGGATCGAAATGAACCCGAACAGCGGTCCCAAGGCGAGCACCGTGAAGGCAAAATGGAATGTCAGCCATGGGACGAGGTGAGCCAACGATTGAATCGTGACGACCGTCAACCCGAAACCCAACGAGGTTTGCAGGGTCAGCGCCGTACCGACGGCGTGCCGAGGCGCCACTTCCGTCACCAGGGTACTGAACTGCGCCGAATCCGCCACGATGAAGAAACCCCACACCGCCGCCAGGAGCACAACCAGCCAAAACGGGCCGCCATACACTAGCCCGGCCAACAGACAACAACCACCACTGACCAACAGCGACAGGTTGACCAGCCGTTCCCGACCGATCCGATCCGCGACCAATCCTCCCCAGACACAACCGGCTCCCCCTGCAGCGATGGTCAGAAAGGCCGCCAGTTGAATTACCAAGTCATTGGTGACGCCCGCCAGCGAGGCAGCCGCGGCCAGATAGATCGGAATCCAGACCCACATCGCGTACAGTTCCCACATGTGGCCGAGGTATCCGTAGATCGCCAATCGTGTTTTGCGGTCCGCGATCACCTCGCCAATCAGCGCCCAGGAGAACTGCCGTCGCGCGAAGGGAAACGGGCCGTCGCGATAGGCAACGGCCACCATCCCGCCAGCAACGATGGCCATGCCCGACGCCACCGCGACCACCCATTGCCATTCCACGCCACCCAGCGCTCGAATCAAGTACGGCATTGCCTTGCCGATCGTCAGAGCCCCCACAATCGTCCCGATTGCCAAGCCGCGCGCCGATTGAAACCAGGTGGCGATCATTTTCATCGCTGGAGGATAGACACCCGCCAGAAAAAACCCGGTGAGGAATCGCAGCACCAGACCGGCTGTGAACTCGATGGGGAGCAGCAACAAGACGTTGGCCACCGCCGCGAGCACCGCCGAGACAACAAAATACCAGCGGCTCGACACCAGGTCCGCCAGGTTCAACAGCGCCGCTAGCGCCGTGCCTGCTACAAACCCGATCTGAACCACGGTGGTCAACCAAGTGGCTTGCGAGTCGTTTAGATCCCATAACTCCGCCAACTGGGGAGAAATGGCACTCGCGGTCATCCACAACGACATCCCCAAAAGCTCGGCAGCCGCCAGCAACGCCAATATCTTCCAACGAGTTAACGGGGAATCGGTCAATGGGCAAAAGGGTTTAGGCACGAATGGCACTTTCATGATGATATCGGCGTACCCATTGAGCCTGGGCCGACGCGATCAAGTCTTGCAATATTTGCTTCAGCCAAAGTGATTTTTCAGGTTTTGCCCTGCCTTAGCCATGTTTTAAATCTCTCCTTGTTTCATATGCTCGTGAACAGCCGGGGAGGGGTTTTTTGCCGACCACGTCACTCAATGTACAACGCCGAGACAGCGGCCGTTTTCAGAAAATTGTGAGTGAATTTCTCGCTGGTAATGGACTTTCCTTCAGGGAGATTCGATTCAATATTATTGACACCGGTCCTCGTATGCGGACGATTGACATCATCACCTCCCTGACCGGTGATGCCGAGCCTGGCGTTCGCGTTATTTCAATTGCCAATCCATTGAGAATAAAGCGATTTTGCTTTGGCTATATCTTCAGTTCCTTTGATAATGGCCCGACCATCGGGAAACACGGTTACCGAATAGTTTTCAATCTGAACTTGCAACATGAACTCGTTGAGTCGAGTCCGCCCCAAGGTCCTCAGTCGCTTTTCAAGTTCACTCAAATCAACATCTCGTCGCCCGGTATACGACAATTGGACCGCGTTCCTGCCACACAGCACAGCCGTCTTGCTGGTTTGATCGCCGTGTAACCACTTGAACTCGCGTCGAGAACAAACGGGGCAATCAACATTGCTCAGTTCTGACAAATCGATGATGCGGAAGTCGTTTTCCCAGAGTCCAATGCTTAGCAGGCCATGGTTGATCTTGTCCATATGACCGGTCATTATTTTGAACGCTTCGTTGCACTGAAAGGATGCAATCAACCCGATAATCGTTGCCAGAATTCCTGCCGAATCACACGTTTCCGCTGTCCCGGGAGGGGGAGGCCCCTGCATCATCAAGCAATGAAGGCAGGCGGTCTCGCCGGGCACGATCGTCATGGATTGTCCGTCGCAACCGATACAGCCACCAAAGATCCAAGGCTTATTTCGGTGAACTGCAAAGTCGTTGATCAAGAAGCGAGTTTCGAAATTGTCGGTTCCATCCAGCAAGATGTTTGCGTCACCACAAAGGCGATCGATGTTCGATTCATTTAAATCCTCCACGGCGTTTTCAATGGTGACCTGGGAATTAATTCGATCGAGCTTTAGTTTTGCGGCGACGGACTTTGGCCATCCAGATTCGATATCGTTTTCATCGTATAGAAATTGCCGTTGCAAGTTACTGGCTTCCAGAAAGTCTCGATCAATCAACCGAACTCGACCGACGCCAGCTCTCACCATCGTCGATGCTTGGATGGATCCGAGTGCTCCACATCCGATGATCGCCACCGTAGATTCTGACAGTTTTTGTTGTCCGGCAATCCCGATGGGTGCAAATCGGATTTGCCGCGAGTAACGTTGGGTATCGATCTCGGGGTTAGGTAACCCATCCGCGTTCTCGCTCATAACGTTCGATCTTGTCTAAATGTTGCAATGTCAATCCGATTTCGTCTAAACCCTGCAAGAGATTTTGGCGCCGGAATTCCTCGACGTCGAAGGGTACTGAAAATCCGGTGTTGTCGTCGATTGTTTTGGACTCCAAATCAACTCTCAGCTGTAAATTTGGATGATCAGATTTCATTTGAAACAAAGTGGCAATCGTCGCCTCGCTTAGGCGGATTGGCAGCACACCGTTTTTGAAACAGTTATTGTAAAAAATATCGCCAAACGATTCCGAAATGATACACCGAAACCCATAATCGGCGAGTGCCCAGACGGCGTGCTCTCGGCTTGAACCGGTTCCAAAATCACGTCGCGTTAATAGGATCACGGCCTGCTGATTTTCGGATTGATTAAGTTCAAAATCGACACGCGGTTGTTGGTCCTTAAATCGCCAATCGTAAAATAGGAATTGGCCAAAGCCAGTCCGCTCAATGCGTTTCAAAAACTGTTTAGGGATAATCTGATCGGTATCGACGTTCGATCGATCCATCGCGGCAACGCGTCCAACGATTGTTTTAAATGGCTGCATATTTATCTGTACATGTAACTCGAAAAAGGGAATTGAACTTTAATTGTTGTCAATCGACTCATGTCACTCCAATGCGGCGCGGTGGCGGATGGCAACTTTAACCATGGGCAGCAGTTGACCACGATGTGCGCAAGCTTTATGAGAGCGAACGAACATCGACAAAATGACCGGCGACTGCGGTTGCGGCCGCAGTTTGCGGTGACACCAAATGGGTGCGTCCGCCACGCCCTTGTCGACCTTCGAAGTTTCGGTTACTGGTCGACGCACACCGCTCGCCAGGTTGAAGTTGATCGGGATTCATTCCCAAGCACATACTACAACCAGCCTCGCGCCATTCCAGTCCGGACTCGACAAAAATCTTGTCCAAGCCTTCGGCCTCAGCTTGTTTCTTGACTTGGCCACTCCCTGGAACAACCATTCCGGAGACATGTTCGGCAATTTTTCTACCTTTCAGGATTTCTGCGGCGGTGCGCAGGTCACTGATTCTGGAATTCGTGCATGAACCGATGAACACTTTGTCGATCCTAATCTTCGAGATCGGCGTCCCGGGCTTGAGGTCCATATAGTCCAATGCGGCTGCGATCGATTTCTTTTCGATTGGATCCGTTGCGTCTTCAGGGTGCGGCACGAGGCCGTTGATCGCGACGACTTGACCTGGGTTCGTTCCCCAACTGACCTGAGGCGCGATGTCAGCGGCTTGAAATATCTCGGTTCGGTCGTATGTGGCCCCTGGGTCGGTGCCGAGTTGCTTCCATTCCTCGATGGCGGCCTCGTAATCGCTGGGGACGAATTCCCGCCCGCGTAGGTATTCAAAGGTCTTCGCGTCCGGGGCAATTAAGCCGGCGCGTGCGCCCGCTTCGATCGACATGTTGCAAATCGTCATTCTGGCTTCCATGTCGAGACCCCGTATCGCCGCTCCCGTGTACTCGGCGACATATCCCGAACCGCCCGAGGTGGAAATCTTCCCAATGATATAAAGGATGATGTCCTTCGAACTCACGCCGTAGCCCAAGCTTCCATCGACTCGAAGCTCCAGAGTCAGCGGTCGATTTTGTGGCAATGTTTGCGTCGCCAGGACATGTTCAACTTCGCTTGTTCCAATCCCAAAAGCCAATGCTCCAAACGCGCCGTGAGTCGACGTATGTGAGTCGCCACAGACAATCGTCTTCCCCGGTTGCGTTAGCCCTAATTCGGGCCCGATCACATGAACAATCCCCTGTTTGTCACTGTCGATATCATACAATCGGATCCCGAACTCTCTGCAATTCTCGCGTAACGTGTCAACCTGTTTTCGCGAAATCAAATCGACAATCGGCAAGGATCGATCCGTGGTAGGGACATTGTGATCTGGCGTCGCCACAGTGAATTCGGGTCGTCGTACTTGACGACCTGACAATCGCAGTCCTTCAAAGGCTTGTGGGCTGGTCACTTCGTGGACCAAGTGCAAGTCAATATATAATAGGGTCTGGCGTCCCGGATCGTCGTAAACAACGTGCTGATCCCAGATCTTTTCAAACAACGTTCGTGGAGGTACAGATATCATTTCTCGTAGCGATGCTCAGCGGCTAACCCATTGATTCAACAGTGTGTCCCGGAAAATACAAACTCTTCACAACTACCCAACAATTCTAGTTGATACAAACGACAAGGATAACCAGCCCAAAAAATTGATCCGCGGTCATCCGAACGAGTTCGCCAATTGTGTTGGCTGCAGAATCGTCAAGAATTGATGGAAAGTTCGGTTGGAATCATTGTGCGAACAAGTACGGAGCACTAAAATGCGGGGAAATCTGTTTTCACAATTTAAGGGACTGATCATGTCTGTAAGTGCCACTCGACGTCATAAGCTGCGATTCATGACCTGTCTTTCAATCGTGTTGTTCTATGCTGAATCAACGACCGCAGCTTGCAACAATTTCGGTACCTGCAACGTTGGTATTTACAACGCAATTGAAAACTCTTTGAACCTACCAGAACTGACAATGGAGCCATTGCAGGATGCCGAGGATGTCGGCTCGAGTCAAACACAAAACCAGGACCAGGGGGGAGCCCCACCGGTTGCCGTGCAAGAGGAACCGGCGGACCAGGCCGGAACCGCCGAACCAAATCTTAACGCCCGCAAAGCGTTGATCGAGGCAACCAATAACATCTCGCCATTTAAGATTGAAGCGGACACGCCAACCGAACAGGCCTTGATCGAAGCGATCGATGTCTTTTTGACCATGGATATCGACGGCTGCCTGGATAGACTCCGGGGAATTCGATCGGAAGAGCCTACATTCCCTCCAGCCGAGTATTTGCTAGGAGCATACTTGATCGCGGTTGACAATGCTGTATCTGGCCTTCAGTCGCTGGAGTTGGCAGCTCGTGAGCACCCCGACTACCCGAGCATCTACACTGGATTTGCCCGAATTGCCATTAATCAAAGCCGCTTTACCGATGCCTACGCACTGGCTATGCAGGCTCAACAAGCTGCCAATTCGGGAACATGGACCGATGAACAAAAACGATTTTTTCGGACCGAGATCGTCGACACGCTTGCCGACGTTTCAATGAATCGAGAGAGCTGGGATGTTACACTGAGCCACCTGATTGAGCTGCAGGAGTTGTTACCTGAAAATGGGCAAGTCAAACTGAAAATTGCCAAAGCCTACTTTGAGCAAAATGAATATGAGAAGTCGC
>JBGTDM010000012.1:0-44902 GCA_041748315.1 Pirellulaceae bacterium
GTGTAGGTGCGACTGGCGATGGTGAGCGATTCTGGGGCCGTAATCTGGGTTCGAAGGGGGTCAGGTACATTTTTCGGCTGTTGACACCTTTGGAGATTATTCAACCCATTCATTCCGAAAAATGTACCAGACCCCTGGTAATTCCTCCCGATCGTATTGCCATAACGACCACTGATTCCGCTGACCAGCCGCGAAGCGGCGTCGTAGGTCATCACGTCGCTATCAGCGATCGTGCCGCTGGGCGAATTCGCCTTCGTGCGGTAATCGCGTTGTAACAGACGGGAGGCCATGTCATACACCAACGTTTGCTCCGGGTTCCGAGAGGGTCAGGTACATTTTTCGGCTGTTGACGATTTTTAACGCGATGAAACCCAATCCCGCCGAAAAATGTACCAGACCCTTAAATTGTAATCGACCAGCCGGATCATAAGCAAACTTAATCCCGAAACTGGTGGTTCTTTTTTTGTTGAACGGTTTTGATTCAATTGCTGGCGCTGCGCGCTCGTGTTTCAAGCCACTACATTTACATTGCTCAAGCTCAAATTAAAATCAAGCAACCACACTCACAGTTTCCCAAAATCAACCTAGTACCAAGTTTTTTCCTGTCACGGAAAACCATTGTCCTACCTCTCCCTCTGTCCTACAAAAACAAAAAACAAGGTCTGACCCCAAGAACACGGCTGGGGACTATCAAATGGAGGAAGCGTCAAGCAAATCCAGACTTACACGTTTTCCACAATTGAATTGCCGCGGCTCATTGTATAATCTGACTCATAGGTGCGTTTGGGTTCATAAGTCTTATGTCATGTCCCTGCCGGGACGAGATCACACAGAATTCAGGAATTCGGGGCTTTCGGAGTAAGCTATCCAGATTGTCGGAGACGTCGAAGGATTAATCAACCTGGTGATTCAAAAATGTATTGGAGCGAGCAATCAATGTCACGGCAAACGCAGAAATGGCAAACGCAACCAAAAGGTGCAGCGGTGCTATGCTTCGTCGCTTGCATGTTGATTTTTTGCTCCTGCTCCCAAGTAAGCTCGCATCGCCCGCAAAGAATCGTAATCACCGGATCCAGTACGGTGGCCCCGCTCGTTGCCGAAATTGGGAAACGGTTCGAGCAGTTACACCCCAATGTGCGTATCGACGTTCAAACTGGTGGCTCCTCGCGCGGGATCGCAGATGTCCGACGCGGGATCGCCGACGTGGGTATGGTGTCCCGAGAGATCGCTCCACAGGAGATTGACGGGGAGGTGTTTTCCATCGCACTGGACGGGGTGGGACTCATCACGCACCGTGACAATCCACTGAGTGAATTAAGTCAAGAACAAATCGTCGCCATTTTTTCAGGGCAAGTTCGCAACTGGAAAGAGGTCGGAGGGTTTGATGGGGAATTGGTCGTGGTCAACAAGGCTGCTGGACGCTCGACCCTCGACGTATTTTTGCAGTTTTTCAAGCTTGCCCCAGAGCAAATCCGATCCGACATCGTGATTGGCGACAATGAACAGGGGATCAAAACGGTTGCCGGCAATCGAAATGCAATCGGCTACGTTTCGGTCGGTTCTGCCGAGCACGACATCGGTCTTGGAGTTAAAATCAAGTTATTGCCGTTGAACGGAGTGGATCCGTCGGCGGCCAACATTCGCAACCAATCCTATGGCTTGGCCAGACCATTGAATTTAATCACCCGGAAGTCTCCCCACAGCCTGGTTAGAGAATTCATCGAGTTCGCTCAATCTTCCCAAGTCGAAGCGATTGTCAAGGAGCAGAATTTTGTTTCAATCGCGGACTGATTCAATTCTGAGCTGGATTCTACGCGGTTGTGCGATGACTTCTGGCGCGATCGTTGTGCTGATTTTCGGATTCATGCTGATCGAGTCCTGGCCGGCAATCCACCAGATAGGCTGGTTGCGATTTCTTTCCGATTCCGCCTGGAATCCGACCGCTCAGGAGCCGGGACAGTTTAATATGCTGCCAATGATCGTCGCATCGATTTTGGTCTCAATCGGTGCGATTACCTTGGCGACGCCATTGGGGATCGGCTCGGCGATTTTTGTGCAGTACTACTCACCGCGACTGGTCGGTGGTATCTATCGCAACATTATCGAGTTGATGGCCGGTGTCCCTTCGGTTGTTTACGGATTATGGGGACTGGTGGTACTCGTTCCGATTATCGCCAGCTGGCATCCGCCAGGTCCTAGTTTATTGGCGGGCATACTCATTCTGGCGATGATGATATTGCCGACCATCGCGTTGATGACAATGGCAGCCTTTCAAAATGTCCCTGCCGACTATATTCGAGCGAGTGCGGCGCTTGGATTGTCGCGGACGCGCACCATATTAAGTGTCGTCCTACCGGCGGCGAAGTCAGGTTTGTTCACCGCAGTGCTAATTGCCATGGGGCGAGCGCTTGGCGAAACCATGGCGGTCCTGATGGTCACTGGAAATGTGGTGCAGCTTCCCAGCAAGATGTTTGACCCGGTGCGAACGTTGACGGCTAACATGGCCATGGAGATGGCGTATGCGATGGACGTGCACCGTTCATCATTGTTTGTCAGCGGGTTGCTGCTAATGGGCACAGTCGTTGGATTGGTATTGACGGCTGAATTGCTAAGTCGAAGGAGCAGACATGCCGAAACCTGAATTGGCACCGTCGTTTCCCAGGGTCCATCGAATCGGCGATCGCCTTTTTGCGATGGGAATTTGGGGCATAGCAATCAGCATTGTCGCCTGGTTTGCCTGGTTTTTAATCGATATTTGCGTGCAAGGCATACCGCTATTCTCTTGGGAGTTTTTGACCGAGGCACCTCGCAATGCGGGACGAGCGGGTGGCATCGGCTCCATTCTGGTCTCGACGCTGTTGATTTTGGCGGTGTGTCTCAGTGTTTCGGTTCCGTTGGGGCTGGGTACAGCGATTTTGCTCAGCGAATATTCGGCAAGGAACCACCGTTTCGGACGAATGGTGAGGCGAAGTCTGGATATTCTTGCTGGCGTGCCATCGATTGTATTTGGTATGTTTGGAAATGCATTATTCTGCATGTATTTGGGGATGGGGTTCTCGATCCTGTCGGGAGGATTGACGCTCGCCTGCATGGTGTTGCCCATTCTGATACGATCGACCGAGGAAGGATTTCGTTCAGTTCCCAATGAATATCGGCTTGCGGCGGCCGCTACGGGGATGTCGCGGTCGGCGACATTGACTAAGCTTTTGATACCGGCTGCCGTTCCAGGATTGACGGTCGGGTTGGTTCTGGGGATCGGGCGTGCCTTGGCCGAAACGGCGGCTTTAATCTTTACCAGTGGCTATGTTGATCGGATGCCTGAATCGTTGTTGGATTCAGGCCGGGCGCTGTCAGTGCATATTTTTGACTTGTCAATGAATGTTGCCGGCGGAGATCGTCAGGCGTATGCGTCGGCGGCCGTGTTGGTTGGGTTATTGTTGGTGATTAACGGAATCGCTTCGCTATTTGCAAATCGATGGTTGGGGAAGAAAATTTTGCGACAATGAATACGAATCAGCCTCCTTCCGAATACTTCGACGATGGCCAACCCGGAATACCAATTTCCAAAGGTCGTAAATCCGCAGCGATTGGTCCGTTGCAAGCTGGACCTCCCTGTTGTCCGCGCGAGCCGTGGATACAGATCGAGGACCTGTCGATTAGCTATGGCAACAAGCGAGTCTTACAAGAGGTTTCGTTGGCGATCAATCGGAAATGCATAACGGCATTAATCGGCCCATCAGGTTGCGGCAAAACAAGTTTGCTGTGCAGCCTTAACCGATTAACGGACTTAATTCCCGGTTGCCGAGCCGAGGGCAAAATCACGATTGGGCCGATCGATGTTCGTTCATCAACGACGGATGTCATCACGTTACGTCGTAAAGTTGGCATGATCTTCCAACGTCCCAATCCTTTTCCACTCTCAATCCGGAAAAACATTGAAATGCCACTTAAGGAACATGGCGTCAAACATCGAACCGATCGCGAGTCGATCATGCATTCGGCGTTAAAGGATGTCGGCTTGTGGGACGAGGTAAAGGACCGGTTAAATTCATCGGCGCAGTCGCTTTCGGGGGGGCAGCAGCAGCGGCTTTGCATCGCACGCGCCTTGGCGCTGCAACCTGAAGTAATTTTGTTGGACGAGCCATGCAGTTCGCTCGATCCGATTTCGAGTGGTATCATCGAGGAGTTGATGGCCAGCTTTCGAGCGCGATACACGATTGTCGTGGTCACACATAACCTACAACAAGCGCGGCGAATTGCCGATGAAGCAGCTTTTTTTTGGGTCACTGACGGAGTCGGGCACCTCATCGAGCATGGCGTCGGCACCCAGGTATTTGATACGCCCCAACATCCACTGACGGTTGCCTTTGTCAATGGTCGAGCCGGCTAAATGCCAATCGCCCCAGTGTCGCTTCGACAACTTGGCACGAATGTTATGTTCCTTATGAACCACGCAACGTTGAATCACCGCATCAGGAACGAATTCCAGCAACGCATTTCGAAGAGCATTTGACGAACCACACCACGAAGATGGATTCGAAAAATTTCACTCGCCGTTTCATTTGAAACTTGTCAAAGACTACGCAACAAACAACGCTCTTTCATGGTCGTCTCCTCTTCGGCGTCAACCGACGTTTGGAAAGTTCTGTTTCGAAGAGCGACATTGTCGCCGACCTCATTGTCGCCGATCTCATTGTCGCCGATCTCTCCGATGTCCGACGCTAAACACATTGTCGCCGATCTCTCCGAGCTCGGTCGCTAAGCCCTTGTGAGACAGCTTTGTTTGTATGCCGGGTGCCACTGTCGAACGGGGTTCGATCAGGGTTCGATCAGGGTGTGATCAGGGTGCCACTGGCGTGTCGCCAGTGCTGGAGGGTTGACCATTTTGCGTTTTTTTGCTTGCAACCCATTGCGGCCAGTCGTAGAATGTTGCCAAAACATTTCCGTGGCTGCTTCACAAAAGAACTTGCCGACGACATGGAAATGGCGTGCGGCGGCGAACCGGACGTAAAGGGTGCCATTCGTTTCGTGATTGGAATTCCTTTTACCGATATCGGAATTGGTGTTTATCGGTAAACATTTGTTTGTATCGTTGACGGGCTTTGCCCGTCGGCGATCTCTGCATTTTCTTGGGAAAATCCAAATGGCGAAACAGAAAAATATCTTGGTTTGTTTTACGTTGGTTGTCGGTGTCCTTTCGATCGGCGCCACATCAATGTTGTTGAATTCGTCCACATTTGTAGCCATTCTGCCCATCCTGCTCGGAGGCATTTTTACGACGATATTGGCTACTGGCTGGATATTACACCGAAGTAAGAGTTGGGCCTATGCTGCGTCGGCATTGTTCCTTGTGACCGTCATGGCAACCCCGTACGCGATTATGCGATATCAACGAAGCGTGAATCTGAAGGACCGACTTGAGCAAGTCAGGGATCATTATTCCACAGACTCTTCTACAACGGAGAGCAACTCCCAGCACATGAACCCGATAACAAATCGATCGCTTTAGGCTCTCAGTGTCAAGGGTCTTGGGTTGCAAGCGGCAAGCGAGCCGTCCCATCGCGGTCGTTCGGCGGCTGCGCACGATATACGGTACATTCTATGTTACGGCGCATTCCTTGCACGCATAGTCGTCGCCAGCAGCAAAATGGTAATATGTGCTTAACGAGCAAACTGCGTAAGGAGCAAACAATGCACACGAACAAAGCGAAAGTTGTCGGGCCACGCGATGGCAAGGCCGGGTTTCTGGGGAGCATCGGGGTACGGTTTATGATCGACGGCACTGAAGCGGGCGAGCGATTCTCGTTAGTTGAGCATCCCTTAGGGCCTCGCGCGCTGGCGGCTCCATTGCACCGGCACCACCGCGAGGATGAGTACAGCTTCGTCCTCCAGGGGCGCATGGGCGCGCTACTTGGCGATGAGGTGCTAGAAGCTGGCCCTGGCGACCTGGTGTTCAAGCCACGCAATCAGTGGCACACCTTCTGGAACGCTGGCGAGGAGCCCTGCCGCATCCTTGAGATTATCTCCCCCGCCGGCTTCGAGCGCTTCTTCAGCGAATTGGTTGACCTCGGCGGTGTCTCCTCCGCCGACCCGCAGGTTCTGGCCGAGTTGTGCGCCCGCTACGAACTAGCCCGCATTTCTCACAACGATGACTTTTGCGTTGGCGATCGCTCGATTGTTGGGCAAATGTCAGTGTTGTGGGCAACGGTGCGTTCAGGTCAAAGTGTCGGCCTGAGGACAGGCCGACCTACTGTAGCGGCCGCTGTCCCCAGCGGCAGATGGCCCCTCTCGACGCTTTCCATGTGAGAAATGCGGGCTAGAGATGCGCCCTGACACCGTGCCCGAGCTGATCGAGCGCTTCGGTGTGCGCTTCCCCGGCGAGCGGATCCCTGCTGGCTGGTCGCCCGTTCCAAATCCAATATATGATCCCACCGGGCTACCACCGACAGACGACATGGAATAGCACCAACAGCCGCCGAACCAGTCATTGCGCCCGACTGCGTACAGCTCCGTTCGTTCCTCACTGCGCTTCTAGCAGCGGGTGAATTCGACCGTTCGAGGGCGATACACGATTGTCGTGGTCACCTATAACCCTACAACGATCGCGGCGAATTGCCGATGAAGTTTTTTTTGGGTCAATGGCGGAGTCGGGCACTTCATTGAGCATGGCGTCGGCACCCAGGTATTTGATACGCCCCGACATCCTCTGAAGGTCGCCTTTGTCAATGGTCGAGTCGGCTAATTGACAATCGCCCGATCTCAATCACTTGGAATCATGCGGGGACTGTGATGGCTCGTTTTGCCGCATGGACAATCGCGTTAACCGTGATCCCAAAATGTTCGTACAACACTTCAGCCGGTGCGGATTCTCCGAAGCCAGTCATTCCGACGAACTCGCCAGTGCGTCCGATGTACTTGTCCCAGCCTTGCCGCAGACCCGCTTCGACGGCGACTCGCGCTGTGATTTTCTCGGGCAAAACCGACGCACAATACGCCTCGCCCTGCTGATCAAATAACTCAAAACAAGGCATGCTCACGACACGAGCATTGATTCCAGTCGTTCGAAGCTGTTCGGCAGCTTCCAGAGACAATTGGACTTCGCTTCCCGTGGCAAGCAAGATGACATTTGCTTCTGGAGTATCCAGTAGCACATAGCCACCCTTCAAGACCCCTTCGGCACTTCCCAAACCCTTACGATCAAGGACGGGGACGTTTTGGCGAGTGAGCACCAGCGCGGAGGGTGTATGTTGTAACTTCAAAGCAGCTTGATAAGCGAACACGACTTCGTTCGGGTCCGCCGGTCGAAATACCGCTAGATTTGGAATGGCTCGGCAGGCCGCTAAGTGTTCGATCGGCTGGTGGGTTGGACCATCCTCGCCCAAGCCGATTGAGTCGTGAGTCAAAATATAGAGCACCGGTCGTTTCATCAGTGCCGACAATCGCATTGCTGGACGCATGTAATCGGTGAATACGAAAAAGGTGGCAGCATACGAGCGCAGTCCACACAACGACAATCCATTGCAAATTGCAGCCATCGCATGTTCACGAATGCCAAAATGAAAGTTCCTCCCTCCGTAATCTCGGCAGGAAAAACTGCTTTCGCCCGCCCCTTCAATCATCGAGTTATTGGATCCGGCCAAGTCTGCGGAGCCACCCAACATCCAGGGGATATTTTTGGCGACCGCATTGAGCACGATGCCTGAGGCCTTGCGAGTTGCCATCCCTTTGGAACTGGATTCGAAATCAGGCAGATCGCGAGCCCACTCGCCGGGGAGTTCGCCTGACCAGATAAGTTCCAGTTCCCGAGCCTGCTCCGGGAACTCCTGCTGATACGTTGTCCATTCCGCGTGCCATTCGGAAAAGGCTTGCGGGCCTCGCACACCAATTCCCGTTGCAAAGTGTTCGCGGACTTCATCAGGGACAAAAAATTTAGCGTCGACTGGCCAATCGAAAAACTCTTTGGCTGCGGCGACTTCGGAGTCGCCCAATGGGGAACCGTGTGCCTCGGCTGTGTTCTGCTTGTTTGGAGCACCGTAGCCAATAATGCTGTGCAGAACAATCAAGGTCGGACGATCATCCGACTGCTTAAATTGTGTGACTGCGTGATCAATCGCGTCGAGGTCATTGGCATCTGCAACAGTCAAAACGTTCCAACCGAGTGCCGTAAAGCGATCGGCGACACGTTCGGAAAATGTCAAGTCCGTTGAGCCTTCAATGGTGATGCGATTGTCATCGTAGATCCAGCAAAGATTGGCCAGTTTAAGGTGACCGGCGAGCGAAGCAGCCTCGCAGCCGACCCCTTCCATTAGATCGCCATCACTACACAGGACATAGACATCGAAGTCAAACAGATTTGATCCGTTGCCATAACGGGCATTCATCCACTTGGCAGCGATGGCCATGCCGACACTTGTTCCGATCCCCTGACCCAATGGACCGGTTGTCGTTTCAATTCCCGCAGCAACACCGTACTCGGGATGCCCCGCGCATGGCTGGTGAAGTTGACGAAAGTTCTGAATACTATCGAGTGTGATCGCCGGCTCGTCTGAGTCGTCGGATTGTTTCACGTTAGCCAGGTGGAGGACCGAGTACAAGAGCATGGAAGCGTGGCCACAGGAAAGCACAAATCGATCACGCACCGGCCAGTGGGGATGATTTGGATCGAATTTAAGCGAGTCATTCCACAATTTGTACGCGAGAGGCGCTAACGCCATCGGCGTTCCTGGATGCCCGCTGTTTGCCTGCTGCACAGCGTCCATGGCAAGGGTGCGGATCGTGTTGATGGCAGTTTGTTGAATATCCTGCAGCGTGGCTGACATGTTTGCGAGTCCGTTGTAAGGTTTTAAGAAATCAGAAATGCGACAGGCGAATTTCGGCCAATGGGATCACACCAGTTTTATCCAAGTCGGCGGCGCGCTGCAATGGTTGACGTCAATTTGTCGGGTTCAACACGTTAATTGGCCCAAGGATTCCGGATTCTGTGCAAATTGATTCGTAAACGAACCGCTTAACTTTGACGACGGAGGCGTTTTGCCTTAAGTTAAAGATAGGCGGAAAGCTGAAAAAATGGCTTGACGACCTTGGTGTTGACCGGAGCCTGAAATATCGAGACCCGACGCGGGTCACTATTGAACCATGAAAATGAATCGCCGCAAAATGTTGTTATCTTCCGCAGCTTGTGGAACCATGCTTACGGCGCCTTTGCGCTTGGCGATGGCC
This sequence comes from Pirellulaceae bacterium, assembly GCA_041748315.1. Taxonomy (GTDB): domain Bacteria; phylum Planctomycetota; class Planctomycetia; order Pirellulales; family Pirellulaceae; genus CALMEE01. The sequence goes on from JBGTDM010000012.1 coordinate 9,220, forward strand.
GATCGGAAGCGATCGCCGAACGAGAAATCGCCCGCAGAGCTTTTCACTGTGGAAACGGACGAGGCCGTAAGGAAGGGGTTGGCGTATCTGGGTCGCCGGCAACTTTTAAGTGGAACGAACCGGGGCGCGTTTGGTAACTCGGGATATGCTGCCGGAGTCGCCGTTTGTGGATTGGCCGGACTCGCATTCATGTGTGGTGGCCATGCGCCAAACGAAGGGCTGTACGGCAAGCATGTCGAACGTTGCATCGAATTTCTGCTCCGGCATACCAGGGACACCGGATACATCGCTCGATCCGACAATCTGGCCCACGAGAATATGTACGGCCATGGGTTTGCCATGCTGTTTTTGGCGCAAGCGTACGGCATGACGTTGAAGGCCGAAATTGAACCGAAGCTGCGGCAATCGGTTGCAATGACTTGTAAGTGCCAAAACCCTGCCGGCGGATGGCGATATCAACCGACACCGACCGATGCAGATCTTTCGATCACCGTCTGCCAAATTATGGCGCTGCGCGCGGCTCGTGATGCCGGAATTCAAGTGCCGGATCATGTGCGCGAAAAGTGCATCGAATACGTTAAGAAAAGCCAAAACCCCAGCGATGGGAGCTTTCGCTATACGATCAACGGCCATTCCACATTTGCGATGACCGCTGCAGGGGTGACATCGCTGTACAGCGCGGGAATCTATGATGGCGAGCAGGTTGAAAAGGGACTCAAGTATTTGGCGGCAAGGAAACCACCAGGCACCGGAGAGAGTAATTACTATTTTTATGAGCATTATTATGCAGTTCAAGCCATGTGGCATGCTGGCGGCGAGTACTGGAACGAATGGTATCCAGCAATCCGAGATGACCTGCTAAGAAAACAGGCGAGCGATGGTTCGTGGGCAGCTTCCATCGGAGGACCCGAATTCGGGGCTGCAATGGCATGCATTATTTTGCAGATCCCTTTAAACTTTATCCCCGTTTTTTCTCCGTAATCGATTGGCTCAACAGCGGCAGTACAATCGAGGTTCAGCGATTGTGTTGTCCTTCATGGTGAAGCATGATGGCGACGTCGTTTAATACAGATCGCACGGTGCCATTCTGCCGGTGAACCGATGGAACAATCCGATGGATCCGAATGATGATCGGCTCGACGAACTCATTGATGGGTACTTGAACCATCTACAGACAAAGGGTCTCGATGAGGCAGCAGATCGCCAATTGCGCGGGGAACTGGTCGCTGCCAATCCCCACTTGCGTCGGGCGCTGGACGATTTTTTTGAAATGCACGATCGCGTCCAGGGGTTCGCGATTCGCAAAAACGCCGGTAGCCCATTCTCGGATAACGAAACGCACGGCAAACATCAACAGATTGTGAGATTCGAGGAACCCGTCGCGGGACGGCAATTCGGTGATTACGAGATCATCAAATTGATTGCTCGAGGCGGAATGGGTGTCGTCTATCAGGCTCGCCAATTGAGTTTAAATCGCATCGTTGCCTTGAAAATGATTTTAGCTGGCGAATGGGCGAGTGACGAGGACATCCGTCGGTTTCAGACCGAGGCCGAGGCCGCTGCCAAACTGGATCATCCCTATATTGTGCCAATCTTTGAAGTGGGTCGTTGTCAAGAACAACGTTACTTTTCTATGGCCTATGTCGATGGTCCATGCCTTGCCGATGAGATCGAACAACGGCGGTTTTCCCCAACGGAAGCGGCGGAATTGATGATGAAGGTCGCATTCGCCATGGCTTACGCGCATGAACAGGGGATCATTCATCGTGACCTGAAACCGGGCAATATCCTCCTGCAACCGCGAGATGCCGAATCATCGACAGCGCAGACGGCATTCGCAACACTCCAATCGAATCTGGAAAAATCGCGTTACAGCGCCTTGTCCTATCAGCCGAAAATCACCGATTTTGGATTGGCAAAACGACTCGATGGGGAATTCGAGCTGACTGCGGCAGGGCAAATTGTTGGAACTCCTGGATTTATGTCGCCCGAGCAGGCAAGTGGTCGCATGGACCAGGTCGATTCACGGTCGGATGTCTATGCGATCGGTGCAATTTTGTATGCCATGTTGACTGGAAAGTCTCCACATCATCGTGAGAACAAAATTGAAACGATCATGCACACCATTCACGAAGAGCCTGTCGATGCGCGCGAATTGAATCGTAAACTTCAGAAACCGTTGACGACAATCGTGCATAAATGTCTGGAGAAGGATCGCAACCAAAGATATCAGTCGGCGCGCGAGGTCGGCGACGACCTGCAACGCTGGTTACAGCGGGAACCCATCGTCGCTCAACCGGCACCATGGTGGGCCAGAGTCTGGCGATGGACTCGCCAACGCCCGGCACTTGCAGTCACACTGGCATCGCTGGCTATCTTTTATTTGAGCTACCTCACCAGCATGTTCTTGATTTGGCCTGGTAAAGAACCGACGTCTGCGGTTCAATTCGTTTCCGGTCTCGTGTTGTTTTGGCTGGGCATCGCCACGCTATTTCAGGCCGTGGTCAAACGAGTGGATGAAACATGGGGCGAGCGATTGACCTATCTCTGGGCCTCGCTCGATGTCGTGATGTTCACCGCGATTTTGGGAACTGCACGAGGGGCCGAAAGTCCAGCGCTCGTCGTCTATCTGGTACTGGTCGCTGGAACAGGATTGCGATACCGAATCGGTCTCGTTTGGATGGTGTGTGGCGTCAGCCTGTTGGGGTATGCCTTCTTGCTTGTTCGATCCAACTGGTTAGCCGCTGACTCCCAAATCTCGCCTAGCGCTCCCATTTACTTTACTGCGTGTTTGGTGATTACCGCATTGGTCATGCATATCCTACTGTGGCGGCTACGACAGTTGTCCAGCATGGGGCGTGGCTAGCAAGAAACGCTTTGTACACTCGCGGCAAACGAAATTAATCCGCCGGGCCGGCATCTTCAAGTGACTTGTTGATCAGTAACAGCAAGGTATTGGGATCGTAGGGCTTTTTGAGGAAAAACTGACAACCAGCAAAACGGCTTTGCCGTACGATGTCGTCACGACCGATACCACTGATCACAATAATTGGGATATCGGCGGTTTGTGCATGGTCTGCCAATCGTTGACAAAGATCCAATCCACTTCCGTCGGGCAGCATTACATCCAGCAGAATTACGTCGGGATGCTCCGATTTCGCGAGGCGGAATCCCCCATCGCAAGTTGTTGTCGAGAGGACTTTGAACCCTTGCTGCTTAAGTCCATTTTCCAAAAAATCGACCTGGATCGGATCGTCTTCAATCAACAAAACGGTGCTGTTGTCAGTGCGGACATCAGTCTGCGGCTGGAGACAGGAAAAAGTTTGACTTTCCATATTGGTGCTCGTTTGTCTGTTGCGAATTAGATTGGACCGTGTAGAAACCAGCCAATGCAAAAGTCGTTTAGTTTTCTAGCAAATCTTCTAGGCGGAGCGTGTTGAAAAACGTCGGAAATGCGAAAGATGTGTTTTGGTCGCCGTTGAGATGGCTGGGGCGAGAGGTTTTTAGTGGCCAAGTCAAACTTGGATCATGTTTTAAAGTTTGTCAATTATCTTCTCGGGTGAATCTTGAGAAAGACTTCGGAAGGAATGCGTTGGGTGGAATACACGCATCGAATCAAATTTGAGGCGCTTGCCAACCGATGAGATCCGGAGTCAAAATTGCGAAAACCAATACAGGTGAACAATTGACCGCCACCTGCCAAATCGCAACGCAAATCTATTGAGACGCCAGGAGAAACGGATCATCGTCAACGTCAAACCGTGTCTCCTCGATTCGTTTCGACTCACCCGTTCAACGTTGACCAATCACGGGTCTAACGGCCATAGTGCTTTTGCGCTCGATCCAGTTGGCGTCGGGTATCAGCATCCTTAAGCGACTGACGTTTGTCATGCAGTTTTTTACCGCGTCCAACGCCGACCAGCAGTTTGGCAATCCCGCGTTCGTTGAAAAACATACGAAGCGGGATAAGTGTCAGCCCTCTTTCCTTTGCGCGTTCAGCAAGCTTTTCAAGTTGCCGCCGATGTACCAGCAGTTTGCGGGCGCGTTGCGTGTCGTGATTCCACATGTTGGCCTGCCGGTACTCGGAAATATCGGCGCCAATTAACCAAAGCTCATGATCGCGATATCGCACATAGGCCTCGTCCAACGACAAGTGTCCACTGCGCAAGCTCTTGACTTCGCTTCCGAATAGAACGATTCCACATTCAATTTTCTCGATGATTTCATATCGATGGCTGGCGCGCCGGTTTTGCGCAATTAGTTTGTGTGGATCCTCCTGTTTTTTCTTTGAGGCTGCCTTTGAATTGTCTTTCTTCTTCGCCATGTCCGATGTTCTTTAGAATCGAATCTCTCGTCGGACTCCTTGTTGAGCCCACGTCACAGAATCCCCGCCACACTCAATGATAAAATTAATGAAACCGTTCAAGAAAGCTAAAACGATGCGTTATGGAAATTCATCGTCCCTAAACCATCGTTGCCGGAAGTCTCTTTGCACTGAAGTTAACTGACTTTTTTATCCCCGGTCCAGCTTGAGGTTAGATTTGTGCCAATCTTTTGTCTACAATCATATCGTGCGGCGGATCGGGATCACTGCGCTTCGGCACCCAGTCGCTTCAGTTGCCTTTAATCATACCACCATCGACAATCTAGCGTAACTTACAACTTATAGAAACTGGACCTCATGGCGGATTTACTTCCAATCATAAAACAATCAGCCTCGAATTGCGAATCGGCATTCGCCGAGGACGCTCGGCTCGTCAAGCGATTGCCTCGCTGGTTGCGTCGCGAAGTTCCCAAGGGGAACGCCAATCATTTCACCGCGACGTTAATGGACGAGCTTGGGCTCGAAACGGTCTGCGATAATGCCAAGTGTCCCAATCGGATGGAGTGCTACTCGCAACAAACGGCAACGTTCATGATCTTGGGAAACATTTGTACCCGTCCGTGTGGATTTTGTGCGGTGAAACGAGGTCGTCCCACCGCTGCCGCACCAGATGAACCAGCACGATTGGCGGAGGCTGCCTTTCGCATGGGACTCAAGCATGTCGTGATCACCTCGGTTACTCGCGATGATATGACCGATGGTGGAGCACAACATTATGTCGATTGTATCGATGCAGTCCGAAAGAAATGTAACGCAACGGTCGAGGTCTTGACCCCCGATTTTGTCCATAACAAATTGGCGCTTGATCTGGTTGCAAAAGCCAGGCCGGACGTATTTAACCACAACACGGAAACCGTTCCTCGGCTCTATCGCCGCGTTCGTGGACCCAAGTCCGATTACCAATGGACTCTCGGTTTACTTCGACGAGTCAAAGAGGTGGATCCGAGTATCAAAACCAAGAGCGGGTTGATGCTGGGTTTGGGAGAAACGCAAGAGGAAATCCTGGATGTTCTGGCCGATCTTCGGGGTGTTGATTGCGATTTCCTGACGCTCGGACAGTACCTGCAGCCTGCCGAGGATCGTTACCTGCCGGTCGTGCGATATCTTCCCCCGGCGGAGTTTGCCGAACTGGGGGAAATCGGCAAACGATTAGGGTTTGTCAAAGTCGCCAGTGGACCGTTTGTAAGAAGCAGTTATCACGCTCGCGACATGGCAGAAACGGAATTGCCATCTCGGTAATTGCCTGCAATCGCAGGTCAACCAAACTTGGTATGGCATTTCTTTATGATCAATCCGTAATCGACACCGATTGTTGCTTGTCTCATGAACGGCTCTCGATGCCAATCCGTGGATCGTCGCTGCAACTCGCATCGAATTTTCGGTTGGTTGATTCCATTTGGTAATTGGATGGACCCTGATCCCTGATTAACTCAGATGAACTTGCTGCTGTTTTGATTCGACTCGGTCGAGCCAACCATAGCGATCTTCGGTCGTCCCATTAAACAACCCAAAAAACTCTTGCTGAATCCGTTTCGTGATCGGCCCGGGTTTGCGGTCCCCAACAGGAAGTTGGTCAACCGAGCGGATGGGGGTCACCTCGGCAGCCGTTCCAGTAAAAAAAACTTCATCGGCAATATAGAGCATTTCTCTCGGCAGCTTTTGCTCGATGACTCGAATCTCCAACTGCTCGGCGATTCGGCAAACGGTGTCCCGTGTAATGCCACTCAAAATGGACGATGCCAAAGGTGGCGTGTAAATGATTCCATCGCGAACTAAAAACAGGTTTTCACCGGAGCCTTCGCTGATGGTCCCATCCGCACCGACCGAGATCCCTTCGACATAACCGTGCCGCTGTGCTTCGGTCACAATCAATTGTGCATTGAGATAGTGTCCGCCCGCCTTACTCAATACGGGAATCGATGCACTTGTCGTGCGGTTCCACGACGAAACACAAACATCAATTCCGTTTTCCAAACCTTCGGCACCCAAATACGGTGCCCATTCAAAGGCCGCAACAAAACACTCGACTTGGCATTTTCCAAGTGGATTTAGGCCAAGTGCTCCTTCACCGAAAAACATTAAGGGGCGGATATAAGCATTCGTCAGACGATTCTCCCAGATGACTGCATGACACGCGTCGCGTAATTCGGAAATCGATCGACCATGGTCCATCCGGTAAATCTTCGCCGAATCCATGAGGCGCCGCAGATGGTCATCCAAGCGAAAAATGGTTGGTCCCTGTGGGGTATCATACGCTCGTAACCCTTCGAAAACACTACTTCCGTAATGGACCACATGCGACATGACATGGAGTGTCGCATCCTTCCAACTAATCAATTTGCCGTTTCGCCAAATAAACTGCGTCGGTTTAATTCCCATTCAAACTCCCTTGCAACGAGTTGTTTCTGAATCTGTCGAGCTCAATCGGGTTCGAACACGATGTCTGCTTACGATCTGCCCATGTTGTTTTATACAATGAAGTGAGTGGCAACAACCAGTTTCTACAGTTCACCGATGATGCACGAGCGCAAACTTTTCGAGTCACTGCAACGGTTTCCAAATATTTTGTCAGCCGCTACCCGCAGCATTTCGCCAGAAGATCGGCTATGGAAGCCCGCATCGGGAAACTGGTCAATTCACGAAATTGTCTGCCATTTAGCGGATGAAGAGGACTTTGATTTCCCGGTGCGCCTGAAGCTGACACTCGATCTGTCCAATGTTGCCTGGCCCCCAGTGGACCCGGTCGGCTGGGCCATCGAGCGGGATTATCAGTCAATGTCGTTTGACGAACAACTCCAACGATTTCTGGCAATCCGTGCTGAATCGTTGGCTTGGCTCGCATCGCTAGACAACCCTTCGTGGGAACATGCCTATCAACACCCCAAGCTCGGTCCAGTTCGAGCCGGTGATTTATTAGCGGCCTGGGCGGCACATGACTGGTTGCATCTGCGGCAGATCAGCAAACGTTGTTTCGAGATGATCGAACGAGATGGTTTGCCATTCGTCACGGCTTACGCTGGTGAATGGGGTGCATAGTTTTCCCCTCATTGATTTAGCTGGCGCGAATGACTGTCGCTCGACGCAAATGAGCGTTTAACCCTTTTGCTCAGCCAACCATCGACGTTTCTCGGCGCTTTAGAAAATTCCGAGTTGATCTCGAGCATCGTCGGTCATACGATCGGGAGTCCACGGTGGATCCATGACAACTTTAACTTCCACCTCGTTGACCGATTCGATCTCGGCAACGAATTTTTTGGCGTCACCAACAAGTTGAGGTCCTGCGGGACACATTGGGCTGGTCATTGTCATCTCGATTTTGACCTGATATTTCGGTTGATCCTGCTCAACGTTTTCAACCGGTAAAACATCGACCTCGTAAACGAGTCCCAGGTCAACGATATTGATGAACAATTCAGGGTCAATGACCTTTTTCAATGCCTCGCGTACATGATCTTCAGTCAGTTGCATGATCGTATCCATTGGTGTCGTGATAAAGTTTGTTTTGGGACTCAGTCTACTCGTATTCTAACCAAAACGTCATCGCCGTCGAGTTTAACTTCGTGCAAAACGGTATCCTGAGTTGCTGGCATACACATCGCTTTACCAGTACTCAAGTCGAAACGAGCGCCATGTCGCGGGCACGCAATTTCATTGCCATCCAACTTGCCATCGCTCAGGGTTCCACCATCGTGCGTACAAATATCGTCGATACAGGAAAATTGGTCGTCCGGAGATCGAAAAATGATCACCATCCGCTCATCGACGGCCAGCGAGGTCATTTCACCTTTGGCCAGTTCCTGTTTCCTAATTGTTTTGACAAAATCGCTCATGCGTCCCAAACCCTATAAACTTCGAATTGCTGCACGGGGAACAGATCCTGCCATCCACTTCAATTGATGTTTGGCTGATAAAAACTATCAGGCCAACAAACATTCGTCGCCTGCAGGGCAATCGTAAGCATAAGTCTTGGATGTCAAATTGACAATGGTTAGTCTGCCCCGTCTTATTTTAAACTGAAAAACCGTTTAACATATGTCCACTGAAATCTTCACCCATGAACTGAACCATCATGCAAGTACCTTTGTCGAATTTGGCTTATGCTCGTTCTGGCGATAAAGGGGACGGGAGTAATGTCGGTGTTGTCGCCTATACCCCTGAGGCCTACGAGATTATTCAACGCGAACTTACGCCTGAACGGGTCAAAGCGCATTTCAAAGAAATCTGTTTGGGCGACGTCGATCGCTATGAGGCTCCTAACTTGTTGGCGTTAAATTTTATTCTGCATGATTCACTGGGAGGTGGGGGATCGGAAAGCCTCAAGACGGATGCCCAGGGGAAGACGCACGGCTTAGGGATATTGTTCATGCAAGTTGACGTCCCAGAAGATTTTAAGGTCCCTCATGGCTAATGTGTTGGCTGAGTTGCGGCAGCGAGCGACTCGAGTTCACAAGCGAATTGTGTTTCCGGAACACGATGATCCCCGAGTGATTGATGCCGCCAACACCTTTCAACAGGCGCGACTTGGCGAAGCGATACTGCTATCTAGACCCAGCGGTGTTCGACTGCATGAAGACGTAACGATATTGGATGATTCGGACAAAGCGTTGTTCGATCAATGCATCCAGCAATTAATTGAGAACCGCAAACATAAGGGGATGGATGCAGCTCGGGCAGCCGAAGCCATCAAGGATCCGCTACTCTTCGCTGCACTGTTGGTCAAAACAGGAGCGGCCGATGGTTCGGTTGCCGGGAGTCAGGCAACCACGGCGCGTGTGATCCGCGCTGGAATTTACGGCGTCGGACCAGCCCCAGGGCGGAAGCTGGTTTCCAGTTTTTTCCTGATGCAGCTTGGTGATCGGGTTGTTACGTATGCCGACTGTGGAGTGGTGCCTGACCCAACGGCATCGGAGCTTGCAGAAATTGCGATGGCATCCGCTGAAAGTCATCAAGTTCTAACCGGCGAGATTCCAAAAGTTGCTTTGCTCTCCTTTTCGACAAAGGGGAGCGCCGATCACCCACGAATCGAGAAGGTCCGACAGGCATTGGCACAAATCCGTGAACGCAAGCCGCAATTGCTGGTCGATGGCGAACTGCAATTCGATGCCGCAATTGTTCCGGAAATTGCCCGACTTAAAGCGCCGAACTCACCGGTCGCTGGCGAAGCTAATGTGTTCATCTTCCCGGACCTCGATTCTGGAAACATTGCCTATAAAATAACTGAAAGGCTTGCTGGAGCGATCGCTCTCGGGCCGCTAATTCAAGGGTTGGCCAAACCATGTATGGATTTGTCGCGAGGCTGTAAGCCAAACGACATTGTTGATGTTGCCGTAATCGCCGTCGTGATGTCGGGTGAAATCAACGAGTGAAGAATTAACTTTCGCTGTCGGAAATCGGAGGATCGCCGGAATCGGAAGTCGCCATTCTCCGGCGATCCGTTCGTCTCGTAACCTTCGAACGACAAGTGGTTTAAACGTTGTTGTTCGATCAAGATTAATGCTGGAATTTACGCGTTTTCACCCGTTTTTGTTGCCGTGAAGTTTCGTTTACTTTCTTACAATATTCACAAAGGAATCGGTGGTCTGGACCGGCGATATCGGCCGCAGCGCATTATCGACACGATAAAGCATTACGCAGCGGATGTCATCTTGCTGCAGGAAGTGGACGACGGTGTGCCACGTTCACGCTTTCATCGGCAAGTTGATTTCTTGGGTGAAGAGTTAGGGTTTCAGCATCGTGCGTTTCAAGCCAACGTGAAATTGAAACAAGGCGGCTATGGCAATGCGATTCTCAGCCGCTTTCCGATGGATGAAATCATTGATATCGACTTGACGGTCCCCCCAAAGAAACGGCGACGTGCATTGCTGGTGCGATTGCATTTGCGCTCCGAAGGGCACACGCGTAGCGCAGTCATCGTCAACATCCATTTAGGTTTGGCTGGCTACGAGCGAGCGATTCAATCCCGGCGTCTACTTCAAAACCAGGCGATCACTCATTTGCGAGAATCAACACCGATGATCGTGGGAGGTGATTTTAATGATGTCTGGGCTTCGCTGGGCCGAAAAGTCTTCGAGCCGGCTGGTTTTCAATTGGCTGCCGGCAAATTCAAGACGTTTCCGGCGGCTTATCCGGTTCGGCCGCTCGACCGGATATATTATCGTGGCGAGCTGAAATTTTGTTCCGGTTTTGGTGGGCATACCAATTTGGCTCGAGAGGCTTCTGACCATCTTCCCATTATCGCCGACTTTGAGATTCTGTCGAAACAGGAAACGAACAGCTCCAGCCAGTAATCTTATATTCTTGCGTGAATTTGCGATTGGGGGAAAAAACAATCCAATCGTGAGGAATGGATGAGCAACCCAATTGCATGGGTGCAATAAATACTACAAATAAGGGGTCAATAAACGAGCCAAACCATCACGTACTTTGATTGGGAAGCTGCGACCTTGAAGTATTTCCAAGGTCATTTCGGTTGAATGCGCGATTTTCATGTCAACAAATTTTGTCAACCTGCGGTTCAAGTCGACGTCGTAGCATTCCACGTTAAATTCAAAATTTAAACGAAAGCTGCGAGGATCCCAGTTTGAAGATCCGAATAGCACCCAGGCGTCGTCGACCAACATGAGCTTGCTGTGATCGAACGGAGGTGGTGAAAGAAACACTCGGCACCCATGCTCAAGCACACCCCACTGGGAAGCGATCGAGGCCCACTGCACAAACCTCAAGTTATTTGTCTCGGGAATCACAAAGTCAACTTGGACGCCACGTTTTGAGGCTGCACCGAGGGCGTAGATCATAAACTGCTCAGGCAAAAAGTAAGGCGTCATCACGACGATTCGATGCTGCGCGATGTTGATCGCTCCCAAAATGGTGAAAACCAGTTTTTCGGAATCTTCGTCTGGACCTTCGGGCACTCCTCGGGCTAGCGTTGAGCCGAATGACATAAACCGCTCGGGCAGCCATTCTTCACCTTCGAGTAATTCGCCGGTCGCGAACGCCCAATCCGCCAAGAATGTCTTTTGCAGGTGAGATGCGATCGGCCCGGCCAGGTTGAAATGCATGTCCTGCACCAAATTTTTTTTCGCCCGTTCGAGTCGACACCTGTCGCGGATATTCATCCCGCCGGTAAATCCATTCAATCCGTCGATGACCATGATTTTGCGGTGATTTCGCAGGTTCGTGTAAGCAAATCCACCAGGTGCAAGATTGGGCAAAAACGCCCTCGCTGTAATTCCAGCTTGACGAAGTTTCTTTAAACCGCTGGGGCGAGTGTATCGCGATCCCACGTCGTCGATCAACACTCGGACCTGGACCCCTCGCCGCAAAGCAGCCGCGAACGCGTCGATAAACTCACGCCCCGTGGCATCGTTATCAAAGATATAGGTCACCAACGAAATAGAATGCTGGGCATTCGAGATCGCTTCCAACATTACCGGATATGCTTCGTCTCCGTTGAACAAAGGCACCACGTGATTTCCATCCAGTAACCCTCGCCCGGTGAGTACACCCACTAATTTTTGTAACGGTGCGTAGTGTGCAAATTTCTGCATCTGCGCTGCAACCCGAACCTGATTCTCCTGTATTTGGTTAGTGCGCAATTTAGAAAATACTTCGTCAATTCGTTGCTGGAGTTTAGTCCCCTTGCGACTGATACGGTTGATTCCGATCAAATAGTACAACAGCGATCCGAAAAACGGAGTCAGCCAGATCAAGCCGGTCCAGGCAATCGTCGCTCGGGTATCGCGCTTGTTGAGCAGCACATGGAGTGCCGCAACGATGGCAATTCCCCGCTCGGTAAGAGCTAACAGAACTGGCCAAATGTATTCAAAATTTTGCATCACTTGTAATGCCTCGAAATGCAGCAGGAACCTCGATTCGTTCTGACAAATCAATTCACCGGGTTATTCGGTTCCATCGACTGGCGCAGAAAGAGTTCTGATGGTACAAGTCGTGATTCGTGCCAATATCGCGTCCGATCAGGGGGGGTGGCCAGGTCCGCATGTTAGTAGAATCGCTCGTTCAGCGATGAAGCGAAAATTAAGATTTGTGCAGGCTGTTTAAGTTTGTACAATTGTGTTGAATGCTATTTAAACACTTTATTGGGCCCTGACCAAGGAGTTGCTGCCCAATTTAGCATGGAAATCGCTTTGAATCAGAAAGCCCGAACAATGCAAAATCGATGGATGTCATGACGGCGGCATCAAAAGCGTCGCTGCGTAATCTAAATGACAGTTATGTCTTTCCGTGTCGGATAGAATATGCTTTTGGTTCGTCTCGATCAACTGGCACAGTTCGGCCGGGGGAGCGCGACGAAAGTATTTTGAATTGAACCTAAACTGGAGAACCACAGTGATGAAAAGATTGATTAGCGGATTCACATTTGTTGCGGCACTTGCGATATTTGGGTCGCAACTGACCGCACAGGATTATACATTAGATGCTGCGCATACGTCGATTAGTTTCCAGGCATCGCATTTGGGTATCAGTTGGACACATGGACGTTTCAATAAGTTTGAGGGGGCATTCAAATTGGGACAAGAAGATCAGTCCCAATCGAATTTCACGCTGCAAATTGCCACCGAGAGTATCGATACAGGGAATCAACAACGCGACGACCACTTGCGCAGCCCCGATTTTTTCAACGCAAAGCAATTTCCAATGATCGCGTTTCAGAGTAACTCGGTCGAGTCTGGTGAAGGTGGTTTGGAAGTCAAGGGCAATCTAACATTGCATGGCGTGACCCAACCAGTGACGTTCCTGTTGAAAGGTGGCCAAACCGCTGAGTTTCCGGCAGGGACTAAACGTATTGGTTTTACAACGACTTTCTCGGTGAAACGCTCCGATTTCGGCATGGATGGCATGATGCAAGCAATCGGCGATGAAGTCTTCGTCTCGATCAGTTTTGAAGGAATTCAAAAGTAGTTCAAGACGCATTGGCTATCAGAGATCCTGGTTGTTCGTGCTTCCCAATGGACGCGCTCACAACGTCTTCCATTTCAAGGTCGTCCATGCCAGATCCCATCTTGATTTCGAAAGCGATGATCGTTGCAGGCTTACTCTCTGCAGCGATGGTCGCTTGTTATCGCTTAGTCGCCTGGCGGACGATATCAACCAACTTGCCGATGACTTGGAGTTTTAATCGACTTGTCGGTGGGTTGGCAGTTGCGACCGGTTTGATCGGTGGGATTTGGATGCTTGGATTAATCCCGGCATGGCCCCCTGCGGTCGATCGAGGTCGCTTGATTTGGATTCTGATCCCAGTGTTTTTGGTGATCGAGTTGATTTTGTGCAGACGACGCGACGCGCGATCGCAAGCTGGGCGATGGCTGAGGTGTTTGCTGAGATTCCTGGCGGCCTTTTCAATCATGCCAGTTGTCGTTTGGAGGAGTATCTATGTCGCAAACGTTGGCGGTCCCGATTCTCGCATCTGGTCGAATTGGCAAATGGTTGCTTGGTTTAGCCTTATCGGACTTGGCAGTTTTGGCTTATGGGCCATAGCAATTGTTCTCGTTCGAAAGTTGCCGCTCGGATTGCTAACCTGGATAATGGCGTTTGTATATTTATGCAGCGGCGTGACGATTATGCTGTCAGGCTATTTGTCCGCTGGGCAACTTGCCTTTCCACTGGCGGTATCGCTGATAACCATGCTGATTGCTACCGGGCAAAGCAACAAACGAGAAGTGCTCGAGGGCGCTGTCGGGATCTCCACTCTGTTGTTGGTAGGCCTATTTGTTGCCGGTCATTTTTTCGCAGAATTAAGAGCCATCGATGCGATTATTTTGGGCGTTTCTCTGTTATTGCCCGGAGTGATCAAGTTGCCGATCATTGCCAAACGCCGACTTTGGCTGCAAGTGGTTTTAGCCGTGCTGATCAGTTGTACGCCACCGCTGTTCGTGGTCTATCAGACACAACATAGATTTTCTGAGCGATCCAATCCAGCGGCAACACCTACCAATAATTCTCCGTCAATTTCCGACTACCTGAATTACGGAAATGAGTGATTGAAATCGCACAACGTGAAGGGATACAGTTTTTCGTTGAGCGGAGTTACTAACTCGATGAGCGAATGCGTTGCGCTTCCTTAAGGCATTCGGTGATTCGAGCTCGCAGTAGTTCTACAAGTTCGTCGTCAGTGAGTTTCAGGTATACCTCTGGATGAATCGGTTCTTTGACGACAATCACAACGCGGCCTATCCAGGGATACGAACGGTTGCGTGGCCAGGCCTGATAGGCACCATCCATGCCCACTGGAATGAGTGGGACCTTGGTCCGGCGAGCAATCGTTACAAAACCGGGCATAAAGGGGAGCAACTCTCCATTGGTTGTTCGATGCCCTTCAGGAAATATCAGGGACAATTCACCGCGCCTCGTGCGTTTCAGCGTCTCTTTGATTCCGGTGATGCTCATCCCTTCGCGGGTGATCGGAATGGCATCGAGCAGGAAGATTACCAGGTTTAACGGGAAAAAAAACAAAGATTCCTTCGCGACAAAATTGAGATGCCGTTTGCTGATAATACCGACAAGAGCTGGATCCAGGTTGCTCTGATGATTCGAGCAGATCAGACCTCCCCCTGTCTCTGGGATATGGTGCGCTCCGAAATATCGATATCGATAAAATACCATCGCGGACAAGCGAAAAATGACACGCATGAACTTGTAAAAGATGGACTTGTAGAGCGGACGTTTCATAAATCGATGTGGTGCAAGTTGTAGGCAATGGCATCATGTCTTTGAATCAATGCGGCGGCGGATAATCGCAAGCATGTTTTCGATCACTTGCTCTACCGACAGATCGTCTGTATGGATTTCGATTGCATCTGGCTCTGGAGCAAGCGCTCCGACAAGTCGGTTGGAATCACGATGATCGCGGATTTCCTGGTCGGCAATCACTTGTTCGAGTGTCAACTCTCGATCGAACTGGGCGAGTTCCTTATGGCGGCGGCAAGCGCGATTCTCCGTGGTCGCCGTAATAAAAAATTTGAACTCGGCGTCCGGGAACACGACAGAACCCTGGTCCCGTCCTTCACATACGAAGTTCCCGGTCGCCGCAATCTGCCGCTGTAACGCCACTAAAATGTCACGAATTTGTGGAATTTCGGCAACCTGCGAACTGGCTTCCGAAACTTTTGGACTGCGAATCGTCTGCGACACATCCCGGTTCCCAAGGAAAGTCTTTTCACCTTTCAAAAAAATTTTTAAAGGTCGAGCAATTTCGATAACCTGTCCACTATGATTCGGATCGATGCCGTTTTCCAGCGCTGCGAGCGCAATCGCTCGGTACATCGCCCCAGTGTCTAGAAACTCGAATTCGAGTCGTCTCGCCAATTCACGGGCAACTGTACTTTTGCCGGCTCCCGCTGGACCATCAATCGTGATAATCATCGCTACCAATCAAGTATAACTCGTCTAAAGCCAAATCGTTCCATCGGCAAGATCACTTGATCCTTTACGATTTCAACGACATCTGATTGATTTCCGATCAAATCGATAACCGTTGCTCGTTGCGGGGCCATTGGGCAGGTTACCTTGAGCTGGCATTCGCGCCCCTCAGTCTCCTTCAACCAAATCTCGATTCGTTTGCCATTCGAAGCCGTCATCTCGACACTCCACTCAATTGGAATCACATTACGTCGATTGAAGTGAAACACCCAACCGGAGGGGTTGTGGGGGGCAGCTTGAGAATACGTAGCTGACATCGGTGTCAATCGGGCAAACGCTTCATGCAATGGACTTTTGACATCAACTCCGATTCCCATACAAAAAGAGGTCTGCGACTCGGCTGCGGGAATAAGGAGACAATCCAAGGTCCGATAGCCATCGCGTCGATGATATGGCATACCACCAGTAAACAATGTCGTCGTGTGCGGGCCAGAGTCAATTTCCAAATACAACGGGGACTCGATACGGCTCGATGTTACCTGATCATGATGTTCATTGATTGCTCGTCGCAATGGTGCCGCCTCATTGCTCCAGGCAAATCTCGCTGAAAAATACTCGACCCAGGGATTGGGGCGCACCGTCGTCAAAGGGGTCAGATCCATCCGGATATCGAACACCCGAATACCGCGAATCACGGTCACCGTTTGTACAAATTCCGCAACTCTTTGTTCCTCACATATAAGTTGCCCTCGCGATACCATCGTCGCGCGCACCCGGTTTTCCTCGACAAACTCCCAGGACTCACGTTGCATTTGCGAGTAAACCACATCGTCGCGACCGCGACTACGACGTTGGTCCGCCTTGCGAAACGCGATCTGTTGTGACAACAGATTCCCCCGCTCATTGTACAGCATCACCGAACGGATTCCGCCCGTGTTTGGATCCGACGTGATTTGAAAAAACTCGTTGCGCAATACCTGACCATCCACGAGCGAGAGTACGCGAGCGGCCGAGGGAACTCGATCCTGATGCTTCAAAAAGACAAAACCCATCGCAGGAACATCAACCACAGCTTGCAAACCGCGATCTGTTTTCTCTTGACAATAGATCACCTGATCCTGATCGCAATGTATTCCCTGTGCGTCCAAGCAGAACCATTGACGGCGCGACACAGAATGCGGATTGACAATCAACGTACCCCCGGCGGGAAATTCACGTGTGCAAATAAGTTTCGTGAATGTCGCGACCGCGTGTTGCAGCAGAGGTTCCGACTTGTCACTTAACGCCTGGCTATTCCTCCCATCTGTCGCAGCGGCAATTTCAGAATGTAAATCAGACATCTGAGAATGACTTAGGAAGGTCGCTAGGCCAGGGTTGTCCGTGGACTGGCTCGTCTCATCGGAGTGAACAACATAGGGGGCCGACATTGCCTGCAAAGCGGCGGCCGCTCTAAGCTCGGTAACCGCCTTCCAATAGTCGCACCAACGACTAACCGGATTTGAGTCACCACGAACGATCGCCTGCTTGTGACAAGGGCTTTGATAGTCGTCAGCCACCCAACGCTGTTTCGAATTCGTTTCGAAGTCAGACTCAAAAAACTCCGTCAATAGCACAAACCGTCCCAATGTCTGGCCAAATTGAGTCGCGATCATCAGGTCCCGATACCACGGACTATATTGTCCAGCCCAATGGACGAAACTGATGACCGCTTGATGCCGACGATCGATGGCTTGGCTGATTTTTCCAGAGAGCTGCAAAAAAGTTTCTGCCAACGTCGCATCCAGAGGTGATTCTGCCAATGTTGGTATCGATTCGTTGCCAAAACCACTCCAGGAAATCACATTATCGGGGTGCGTCGGGAACCGACCGTCATCCATCGTGGAATGCAGGGCACCGACGAAACCACTCTGTTTCAAGATTTGCGGATAGCTGGGATTGATTCCAAATTTCTGTCGTGCGAAAACCGTGGCCGACTGACCCAGGGTATTCAAAAACTTCTGTCGGCCCTTGCTAAAAAGATGAACCAGCGACGTAAAACTTAATAGATTCGAGTTAAGTTCGCTGGCCTCGCCACCAACGATGCATACCTGTTTGTCGTCGATGCCTTGTTGGATCAAGTCTCGCAAATCTTGGTTTTGTTCCAAAATCGAGAGACTGGTTCGATCGACCAACACATTTTGACGTTTAAGTTCCACTTGACCAGGGACTCGCTTAATTTGGTTTTCGCTAGCGAGTGTCCAATCAATCAACATGATCTCGTTAGCAAAGTACCGATTGCGTTCTTCTGACAACAAGTCAAAACAGCCCATAAGTTCCTGCTGCAATTGTTGCTCTGAGCCATCGACGGCCGCCTGCGCTGCTCGAAGCAACAATCGCTCGAACTGGGTGTGGTCCAAACTGCTGGAATACCGGTATTGCCGGGTCAGTATTTGAACCTGAAGATAGATGTAGCCCAAGGCAAAGAAAAAGTCAGTTCGTTCTGGCGGAACCAGATTCGAAAGCCCGGCTTTCGCAAGACAATCGTTCGCAATCGCTTCACGAGTGCCAACCGGCTGCAATATAATCCCGTTCTGCTCACCGACTCGCTGCTCAAAGCCGACCGGCAATCGCTGCACTGAAACTTGAGGGCAGACAAACAAGTATTCTGCACAGTCTTCCGGTGGCGAGTCAACTCGATGCCAGACCGGAACAGCACCGCTCGCTGCGATCAGAACAGGATGCCATAGGGCGGACCAATTGGCTAACAAATTCTCGGCTTCGTCGCCAGTCAGATGCGTCGGAAAATCTTCCCAGCCATGGCACGAAATGAGTAGTCGCAGGTGGGAAATTTTCATTCAGACAATATTTAAATCGAGATTCGTGCCAGATTGGAAAGATGTTGAACAACAATTATAGACGGATTTTGAACTTTTGACTTGGCCACAATCAGATTATGCCGTTGTTCAATCGACTATTTTCGTTCGAAACAGCGAGACGTCAACGACTAAACTTGAACCCGCGAGAAAATTCGGTTGACCCTCGCCCGAGGATTGAGCCATCGGTCGCCATTACCAGTTTTCAAATTCCGGTAAACGATCGTCGCGATCAAGTGCACAACTGCCCTACGAACACAGCCATGATGCTTTTGCGTTCCAGGTCATAACGTTCCACCGTTCAACCATCATTGACCGAGTTCCGGGTGTTAACAAGCCGACTCGTTGAACAAGCGAAATTCAGCCTACAACCGGTGCAATAGCGCAGAAAGTTTAAGCTTCCGCTACTTGATCCAAAGTCGTTGATACATTGGCGGCGTGCAATTTCCAGGCAAACAATATCCTAGAGGGAAGTCACAATCGTAAGGATGCTCGCTTAACATATTCAACGGCAACAATCCCGTCGAAATGAAAAAACGAGCCGCCGAAAAATAGGGTTGGATCAGGTCGTGTCGAGTCTGACCATAACGCTCCAGAACCACATCTTCAAAATAAAGTGGCTGGTAGCGAATGTCCGCCCCACACCAGTACACGCCAAGCGGCATGTAGGGACGCGGGTAGTATGAACCATAGACGCCCGAGTGTAGCTCAAACGATCGATCAGTCGGTTGAACTCGACTAAAGTCGCGAATGTCGACCTCGATCAATTCAAGCGGCGTACTTAGTAACGCGATTTCGTAGCGCTGTCCGTCAACGACCCGCACGATTCCCGTCTGGTCCGATTCACCTTCAGGCACAGGATCTTGATCCGCCGAGATTTGCATACTGGTCAACTCGGACCGGTCACTTCCTAAAACCGTTGGCAAGAAAACAATTCCTGACACCACCGTATCATTCTCATCGTTTTCGAATTGTGATCGACTTTGCTCTTTGTTTGACTTGGGTAGCGATCTTATGGGCTGCGTCCCGACGGCCACCCCATTCGATTCCAGTACGTTGGTCAGCTCATTTTGAGCACTTGCCAGCAAGAGTGGCAACAGCCACATTGCAATAACTGTCAAAGGTAATTGGCACCAACCGTTCCGTTGAGTGTTCATACTATTGTCCTGCAAACCGGGAAGCGACCGTGAAGCTCAATTGCGAGTTCCGGTTATTGCGAATATCGGAATTCTATCGAACACTCCTGAAAAAACGTCATGAAACAGGGAAAACCCGAATAATCGGCATAGTTTATTTCGGTGAGAAAAAGGGGGATCGATAAGCCTTAACGGCCATCGTCGATCCACCAGACTCCGAACCGCTCAGTACAAGAGGAACGATTGTTAATCGGGAAATGCGAACAGCATTTCGCCCGTGGTCCGTTCGTAAGAAAGTCCCAGATCGAGCGGAAAAAGCTCCAATCCCTCCGCACGCAAACGTGGTGCATGATCTCGCTCGTAGATTTCAAACTCGCCTCGCGAGTTGAACTGATATCGAATCTCGTACGTCGGAACATCGGTATCCATCTTCACGACGCTGGCGGATTTGGCGCCGCACTCCAGCACTTCCTCGATATGTACGTCGCGCATCCATGCGAGCCAATGATCAATGGATTGCACGTCACCTCGAAATCGACAACGAACGGTATAAAGAAACATGTCTCAATGCTTTCAAGAAAACGGGTCAACTGGAGCGCGGTTAACCATTTAATTGTGGTTTCGTCGTATCTAAATACTCGACGACTTGTCTTGCCAGATGTTCCGGCGTACCGGCATCACCGGCTAAAACAATTTCCGGATTCAAGGGAGATTCATAAGGAGCATCAATTCCGGTAAAGCCACGGATCTCGCCGGCGCGCGCCTTTTTGTACAAACCCTTGGGATCGCGCGATTCGCAAATCTCCAGTGGCGTATTCACAAACACTTCAATGAAATCGTGTGCACCTCCAAGTCGCGTTACGTAGTCTCGAACCAAATCTCGGTCGCGGCGATAGGGACTCACAAAGGCAGTCAAAGCAATGAAACCGGCACCGCAAAGAATCTCTGCGACGGCTCCGATACGACGGATATTCTCCTCGCGATCCTGAGGTGCAAAGCCCAAGCCGAAACGCTGAGCAAACTCGACGCCGTAGATCGGTTCCAGGAGTTCTCTGCTGGCATTCAGGCCATGCCGGACGTTGTCACCATCGAGCACATAGCTGAGGACTTGCCGTTCATTCAATAACACATCGACCGCATTGGCAACCGTACTTTTCCCGCTTCCGCTCAACCCGGTAAACCAGACGACATTTCCTCGTGGTCGAACCACCTGATGGTCGTGCCAAGTCACTAGTGTTTTCTCATTCATATCAGTCATTCTCAATTTGGCAGCGCCAGTGCAACGCCGAAAAAACGACCTCCGATTATCGCCGCACCAACGCAATCGGGTCCGTATTATACTCGCAAAGCGTCGAACCTCGGAGAGGTCGGACGCTAAACACATTACACATTGTCGCCGACCTCTCCGAGGTCGGACGCTGAACCCTTGTTCGACGGGCGATCGGTTGGCCGAACAAGTGTCCTGGGCAGAGGAAGTTGCTTGCGCTTGTTTAAGTTTGGGCCGCGAATGCGCTTGTGACCGCTTCAATGGTTTGCTGGATTTCAGACTCGCTATGGGCTGACGAGATAAAACTGGCTTCGAACGACGAGGGTGCAAGAAAAATGCCCTGATTGAGCAATGAGTGAAAGACTCGGGTGAACAAATCGACGTCGCCTCGATTAACCTCCGTCCAATTCCTGGGTTGATCTTTCTGAAAATGGATTCCACTCATCGTCCCCATTCTCGACACGGTGATCGGGATTCCGGCGGATGCTGCTGCTCCCCGCCAACCTTCGTCCAACTTCATCCCTACTTTTACGATATCTGCAAAATAACCATCCTGAAAAAGTTGCTGAAGGGTCGCAATCCCGGCAGCCATTGCCAACGGATTTGCCGACAACGTGCCGGCCTGATAGGTTTTCCCCAAAGGTGCCAGATGGCGCATGATGTCCGCCCGACCACCAAACGCACCGACCGGCAATCCACCACCGATCACTTTTCCCAAAGTCGTCAAATCGGGGTTGATTCCAAACAACCCCTGGGCGCCGTTTAAGTCGACTCGAAATCCAGTCATCACTTCATCGAAAATCAACAGTGCGCCGCTGCGATCGCACTGCTGTCGCAAGCCGCTTAGAAATCCATCGATTGGAGGAACGAAATTCATATTACCAGCGACAGGTTCGACAATGATTGCCGCTACCTCGTGTCGGTGGACGTCGAGCAGTCGAGCGACGGCATCCAGGTCATTGTAAGGTGCCGTCAAAGTGTCAGCGGTGGTGCCCGAGGTCACCCCGGGTGAATCCGGGAGCCCCAGCGTCGCGACTCCAGATCCAGCTTGAACCAAAAGGCTATCGACATGGCCGTGGTAGCATCCTTCAAACTTAATCACCTTTGTTTTCCCGGTTGCAGCGCGTGCCAAACGAATTGCACTCATCACAGCTTCCGTACCGGAATTGACAAATCGCAACATCTCGACGCTGGGCAGTTTTGAACGAATCAATTCCGCAAGCTGAATGGCCAATGGTGTTGGCATTCCGAAACTGGTCCCCCGTTGAGCCGTGCGCACAATCGCGTCGACAACCGCATGATGCGCGTGACCCAAAATCAGTGGACCGTAGGAGAGTACATAATCGATATACGCTTTTTTCTCGACATCGTAAATCCAGGCGCCTTGACCTCGTTCGATGAAAGGCGGTACGCCGCCGACCGACCGAAACGACCGAACGGGCGAATTGACGCCACCGGGGAAAATGTGTTTCGCTTGCTGAAATAATTCTGACGAAGTTTTATTCATCGCTGCTCTTTGTTTGCCTAAGGTAGTTAATCGATAACTCAGCGACTCGGAGTCCATCCCGGATGCAGTCGGGAATGCCGACACCATGATACGACGCCCCGCAGAGCGCGATTCCGGGAAGGCTTGTTAACTCTCGTTCAATGTCGTTGATCCGCGCCAAATGTTGAAGGTCGTATTGCGGTGATCCTTGAATCCAGCGTTTGACCAGATAGCCCTCGGGCACCATATCCACCTGCATTGTGCGACGAATATCGGCGATAACTTGCTCAACGATCTGTTCATCGCTTAACGAGTCATCGAGTTCCTGGCCATCGCGGCCAACAAAAGCGCGGATCAATTTATAATCCTGAGGGGCGCGGCCAATATGTTTGGAAGATGTCCAGGTGAGTGCGGTGACTGTTTGTTGATATCGTTCGGGAACAACAAAGCCATAACCCTTCAATGCATGGTTCATATGATCATTGCGGCACCAGAGGTTCACGACTGCTGTGGATGCATGTTGTATGGACTGCAACAGCGTCGACAACACTGGCATCAATTCGCGCAAGACGGTTGCGGCAACAAATGCGGGGGTCGCCAGAATCACCATCTCGTAATCTTTCAGGGTGATCGGCGAGTCCTCGATGGTTTGAAATCGATATCGGCTATCATTCTGATGCACTTGCGTAACGACTGTATTGAGATGAATGGTTGTCTGTTTCAGTCGCGACTGCAACGCAGTCACAAGTTCATTCATCCCCTCGGGAAAAGTTGCAAAAGCGGCTGGTGAACCGGTCGCTGGTGAACTGGCTCGCGCGGATCTCCGCATGCCACGCAACACGCTTCCCCATTTTCGTTCCAACTGCTTCAAGTCCGGAAACGTAGCCATAAGACTCAGCCGATCACCTCGGCCCGCATAGATCCCACACAACAGGGGTTGGATTAAATTCTCATAAGCTTGGCGACCGAAACGCCGCTGTATGAAACTGGCAATCGATTCATCTTCAAGCCTACGGTTTGAGGGAACGATGTATTCCAACAGAAACCGGACTTTGCCAACGGTCGTCAGCAACCGGGATTGAAACAATGGTTTCAGGCGAGCAGGGACCAAGCCGGATAGGCCTTCAGGGATTTCACGCAGCCCCGTTCCATTCCATATAAACGTCCCCTTATTGTTCAAGTCGGTGCCGCGTAAACGCTCTTCGATACCCAGGTCTCGACAAAGTTGTATCCCGTGCGGTTTTCTAGTCAGAAAGCTTTCGGCACCTTGCTCCAGAATCAATTGCTCGCGCACCAACGTTTCTATTTTTCCACCACAACGAGAACTTGCTTCGATCAAATCGATTTCCAGGAACTCCAATCCTCCGCAGCGTTGTTCAATGTAGAATGCAGCCGCGAGCCCCGAAATTCCCGCGCCGATGATCGCAATTCTACGTGGTTTGTTCATGAACGTAATCCACCAGTCTGCGAACCATCTCGACCGGCGTCCATTGAAGCACTCCGTGTCCCAGATTGAAGATATGGCCGTTTCGTCCTCGAGTCAATTTGAGAATCGAATCGACTTGCGGTTTGACTGCCGACCAATCAGCGAGCAGTAAAGTCGGGTCGAGATTTCCCTGTATCGCCTGCTCTCGACCAATTCGATTCCAGGCGTCGTCGATGGATAACCGCCAATCGATGCCCACCACATCGCCGCCACAGTCGGCGATCTGTTCAATATAAGTTCCCGTTCCCGTACTGAAATTGATGATCGGAACCTGCTCGGTTTGAAGTGTTGTGAACAGCGAGCGGTTGAAGGGGGCAACATACGCTTCATAATCCGCTGGCGAAAGAATCCCGGCCCAGGAATCGAAAACCTGAAGGACCGCAGCCCCACTTTGTTTTTGTGCAATCAGGTAACTCGAAACCAATTGCGTCAGCAGGTCCATTAATGTATTCCAAACGGCTGGATGACTATACATCATTTTTTTGGCTTGTTCAAAACTCTTTGAACCACTCCCTTGGATTGCATAACAAGCCAATGTAAAAGGCGCTCCGGAAAAACCAATGAGCGGAATGCCTCGCGGTTCAAGTCTTTCTTTGAGTAACGTGATTGCTTCCAGGGTGGGACCCATGACTTCACGAATATCCGGAAGTTGCAGACGTTCAATCCGCTCAATACCCCGTAATGGATTGGCAAATACGGGGCCTTCACCCTTAACAAACTCCAAATCGAGCCCGAACCCGGTCAACGGCGGTAAGATGTCGGAAAAAATAATTGCGGCATCAAGGCCAAACGCCTCGATGGGCTGCATCGTGATTTCGGCAGCGAGTTCCGGGTCATTGATCAGCTCGAGCATCGAGTGATGATCGCGAATCCGTCGGTATTCCGGCATGTATCGGCCTGCCTGACGCATCAGCCAGATCGGGCGAACGTCAACGGGCTCCATTCGGCACGCTTTTAAAAAGCGCGACTGTTGTACGCGATTGTTGAGCAGGGTTGTCTCGGGTTCCTTCATTGCACTAGTTGCTCCTGATCCGATTTGAATCTCGGTCGCCAAATAACTCGACCCACAAAAAAGGGACCCATCCGCTCAATGAACTCACTCGTTTGCCGAGTATGCCGCATGTGCTGCACCAGAGCTGAAAGCGGAAATAGATCGGCGCCCAGTAAACCAACGACAAAATCCATATCTTGTTCATTGAGTCCATGGGCGGCCAGTCGAATGTCGGTCGCGAGACCAGCCTTGCCGTATGCATGGCCGATTCCACCATGCTCCATTAACATTTTGCGTTGTTCTTCGCGCGACTCCTGTTCATATCGACCACTTCGTCGCAATGGATACCATATCGCCCAATCGAGCGTTGGGTCGGAAGCACGAAGAATCGGACGGGTGATCAATACTTCTTCCAAGTCGTTTTCATACCCGATCGCGTAAGTTCGACCTAACATCGTGAACTCCGGTCGCGGTTCGAGACTACTGAGTTCAGTCGCTCGTAATAATGGGTGTACTGTGTCCACAAGAATGTTGCTCTGTTCATACCAAAATAGAATTCCAATCCCATGGGGATCGTTCGCATCCTGGTAAATCACGCACGGAGGCTGCAACTCCTCCACGAGCCCTTTGACGGAAAAGAGATCTCTACACTGTCGAAACACAAACAAATGCATGAAGAGTCGACGATCAAGGGTGATCTGTCGGCCTTCCTGATCACGTCCTTTTTCACTGATATCGATACCCGATTTCGCTTGGTCAGATCCCGATCCGGATTCGCCGACATCGTTTTTTTTAACATTTAGAGCCATTGACATACCTCTTCTGCGTGATAACTCACCAATATATCCGCGCCGGCGCGTTTGATACCCAACAGGCATTCCAGTATCGCTTGTCGTTCGTCCAACCATCCCGCCTTCGCGGCAGCCTTGATCATCGCATATTCGCCGCTGACGTTGTAGGCAACAATCGGAATCTCTGGATGGCGTGCCGACAAGCGGTGGATAACATCCAGGTAGGCTAGCGCTGGCTTGATCATGATGAAGTCAGCTCCTTCGTCGATATCCAACTGGCTTTCGACAAAAATTTGCGAGACATTGGCCGGATCCATTTGGTGAGAGTGTCGGTCGCCAAATTGTGGCGCGCCTGCAGCCGCTTCGCGAAAGGGACCGTAAAATGCCGACGCGTACTTAACCGCATAACTTAGAACACCAACTTGGCTGTAATCGGCTCGGTCAAGGGCTCCGCGAATCGCTCCGACCATGCCATCAATCATTCCGCTGGGCGCAACAATATCGGCGCCGGCCATGGCCTGGGACACGGCGATGCGCTCAAGTCGCTCGAGCGTCGCATCGTTCAGTAAATATCCATGCGGAAATTTCGCGTCAAACTGTGGTGATCCGGGAGCATTAATAATGCCACAATGCCCGTGATCCGTGTACTCGCAAAGACAGAGATCACAGATCAACAGCAAATCCGGAACGAATTCTTTAATCTCCCGAAGCGCACGTTGAATGAGCCCCGCTTCAGCGTAGGCACCGGACCCTTCAGAATCTTTGGTCTCCGGAACTCCAAAGAGCAAGATTGCAGGGATTCCCAACTCATGCAATTGTTTCGCTTTTCCTTTGACGAGATCGATCGACCATTGAAACTGCCCTGGCATCGATCGGATTGGACTCTTGACTTGTTCTCCCTCTGTGATGAATAGTGGAGCGATAAAATCGCTTGGGTCGAGGCACACTTGTGTTGTCAAACGTCGCATCGTTGCATTTTGCCGAAGGCGTCTGGGCCGTTTGTCAATCTGTCTGGTCATGTTTCGAAAATGCAATTAGGGGAACGTTACCTGTCGTCCCAAGCAACCTCTCCGGTCGTAAACCCATTCATATTGTTGCCGAATCGGGAAAATTCCGGAAAGCAACACCACCACTGAACGCATATGCCTGATCCGCCGAATCTAATCTCGTGCCGCCGTGCCCCGCCCCAGAACAAATTCATCTCAAAATAATACACTCGTTTATTGGGCATAGTACTCGTTTAATGCTGCGACAATTGCCGCCGCCTGGGGTTTCTCGGGCAACACATTTGCCTGAAATCCATACTGTAATAACCTTGCAGACGTCGATGTTCCAAGGCAAATCCAACACAATGATTCTAGCAGGGGCCGGTTCTCACCGAAATGAACAAAAAAGCTGTCGATTGTTGAAGCGCTGTTAAATACCGCTGCATCCAACGAATCGTTCACTAACCTTTTTTGAGATTCTGTGAGGTTAACCCCTCGTGTCGTGTACAACACCCATTGAAGCAGTTCGACGCCTCGACTCCGCAATAAATCGGTCGCATCAAAACTAACGCGTTGCGGAGAAGGGTAAATCACAGTTTGCCCAGGTTCGACTGGAAGTTCGTGAAATAAACTACGCGCGTTCCACACATTGGGTACAAAGTCTACAGGATACCCGTGTTTGATCACTGATTCAGCGGTGCGCTCGCCAACACAAGCGATCTGCGCTTTTATCTGGACGTCGCGTTCACGTACAAACTCAAAAAAGTAACGAACGGCATTGGCGCTGGAAAACACCAGCCATCTCCGTTTTGCGTTATCACTCAGTAATTTTAAGACATCCTGGGTCTCAGCACCCGCATTTATGTCGACAGCTTCTACTTCGATCAGCGGCAGCTCGATAGGGACGGCTTTGCATGCAAGCAATAATTTACCAAGCTGTGCGTTTTCTCCCCTTGGCCGGGTAAGCAACACTCGTTTTGACTCAATCGCAGATTCAGTTGTCATCAGTTATTTTCGGATCGGTTGTCAGGTCGAGCACTTGATTGTGAGTCGTTGCGTTCCAGATCAATCGTGCTCGACGGGCTGATCAATGTATTCGCACCGCTTCTTACCAATCGAGCAGCACAATGTCGGGCCAGGTCCAATGGGTCGGGTCCGTGCGCGGATTCCGTAATACTTACTTGACCATCGACTGAAAGGACGCGACCGGTGATTTTGAAGGATTGCATGTTTGGATCGATGCATTCAGCCAGGACGCCTATCGGGGATGAACAACCTCCTTGCAACAACTGCAACACCATCCGCTCTGCATTGACACACATCGTCGTGATCTCATCGGAAATTTGGTTGAGCCGTTCAATCATTGGCAGGTTGTTGAGATTTACGGTTGCCGCCAAGCATCCTTGTCCCGGAGCCGGTAACATCTGTTCGTAAGTGAACCAATCGCTAATATGATCGGCTAGATTTGCACGGATGATACCTGCCGCAGCCAACACAATCGCATCGAACGGGCCATCCATGACCTTGGAGATTCTCGTGTGAATATTGCCCCGAATGGAAAGCAGTTTTAAATCAGAGCGAAGGGCTCGGCACTGTGATTGACGCCGAGGGCTACTCGTACCGACGACCGCGCCGGTGGGGAGTTCTGCGAAACGCCACCCGTTTTTTGCCACGAGTACGTCGCGCGAATCCTCTCGCGGAAGGACGGGTATCACGGCAAGTTCGGCTTGATGTTGCGTCGGCAGATCTTTAAGACTGTGCACGGCGACATCAATTTTCCCGGACAGGATGGCATCCTCCAATTCCTTGGTAAACACGCCCTTTCCCCCAATTTCGGGGAGCGTTTGGTCCAATTGCCGATCGCCTTGTGTGGAAAAGCTGATGATCTCGATCTCATCTTCTGTGAACAACTCGGCGAGTCTGTCACATACCAGTTTCGTCTGGTGGAGAGCGAGGGGCGACTTCCGCGTACCAAAAACAATTCGCATCGAGAGTCAGCCTGAATTCTTGGATAGCGGCTGTTCTGCGGAAATGATTTCTTGATCTGTTGATTTGTTCAAGCCGAACAATGTCACCAGTGCATCCGCACATTCAAAAGCCTGACGCGTACCGTGCATCGTTCGCAGTTGTGTCGTTGGATCGTGCAGGATCTTGTTGAGTAAAGCCTCGGAAAATCGCTCAATCACAGACCATTCGGTTTCTGAAGATTGGGAGAGCAACCGGGCGAGCCGTTCCAGCTCTTTCTTTCGAATGGCCTCTGCCTTGCGTCGTAACTCGCCAACCACGGATTCAGTCTCGACACCTCGATACCAACGAAGCAGGTTGTCAATTTCTGCAGCAATAATTTCATCGACGATCGCAAATTGACTCAACATTGACGGCGCTGTTTCAGCTTCACCGCATGCCATTTGCAGATCATCGATGTCGAAACGCTCGACGTTGGGAAGCTGATCGACGGTCGTATCCACATCGCGCGGTACCGCAATGTCCAAGATTAATAACTTGCGATCTTCGCGCTGCCGCATCGTTTGCACGATCATCTCACGAGTAATCAGAGTATGCGGTGCGTTGGTCGAGGTAATCAAAATGTCGGCCGCTCGCATCGCATCGTTAATCTGCTCATATACAAAAGCGTGTCCTCCAAATGGTTTGGCCAGTTCCCGTGCCCTGGAGATGGTCCGATTGACGATGATTACGTCTTTGACGCCGATGGCGGTCAACTTTCGCAGGGCCATTTCCGCCATCTCCCCGGCTCCAAGCAACACCACGCGTCGACCTACTAGAGAATCAAATCGTTGGGCCGCAGTTTGCACGGCCACAGATGCAACATCCGCAGCATCCTGAGTGAGCATGGCATTTGAGCGCGATTTGCGCCCCGCTTGAATGGCATAGCTGAATAGTTTGTTTAAAATTGGACCCATCGAATTCAGGGCCATCCCGGTCCGCATCGAATCCCCAACTTGTCCCAGGATTTGGTGCTCGCCAATCACCAGTGATTCCAAGCCACACGCAACCCGGATTAAATGTTCAGCCGCACTTAAGCCGTCAAACCAACGCCCCATTTCTGCCAATTCTTCCACGGACAGTTGAGTCGATTCGGCGACAAACTTTAAAACGGTCAGTTTGACTTGAGATGTTGGGACTCCACCGATCGCCGTACAATAAATCTCGGTACGGTTGCACGTCGACAAAATGGCCAACTCCTGGAGAAGCGCAGGCTGGCTATCACCACACTGGAATCTGCCACAGGCACAGGCGATCGCTTCCGCATCAAAATGAACTTGTTCCCTAAACCGAATCGGAACCCATTGATAGGCAAAGCTCAAGCAATGTACATTCATAAAGGCGGGAGCCTCTGACATAATAGAAATGCTTTCCGTTAAACGAATTACGTGAAGGCGGTTATGAAAGGCCTCGTTGGGATCAAATCCCCAAGGTACCGCGAACCCCTTTATGTTTGAAGCCAACCCCGACTCCTGATTTTAACCGGTAATCCTCAGATACGCAAACTGAAACCGGCCGTAAAATGGCCAGGATTTGAGCGCAAAGGAATTCAGGCCCGCTGTGAAGTACTTACGGGTTGCGGTGCCTGAAATTACCGTGCAAGTTCCCCCTTCCCGCTTTCAATCCAAAACGTGCGATTCCGCCTGTGGCATTCAGTCGCAGGTCCGCGCCCGCTAATTCCAGGACTTTTCGATGAAATTTGATTCCATCTTGTTCGTTTCGTTCGGTGGCCCTGAACGTAGAGATGATGTGATGCCATTCTTGAGAAATGTAGTGCGCGGCAAGCGGGTTCCCGATGAACGACTCGACGAGGTTGCCCAACACTATTACGATCTGGATGGTGTCAGCCCCTTGAATCAGCAGAATCGTGAACTTATCGAACTTGTTGGCCACGAACTTCGATCTCAGGCGATCGACCTGCCGATCTTCTTTGGCAATCGAAATTGGCACCCTCTTCTAAACGATACCTTGAGTGAAATGGTTGACCAGGGACTTTGCAAGGCGCTCGCGTTTGTCACGTCAGGATTTAGTTGCTATTCGGGATGTCGCCAATACCGCGAGAACATTTTTGAAGCACAACAATCGGTAGGTACCAAGGCGCCTGTCGTCGAGAAGATTCGTGTGTTTTACAATCATCCCTTGTTCATCGAAGGAATCTGCGACCGAATCGAAAATGCCGTTGGCTCAACGAACGTTCTCACCGACGATCGAACCCGCCTGGTATTCACCGCGCATAGTATCCCGAAGGCAATGGCCGACAACAGTGATTACGTTAAACAATTGTCCGAAACCTGCTCGCTTGTTGCGCAATTTTTAGACGTCCCAATATGGGATCTGGTCTATCAAAGCCGCAGTGGTCCACCACAACAACCCTGGCTTGAACCAGACGTCGTAGACCATATGCACACAATCAAACAACTCGGTGTCGAGCAGGTTGTGATGTACCCCGTAGGATTTCTGTCCGACCATGTCGAAGTCCTGTTCGACTTGGATTATGAAGTCAAGCAGACCTGCACGGAAATCGGACTCGATTTGATCCGAGTTAAGACGATCGGGAGTCACCCGAAGTTTGTCGAGATGGTTTGCGAGTTAATCGCAGAGCGCGTTCTGGGAAAAAACAAACGCGCCACTGGTAAGTTCCCACCCAACCATGACACGTGCCCCTCCGACTGTTGCCTCTCCGGCCAACCGGGTGCAATCTCGCCCGTTTAGCGTATGGACGAACTCGGCTGAGACATACTATTGGCTGTCCATCAGTTACTTTTGACTCGTCATGAGTTTTCGTACGGTGCCATATCGGATAAGTGATCGGCGTGTGCGAACCCTGGAAGCCCGCCTATCAGCGATGAAAAATGCCTGGTCATTGAATCATGCCCAATTTTACCTGATTTAAATCCGCCCCCAATCGGAATCCTCATTGCTTGGTCACTTTCCCATAAACATGAGGTGCTATTGGAATCACTGACGGAGCAAGTAGACGGAAATTTAGATCGATATTCTTGAATCGTGTATGTTCAAGGAATGAGGCCGGATCACTCGTCAATCGACAACCATCGAAGATGGTTGCCCAAGGATACAACAACATTTTCTGATAGGTGCGTATCAGACTCGTTCGCCCCAGAACATGTTCGAGCAATCGCAACTCACCGTCACACTTCAAAATTCGGTAAATTTCATCCAATACACCTTGCGGCGATTGGACGGAGCAAAGAACCAGCGTCATCACGACGACTGAGTACGACTGATCTGGCAATGGAATTGCCTCGCCGGGTTGATCGATGATCTCAAGTTCCAAGCCGAACCGATCGGCTTGGAGCTTCAATTCTGCATGCATATAGAGGTTGGGTTCGACAGCTATCACCTGGGTCGCTGGGGGGTAATAGCGGAAATTGGCGCCGCAACCTGCTCCAATCTCGACGATTCGCGACGGCAGTCCCTTGAAAAGAGATCGCTTCAGATCGCCATAGACGCGATCCGAAAGATTATTCAGCCTTTTCAGACCGCTAGCGGCAAACCGCTTTTGCAAGCACCGACACAGATGAATCATTGGATTGAGTTCTTACTTGAAAACCTGTTGATCGTGTAACAAGTGACATGGACGACCGCTGTTGGAATTGTTATTCCGCTTGGCTCTTTTGTAAAGATTTGCATGTTTTTGAACCAAAAACCTTGAATGGAGTTACCGCTCATTGGAACGGCAATCTGCGAGCTTTGAGTGGTTGCTATCAACCGTCGATTTTCGTTCGCGTTCCTTTAACAAATTGCCAGGTAAAACAAGTCCAGGACATGAGCTTGCGGTATTCAAGAATGAGTCGAAATGCCAGAACATCGTTCGTTTGATGAACTCGTATTAGTTGTGCATGGTGTCGGTGATCCCGAACCCGGCGAGACGCTTAGTCTATTCGCGCGGAGCGTAGCCGACCAGCGTCAACCCTTGACCGAATTTAAGGAAGTACTTTGGCTGGAAGAGCAAGGTGATGATCCACGGATCATCAATACCTTTGGCACGAATGTGCGGCATTTGAGTTTTTCCGGCGGTCGCGTATCACTTGCGGAAGTTTTTTGGGGTGACCTCTCTGAAGTCAAAAAGGGGACGCTTGGCGCGATCTTTGGCTTGATCGAAATCGTGTTCGGTTTGCGGTTCTTGGCGTTTGTTGCCGCGGACCAAGCCTGCAACGCGGCAAAAGGAATGCGCTGGCTTGGGATCCTGATATCACGAATTGTTCACGGACCCTTGCTCGCTGTAAACACCGTTCTGGTCGTGATGGCGATTTCAGCGGCGCTCAGCGAGGTGTTGTGGCGTGGATCGTCTAATGACAATGATTGGGCGCGATGGATGGTCGGGGGAAGTGTGGGCCTCTGCCTTTTGGGGTCGTATCTGGGCGGGTGTTTCACTCCCAGAAAGGTGTTGCGACGATTTTGGTTTTGGGTCACTGTCTGCTCGTTTTTTTTGAGCGGTCTGCTCCTGCTGGAGTTGTTTGAGATCATCGAAGCACCAGAATTCACAGCGGTTCAACAGGTTACCGATCTGGAAGGGGCTCAGCATGTGAATGCTGCGCCCGCGATGACGCCTCAGGAGAGCCTGCTGTTTTCGATTGCCTCAGCTTACTCGCCGAGTCCTTTCGCGATGGTAGCGTTTAATAGTATTCAGCCTTCGACCCCTTTCGACTCGCCCGTTGGCAATTCTTCGATTAGTTTTCCTTTGATCAAAAGCCTTTATTGCCATTTTTATTGCCGTGCGATGGTCACGTTACTCGGCACGCTGTGGCTTTCATTGGTTGTCATCCTGATTGGCCTGTTTATTTGTCGGTTGCTCACGATGCTGGATCGTCGAACGTTTGGCCAAGCGGCTAATGTCGCCTTGTTGCTGCCGGCGATTTCAATTGGAATCTGGGGGGTGATTTTACCATTCGCCTGGATCGTGTTGTCGCAAGTCATTGGCAAGGTGATTATTATCAAAGAATTCGATCTGATTTTTTCCGATGCGATTCCGTTATTAGGTGTGCAATTGCTTGTCGGTTTGATGATCACTTGCATCCTTGTTCTAGTTTTGGCTAAATATACATGGTGGCGAGGCCGCTTTCAGGTGTCTGATTTTAAATCCGGTCGTCGGCCACCTCGCCTGGTTGTCAACGGCTGGGTTCAAGCTGCAACGACGGTGGGCGCAATAATCGGCATCATGTTAGTGCTCTTTCTGGCTCGCATGGAAATCGCTGACGTGCATTATCAGTCGCATGCTTTGGGCCAGGTTCTGGCATCCGTCAATAAGTATGCGGTTGCCCTCATGTTCCCATTGACCATGATCTTTCTGATTAGTTTCAAGCACTTGCGTCCGGCGTTGGACATCGTCGGGGACGTCGTGTCGCACTTTCAATTTCGTCGTTTGATGAATGGTGATGATCAACATGATGACTTTGACTTGGGAGAACTGGCGTTTCAGGGCGCGAAATGCCAGTTTTACCGACGGGATGCAATTCACGGTCGGATGAAGATCATTCTGAATCACTTCCGCCATGAAATCGATGGCAAGCCTAAACTGACAGTCGTTTCACATAGTCAAGGGACGTTGATTGCGATCGAGGTATTAAATGATCCTGAACTCGATTGGTTGAACGATGAATTCTCCGAAATCAATTTGTTGACCATGGGATCGCCGTTTACCCATATCTATCAACATTACTTTCGACATTTGTACCCCTCCCTGGACCATCCACATTGGTCGAATCTCCGCGATCGGCTGAAACGATGGGTGAACATATTTCGCGTCGACGACTTTGTGGGGACTGAAATCGAGTTTAATGCAGAGGTCGAGGCAAACGTAGACTGTAGCAATCATCCCGTTCCCAAAAAGGGTCATAACAATTATTGGTGTGATCGCCGCGTTCTATCGATTATTCGCGAACAAAAGTTTTGCCAAGCACTTCTCGACGAACAATTGGAACAACACATCGGTATCGACGGCGATATTCAGTCCAGTTCACAACGAGTTCAGCAAGAACCAACTCACCGGGCAACGTTAAATATCGACACCCAACGCCGAATCGCTTGAACGAGTTTATGAGGCACCGCGGTGCACTTGGGGGATTGCGATTGGATCCACGGCAAACAGGTCTCATACTCTGGATTTTCATCTCAAGAGTAATGACCAAGGCCAAGTGAACTAAACTGAAAGTTCCAAGCGACATTTGCGTTGCTCTCCAACTTTGGGTACGATTTAAAGCGACGTGAGAATGGTTGCTGGTTTCGGTTTTCAGTTTTACGAAGAACACTGAGGGTTACGGTGATGATGCGATTGTTATTTCAGCTGCCAGTCATTCTCAGTTTAGCAACCATGCTTCTGGGATGCGGATTGCGCGAGGAAATGGAGGCCTCGAAACAGACTCGCCAACGGATCAAGAGCAAGCTCAATGATCTGCAGAATCGCGCAGGCATTGATTTTGAAACGCAACAAATGATCGAAGCGGTCTTCCATGCCTATTCAGGTTATACCTCGCACCACAATCGTCCGCCAATGTCCTGGTCGGAGCTTGCTGCCACGCCAAACTTGACGTCTGATCACAAAAGCCACATCCGTAATGCTCAGAACACAATCCAGAAAATTGTGTGGGGGATCGATTTAAGACTTGTTGGCACCGATGGAACCGCGAGCGAGACGTTGTTGTCGCTTGACAACCCGTTGATGGGGAATGTGATCGTGCTGCAGAACGATGGCCAGATCCGCATGGTGTCAGACGACGAGCTTTAATTTCGACTTAGAGGGCAATGACGTACAGTATTGTAATCGCTTGACGTGTCCTGGGCTTGGCAGCAGTCGCCAATCATGAAGACAGCCCAATCGACCGAATGACGAGGTGAGCTGTGCGCACACTTTGGACGCATAGGCCGCATTTCTCACAACGATGACTTTTGCGTTGGCGATCGCTC
>JBGTDM010000013.1:0-26356 GCA_041748315.1 Pirellulaceae bacterium
CGAGAGGGGCCATCTGCCGCTGGGGACAGCGGCAGCTACAGTAGGTCGGCCTGTCCTCAGGCCGACACTTTGACCTGAACGCACCGTTGCCCACAACACTGACATTTGCCCAACAATCGAGCGATCGCCAACGCAAAAGTCATCGCTGTGAGAAATGCGGGCTAAGCTCCAAACGATTGCTGTAGCGACTCGAATGAATAGCGACTCGAATGAATAGTGACTCAGCACTTAAGACATAGCCACGGTTCACAACCGCGGCATGCATTGGTAAACACAATTCAGGAATCGCAGGGACGAAACACGCTGGTTAACGATCCTTATTCTCGTCGTTCGACTGCGCTTTCGTTCCAGGTTTCAATGGCGGTTGAGCTCCCGACCCCCCTTCATCGAACATTTTTGGTAACGCGTCCTTGACCGAGTCGGTTTTGCTCGAAGGAGATACCACCGGAACCGATT
Organism: Pirellulaceae bacterium; assembly: GCA_041748315.1. Classification (GTDB taxonomy): domain Bacteria; phylum Planctomycetota; class Planctomycetia; order Pirellulales; family Pirellulaceae; genus CALMEE01. Next base: position 457 of record JBGTDM010000013.1, read on the forward strand.
CATCAGCAATAATCAGGATCAAGGATCGCACTTGCCTTGATTGATCCGCAGCATCAACCTGCAGTGTTGCTGCTCGTCGTCCGATCGAACTTCCAATCGAATTCGGTCGTTGGTCAGTTTCACCCTCTGGCACTCCTGACATCCCCTTATTTGCCAATTTCGAATCCGCAGCATCTTCTCGAGGCGGTTCGATCAACGGTCGCATATCTCCCGGCGAAAACGGCGATTGCTCTCGCGCAATAATCGGCTGACCGTCGACCGCGTCCAAAACGTTGTCTTGTTCCGTTTTGTGATTGCTATCGATTGAGTCGGCAGGACGTTGATTAGCCATTGAGGCAGAATTCATCTCCGGACCATCGATGACGTTCAAGTCGATTGTGGAAAGAAGTCTAGCCGTACCCTCAAATCTTGACGGGTCGTTGTCCGCCAAGGCAACATCCGCTTTCACTTGATCTGTATCTTGGATTGATGGAACGGACCGGGACGAGGCATTGCCTGAATCAACGTCATGATTCACACCAACCTCAAATACATGCTGGTCGATCCCTTGAAACAAGGTGTCTCCAATCTCCTGCGACGGAGAGATAATCGACAACTTTTGGTGACCACCTAATCGCTGAAGCAAAATTTTCAAGCTGGCCAAGTTGGTATTTACAAACAGCGTGTCAATGCCACTATGGTCGCGCTCGCCAATCAAACTGATTTTCAGTTCATCCAGCGTCGTTTCCAGAATACGTTGTTGAATATCGGCCGGATTGAGCCGAACCATCACGATTTGGTCAACCGATTCGTGATGCTTCATCGCCGCTGCAAATCGTTCATCCCCAGAATTCGCTTCGGGTGGTACAATGCCATCAGGCGTTGATGCACCGGCGGCAGCGTTGGAGTTGTGGTTCGCGATTCTCGCCGGTTGTGATGTATCGTTATCAGCAACCGAGGATTTCAATTGTCGATCGTCAGCGACACCTTGGCTTCCACCCGCTGCTTCCGCCTCGTTTTGTTGATTGGAAACGACTTGATCACCCGGTGAACCTGGGGAATCTGCATCGTCGCGATCACCCGTCGCCGCGGATTTCGAGGAAAGATCAATATGAACTTGCAGTCCAACAGAGTCGTGTCCAATGGAGTCGGCGTCGGAATCGTGTTCCGAGCCAACCAGTTGCGCCACGCGGCCACCCGATGGATGATGATGCGTGCCGAACGGCAAGCTAAATAGCACCACCAGGATGGTCGCGACCAAAGTCGTTAACACACCCGCAGCGAAATGCCACTGTTGGGACGACTCACCCTGACCCGAGTTACCGATCAACGACGTCGCCTTTTTCGGCAAACGAGACCCACCGACTGACGATAATATGCGCGAGCGATGTTTCTGATGATTCGGCTGCACCGACAACTCCTTGGCGGCTCGAATAATGGATGCAGACAAATCCTGTTTTAAGCGATGCTCGGGGAGAGAGCGGAGCAGAGTCCGTTGTTGCTCAAGGCGTTCCAATAATGCTGCCTTGGCCGGATCGTCGGCGAGCAACATTTCTACATCTGATTTCAATTGCGGATCGAGTTCTCCGTCGAGATATCCGCTGATCAAATCTTCGGACCAGTTTGTAGACATGACTATGTGCTTATTGTAGTGGAAGTGATTTACTTTTTGGAAATCGTTGTCGAGGGCGAACCTTCGCCAACTAAACTCTCAATTTCCTGTTTCAACTGCAGTCGCGCTCGATGCAAGCGACTCCGTACGGTACCGATTGGCAAATCCAGGATCTCTGAGATTTGTTCATAGCTCATCTCTTCAATCTCGCGCAACACCAAAATGGCTCGATGCTCTTCGATCAATTGCTGCAACGCCGACTGAACGAGTTGAACATCTTCCTCGCGCTTCATGCGATCCTCAGGTTGCTCGGCTTCGTTGCGAAACCATGAGGTTCCTTCAATTAGCTCCCGTTGCAACGACACCACCGGACGACGCTTCCGCATGCGACTAACCGCGGCATTAAAGGCAATTCGATACAACCAAGTAAAAAACGCGCTATTCCCCCGAAATGAATCGAGTTTCGTCAGTGCCAAAACGAACGCTTCTTGCGTAGCGTCCTCAGCCTCGGCTGCGTCCTGCAACATATGAACTAAGCCGTTGTATAGCCGCTGTTGATATCGATGGACCAACTGGCCGAATGCCTCGGTGTTGCCATCAAGCGTCTGTTGAATCAGCTCTTGATCCGCTTGCAACTTGTCCCCGGTTTCATTCATGCCGCAGCCACCAAATTTCGACGCAATTATTGAAGTTAAGTTCCCTGTGTTTTTACGAATTTCGACGACAATATGCCCAATTAAAGGTCGGTTTTTTCGGCAATTTCCTGTCGAATCGGCTGTTTCGGACCAGTCGATCGCGCCACACAATCAAGCTGAGACAAAGCGTCAGGTCACGATTTTGCCGCTTATTGACCTAGGAGCTTCCGCCGCCGTAACTTAAAAAAGTGCTGTCTTCCAGTTCTTATAAGCTTAATGATTCTCTTAAAAAAATCCACCGCGCAGCACAAAGATTGCGACCACGCCCCCCCGATCGATGAGCTGATTCTATACAATTGAAGGGTGCAGCGACTATGTACGAACTGAGGATCGATATTGGAGCGAAACGATGGGAATTGCCACGAAATGGGGGGTTATGCTCGTTCTGGGTTTAGCGATCGGCTGCTACCCCGCGGTTGTCGATAGTCCACTAACGGCTAAACAGAAACTACCCGAGGGGACCTATCTGGTCGTATCAATGGTGGACCCCAGTAGCGATTTTTATCGCGCGGCAGAATTATTGGCCACACGGCATCGCGCCGATATCGTTCAGACAACGGTCGACGAAATTGAAAGCTTGTTGCCTGAACTACAACGTCGACAACCCGCGATGGTCGCGATTGTTATCCACCCCGATGATCTGCAGATCAATCTGGTCCAGACAGTTTTTGTCCTTTCGACGAGCCTCGATTCGGATCCCTTCGTTGATTTCGCTTGCGGTTTCATCACCGGTCGTAACGGCGACGCAGCCGTGCGGTTGGTCGAAGCGTCCGGACCAACCCATGAACCTCAAGATCCGGCGATCACGATGTTCGGTGTGGGCTCTCAACAGATGTCCAGATCGTCCTCACAAAAATCGTTTTGGCTGTTGCGGGGTGACAAAATACCAGTCACCGCCTTTCAATCCAGAGGTGAGACCGACGAAACTCGCGATGAGAAGTTCATCAATGATTCGATGCGAAAACTAAATCGTCCCCCCATTTTGCTGCTCGCTTCGCACGGTTATCCAAATGGCCTTGTCGGCGGACCCAAAGCGGCTGATATGAAAGAGGTTGACCTGACGGGAAGCGTCGTGTTCAACATCGCATGTTATACTGGCGTGACCAGTTCCTGGTATGAAGACGACTATCCAACGATGACTATCAAAGAACGGAAGGTTGATTCTGAGGAAAGTTTTTGTTTGCAAGTTATCGACTCGGGTGCTGCCGCCTACGTGGCCTACCTGTCGCCAAGGCCGGCTGGACCGATCATGATGGGCGATGCCATGCTCGTCGCTTCTTCGGGGCTGTCGATAGGTGATCTCCGTCGGTCCGATGCCAACAGCATCGTGCTTGCTCATCTGATGTCCGGTGATGACCAAGTTACTGCTGAAACACTCGTCGATGGGACGGCCTTGGCAGCAGCCCAAACTCCTGCACAAATCGTCAAGCGTATGGCGACGGGGGGTGTATTGTTCGGTGATCCCGCCTTCAAGCCTTTTCCGGAAAAACCGAACACCGATCCCCGAATCTTGTCGATCACAGAACAACCGGATCGACTTGTCGTTGAAGCAGGAGTGAAAACGCCAACGTATCATTTTTATGCTGCTGAGCAAATCAACTATTGGGATGATCGGGAATCGGCCATGCGAGTGGAAACGATCGTGCCACTGGGCGATCGATCGGTCGCGGAAATTCGAGTTACTCAACAACCTGCCGGGGTTGAAGAATACCGATGGGTGGCTGCCCTTGAACACGATCGGGGCCAACGATTTCTGCATGTCAAAATGACTTTTCGCCAACCCCAAGAGATGGCAACCTTGCAACGGATGGCATCGACTGGTGTGTCGGCTCAATTCGAAATCATCGGCGATTCAGCATCGTCAACGCAACAGGCGAAAACGATTTTTCGCGGCGGTAACGGTCAATAATTACGGAGATCACAACCGGAGTCAGCCGCTAAAGAATTTCTGTTTAAATTCGTCAACGGCAAGTTGTACCGTTGTTGTTTGCCCAAGCTGGCTTGGCCCGCGAAACGGATGAATTGAATTTTGGGCATTCGTCAAAACTGATTGTCCAAATTCAAGGATTTTTGCAGTGCGCAAGCGCATTGTTTCTGGAATTCCGATTACTGGGTTTTTCCCGCAGATGCGACTTCGCATGGAATTGACGTGGTAAACGCCGAGTGGTCAGGGCCGGGATCGAACCGGCGACACATGGATTTTCAGTTCTTGAAATTACCGAAAACACTCAAAAAGTATCGGCAAATGAACGGTGAAAACCTGTTGAATCTTTAAAACTGGCGTAGTCGGCGTAGTGGGCGCAGCATCAGGCGTAGCATCATCCGACGATTCGAAGATCATCACAAAAGACACGTAACGATAGACCGTCGAATGTGCATCGTGAGAGGTTGGCAATAACACGAGTCAACACTCGACGATCATGAACGCTTGAAAACGATCGGCTATATATTTTCACCGGTCGACTGACTGGTTCAGCCAGATCATACCAACCAATTCGCAATGGACAGTCCCGCCAATGTTGCTTGGTCGAGTCGACGTAAAACTGTCGAAATCCACGTTTATGCTGGTCGGTGCACCTCAAGAGCCAACGCCCGCGTCGAAGCAGGGGTCGTTTGAGGAATTCTTGGGCGGTCAGCGGGTTGGTAAGTAGATCGCGAATTTTACGAACAACGACGATCCTTGGCTGAAAAGCTGGAGGGTATCCGACCAGGCGAATCGCTGGATAGTTGATACGATATTCGCGGCCAATTTCATACAAATCGATGCTCATCAACTACCTCCATCTTGGGATAGCCTCGGGGGAGAAAATGAGCATCTTGGCCAGCGAGCCGGACAAGTCTGGACGCGATTTTTAGACCCGTTCAGCGATTTCGGGTCGTGTTGGTTTCAATCTGGTTGAGAGCATGAGAAATGTTGAACACGACGATCACAAATTCCAACAACACTCGGGTCCACAATAGCCCCAGGGCGGCAAGAATAATTCTAAGGAATACCCAAAGGGCGTTTTTGGTGAACATCAGGCCGGTAAAAACCGCATCCTGTGGGATCTCTGGAGTTTCAAATTTGATTATCGGCTCGGGGATCCGCTTAGAGGAATCGATCACAGGTGGTTGAGATTTGGTCTGACTGGCCTGTAACTTAACAATCGGATCGATCAATTGGATAGTCAAAAGTAAGCCTGTTATGAAGACTACAAACGCCCAAGTCGCACGAATAATGTGAGGAGTGATGTAATGTTTGAACCTGAAGTCAAAGATCATCAGAAAGAACAGCCAGTCAAATCTCTCTTCGCGGAGGGGAATGGCCTGTGGCCGCCAGGGACGCGTGGGCTCTGCTGGCTGTGGAGCTTGACGTGTAGATTGTACTGTTTGGGCTGATTGAGTTGATTGAGTTGATTGATTGGGAGTAGAAGATCCTCTGACCAAAGATCGCGTTCCACATTTGGTACATCGAAATAAGTTCCCGATTAGGTCATCAGACACGGCTTTCGTGGAACGACAATTGGAACATTTGAATAACGCCACGTTCTACTCGGGTTTCAACAGTTTGATGGATGGATTATCAAGAACGATACGGTAGTCTTTGTAACCAGTTTCGTGGAAGATCATTTCGTATTTTCTGTCCGCAGCTCTTCTGTTACTTAATCCGAGACGGCCTTTGACTTCGACTTTCCAAGCTTTATCGATTTTTTTGGCATCTGAGTCCCTGAGTCGCATGGTTGCAAACATTTCCATTTTAGGGTGTGGTAGCCAGCCAAAATCGGTTTCGGTTTGTTCAAACCAAACTTGATAAGTTCGCTGATCATGCGGTCGAACATCCTTCACAGGAAAGAGGAAGGTAAAAGTGTCTTTGGGGAGCGACCGTTCGAGTTGTTTGATTGCAGCCTCGGCTGCATCCTTACGCTGGGCCGTTGTCTGCGCGGCAGATCGTTGTTGTTGAAAATTGGAAACGACCTCCTCAATCAGAGTTTCTAATCTGGATTCGGGATACTCTGTATGAATTGCTGACTCTTGTCCATGAAACTCGAACATCAACGTTCGATCGTTGATACCTATCACTTCGGCTCGCAAAGAGGGTTTGGTGTTTGAGTTCCTGCGCACATCGGATCACGACATGATCATCAATGGCGGTGCATCGCACATTGTTGCGGTCAATACCGCTACCGCGTCCAGTGTCACGTTCGACACATCCAGCCAAAAGCTTGGTGCTCGCGCTCGATTTGAGTGTGTGAACATGAACGGGACGCTGAAGTGGATTTATACGCTGCTCAGCACTGGAACCACCGGCACCGTCGCCTAGTCGATTTATTTAACGGAATTTTCAGCCAACTTAGTAAGGGAAAAATCAATGGCTGCATTACACCACTTTATGTCGCGGCAAGTCCTCACGAACGTCATCAGCCGAACGGCATCGACGTCGGACTGGCTCGCCAATCTGTTTGGCGTTGCATCTCAATACGTTGATCACGATGACGCCGATAAAGTCAAGGGCGGCGACAACGTGTTGGACTACGGGCACTCGCGCGAGGGTGCTTACCACATCTTCAACAATGTTCAAGAGGCTGCCGCTGGACGCGCTCCCGGTACCGCCGCACATCGACGAGCTCCTCAGCCCATGGGCAAGGTGTTGTTCACCTATCCCCGAATGCACGATTCTGTGCCATTGCTATCAGAGGTGATCGACAATCTAGGCAGGATGGACGATCCGGCCAGACACGACGTGGCGGGCAGAAACATGATCAAAAGGCAGACCAGAAGCCTGGCGGATCTCGCCAAAAACTGGCGAAAGCAAATGCTAGTCGGAACCCTGCGAGACAGTCTGTACATGGTCCTCGACGGCGACTCGAACTATTTCAGTTTCACCTCTCCATCGAAGCCGAACATTCGTATTCGATCACACATGCCAGATGGCAACAAAACGAACCTGGACATGCTTGGCGGTGGAGGGATCATCAACGCGAGTTGGGCAGTCGATAGCACTGACATCCCATTTCACCTCGGTTCAATCAATGCAGCGTTTCAGCAGTTATGCGGCGGACACCTCGCCGCCGTGATAGTTGGTCACAAGGTCTGGAACGCCGTGATCAACAACGATCACGTGGCGAAAATTCACGGTAGCGCCAATCCTCCGTTCGTGATGCTGGATCGACATGCTCTCGACCCAGTGTTGGCCCGCACCATGAAAAATGTATACATGGGCAAGCTAAGCGTCTTTCCAGATGTCACTTGGTACATCACTGATGAGATCATGCGGGTTGGAGCGCCTGGAGCCGAGACCACGGAAAAATTGGTTGGAGAAAATCAAGCACTGTTTATTGGCCACGAGCCTGATGATGGTACGGTGTCATGCTATTTGGGTAGCGAGATGATCGCCGAGTATGATAACGGAGAGGAAACACGCAGGGTCGGTTTGTCCAGCTGGTCTGTCAAGCGAGCAAATCCGACATCCACCGATCTGTTCGTGCTCGACAACTCGTTGACGGTCAACCACATCCCAGCGTCGCATGCGTACGGTACGGTAATCACTTAGCACATTTAGCACACTTAGCACACTTGCTAGCTTTAGGGCCAGGAAGCCGCCAGCGCGTGACGTTCTGGCGGCTTTTTTTGATGGATAAACTATGTCAATTGACTATTGCACAAAAGACGATCTGATCAGATTCCTGTCGCTTGAAGGCGTGCAAGCATTTTCAGATGTGGACGGAGATGGGCTCGAAGATGATGACGTCATCCAAGAATGTATTGAACGAGCCAGTGACGAAATCAGCGGAGTCATTTATCCGCTGTATGATCTAGCCAAAGCAGCCACCAGTCGATTGGTGAAGCATTGGTGTGTGGTGATGGCTACCGCATATTTGTGCGAGCGTCGAGGTAACTCCGTTCCAGCAAGTATTGGCGTTGAATACGATCGTATCTGTGATCAAACCAGTGGGCTCCTGGCCCGAGTCGCAAGTAAGAAGTTTGTGCTACCAGAGATCCCGCAGAGAACCGTCAACGTTCCGGCGTTCTCCAATTTGATCGTCGATCGACGGCATCGACGAGACAAAGTGCGAGTCATCCCGGTTATCAGTAGCCAACTTGCTCCGACCAAAATCAAACAATCTAGTCTGCGGGAGGCATCAATCGACTAATGGTTCCCGATCGAGTGTATTTTCAAGGAGAAAAAGGGCGAGTGCGTGACGCGATTATCAGCGTTATTCGCAGCGCTACCGGCGCATCAAGTCGTCATCTGGAATATGCTCGATCCATTCACACGACCGTTGGCTTAGCGGCGCTAAGTGATATTGCGAGAGACTTCTATCGCAAGGCGCGCGGTCAGGTTGGCGAAGATGGCGAAACGTGGCCGCGGTTGTCGCCTAAGTATCTTGCATACGGTCGACGATTCGGGACGGGTGAACAAGCAGCGTTGAAGCGTCAAGCAGGACTTGGGCGTGGTCATCGGATGGCTCCTGGAGGAAACCGTGGCTTGCTCACGGCGGAGCAGTTGCGTAGATGGAAACAAATTTTCGCCAGTCGGCTACGTTGGCTGGCATCTCGTATGCCGTTAGCGCAGGCCAAAAAAATTGCTGCCGCAATTGCCTGGGCAAAGCTCAAAGAAGAAGGAGCGAAGACAAAGCTCGAAGTGTACGGCAACCGCGAACACACTATTTTGATGGACACGGGCAGCTTATTCGCCAGCCTGTCTCCCGGTGAAGAGCATGATGCCGATCAGGTCAATAACCAGTACGACCCGCCAGAAAACCAAATCTTTGAACTCATGCGGTCTGGCGTGATCGTGGGCACGAACATTCCGCACGCCAAAGTCCACAACCGCGGAAACAGACAACGAGGCATTCCCAAGCGGCAGTTTGTGCCGGTCGAGAGAGCACCGCAAATTTGGCGTGATCGCTGGGTGGCCGTGTTGCAACGCAACATGAAGGCATGTTTTTTTGACTTACTTTCGAGCGGTGCCACATGATCGATGCAGAAATCCATTTGCTTGAAACCGTGCGCGATCATCTCCGCGATCATCTCAACATCGATGTGGAGGTGGAACCGGATGAGAATGTTCCCGCCATCGCAGGGCAAGAATACATGGCCGTGATACCGGCTGGAGTAAACCCTGGACCGCGACACAACACGTCTGGTGGAGTATGGGACCTGCTAATTCCGTTCCGTGTTCTGCTATTTCAGCGTATCACTCATCAGCCTCGGGACCGTAGGCGAAATGTGGTGATGGATCGGCTGAAAGGACTGAATGCTCGATTGGGAGAGGCCACGCGATGCATCGATTTCAGTAATGCGATCCTGGCCCAAGCAACCGCATCCATCCAACACGACAAGACTGTTGGTCAGTTTGTCGAGTGCCCACGATTCAGCGCCTTTGATGTTCCGCGAACAGTGTCTTTCGAAGTGTACGACGCCAGGCGTGATACATTAGGCGACCCGATCATCGCGATGAGGCGAGGTGTCAGGTTTGACCGAACACGATTTATGGAGGTGAGGCAGTAATGGGAATTAGGATTCCACATGATCGCTCGATAAAGCAACCGAACCTGGCTTGTTGCCAAAACCCTGCTTGTCGCGAGCGATCGGATCAGGTGTTTACCTTTCCGGTTGAGCACGATCACTTTGCTTGTCCGAAATGTGGCGCTGATCAAGAACCCATGGTTTGTTTGCTGGTGATGATCCATGGGCTGATTCCAAGAAAGGACGGTCCGATTCTTGGGAGCTTTGGGCGGCGATATCAAATCGCGTGTGACAACAATCGAGCGTACTTGGCCACAGCCACTAACATGGAGGCTGTGACCGTGGATCCATCGGTTGTCAATTGTCCCGGCTGTTTGGCCGAACTCGAGAAGCAACGAGTCAGGCAGCAGACCGGATTTGTTACCATACTAAAATTAAATTCTAACGAAAATGGAGATACCACATGAGCATGGGTGAATTCATTGCTGGAAGATACACCAGCGCTTACAACGCACTCGCCCTAGGCCAAGTGGCTGACGGCTATCGGCTTAGCCATCAGTTCTTCAAACGGCTAATTACTGGGGATGCTGGGGCACAGACACCACAGAATGCGGTGTATCAGGGTCGCGAGCAGTTTCTGGCTTTCCGGTTGATTGAAGCAAAAAAGGCTGGTGTGGCGCCGTTGGTCGAACCCTACGCCAACACACCTGGCACTCCACTGACCCTCGGTCTGATCGGACAGCTCGACGTCGGATATGGCGAGAGCGGAGGCACGGTTCCCGGAGCGTCCAAGGCAATGGTGTTGACCGCAGTGACCGGGACGGCGGCACATATTGCCGGCGAAGCGTCATTTACTGTGAATCACTCCGTATTGTCCGAAGGATTTCCGGTGGAGGTGTTGCTGGCTCCCGATTTGCGGGAAGTGCCGGTGAGGATGCGTTGCTATCCAAATGCAAGTGGCGTGTTTGGAACTGTTGCGTAAGGAATGACGTGTTCTGGCAAAAAAAGAAAACAATCGGCTTGCCCAGCGGCGTACTTCGATTCCGCGTGAAGGTCGACGACAAAGAACACGAATGGTTGGCAGACTTGATCACACTGAAGATTGCAGCGGAGCAGCTGGAACAGCTACACAATCTTGAGAAGCGAGACAATCAACTGCATGCTACGCCAGAATTTCTGGGTGCGTTGTCTGACCGGTACTGTGAGCTTGGATGTCCTGCATGTGATCCGACACAGGCTCGTGCTGTGTGGGTTGCCGTGAATCGGCAGTTTTGGTCGATCGAGGAACAGTTGGAAAACGAGTTGCTGAAACTATGAGGCTATCTGTCACAACAGTGCGAAATTTTGTCGAGCCAGCCATTCACTGGTTTCGTGAGCTGGCGGACCAATGCGACCTCGACAAACAACTGACGGTTGAGTTTGTGCACATGTTAGCGGACAAATTGAGCAACGCGATCAACCGACAAGTGACTCCCACGCAAGCTTGGTTTGTGTGGCAGTTGGTTTCGGAATATAGCGAGTGGCAGCGCACCCAAAATCAAGAACAAGCTGATATCGCATTCTGGTACCACGTAGACCCGTTTGGTCTGACCTCGGATCAGCGAGTTGCGTTGTACATGAATCTGCCGCGAATTAAGGCACAGCATGCACTGGAGCATGGCCTGTATAATCCCACGGATTATCGCGGCGTCTATGCGTTGGTGCTGATGGCGACGGGGAGCAAGAAGTCCGCCCATAAAGCACAAGTAGAAGCGCTCGAACGCTATATCGACTCGAAAATCAAGCGAGGTGGTGGATGAGCGAAAAACTGGAAATTGTTCTGGTCGAGGCAGGCGGCGAAAAAGTCACTGAGGATCCTCAACGACGAGGATCGCCGTCGACTACAGTGCCAACTGCAGTGCCAACAAAGGAAACCGGCGTCGCACGAACCGAAGTGCCAGAATCACGAGTCGACCCAATAGAGAAACTCAAAAGCGAAATCGGAAACATCACACAAGATATCGACGCCACGTTTGATCGGATCGCCAAAAGTCTCGACGAGCAGACACAAACCCAAGCTTCCTGGTCGAGTCGACTCCACGATGTTCTGAGACAAATGTCGAGCAATCTCTTCGGCGGCGTGTCAAAGGGGGTTCGCCGAATAACCCGACGAGTCGGACGAAGCAGAATCGGGCGAGCTGCGACGTCGATTGGAAGGCGTGTCGCAACCTCTCGTTATGGCAGGCGTGTGGGCGCTGCGACGCGTGGATTACTGGGCCGTATGGGGACCGGTGCGGCAGCTAGAGCCGGTGGTGGAGCTGCGGCAGCTAGAGCCGGTGGTGGAGCTGCGGCAGCTAGAGCCGGTGGTGGAGCTGCGGCAGCTGGAGGAGCCGGTGGTGGAGCTGCGGCAGCTGGAGGAGCCGCAGTATTGGGGCCAATCGCCATTGCTGTGGCTGTCATCGTTGGCGCTTTCGTGGCTGTAGCTGTCGCCGGTAAATTTCTAGCCGACAAGTTTCGCGCGATCGCCAGCGGCATTGAGGATTTATCGCCAGATCTATCGAGAGCCAGGGCGCTAGCCGATCGAGACAAGATGTTTGCTAGTCTTGATCGAGCCAGCGATTTAGGCCCGCAGCTGGCAAGACTGGAAGAAGCACGCGGACAACTCGATGTGGAAATGTATCGTGTGCAGAGTTCGATCTACAAAATCCTGCTCAACGCCGAGCCTGCTCTCACCACAGGTTTCGAAACGCTATCCCTTATTTTGAAGGGAGTGAATCAGACAGTTCAATTTGCCGAACAGATGATCAAGAACAACCCCACAGTACGAAGCTTAGGTGTGATGTCCCAAGTGATGAGTAGTGCGATCAAAATAATGACATCGACCAAAAAAGATGAGAAGGCAGTCAAACAAATGGAGGGGCAAGAACAAGCGGTGAAGGAGATGTGGGCGTTATACCGGGATAGCCCGATCCTGAACGATGTGATGAACAAGGAACGCAAGCTTGATCAGTTATAATGATTATGAATTTGATGATAAGTTCACCAACATGTCGTGCTCGATCAACGTGGAGTACGACACGTCGGAACGTGTAGATGTCGCGCGGAAAATTCAAATTCATGTCCGATCAATCATCACACCCAAGCACTTCCCAGAGGAGGGGATTTCCACTGCTTTGCATGTTGCCGAAATCCGCGACAAACTCAGTGTGCCTGGTAAGACGCTCATCATCGATGACATCGGGTTTGGGCCGCGCCTCGAAATCAACCCCCCTGAACAATCGTCAGAGCCAGAACCCGACGTCGACAAGACGTATGATATCGCCTATGGCCCAAAACCTCGCGTCATCAAATTTGTTCCGTTGGGTGCAGAGAATGCCGCAGAAATTGAGTGGCAAATCGATGCAATAATCTCACCGTGCCAAGATTCCTGGAGTGGAGTCAAAGAGTTCTCATTTTCTGAAAATTTCTCGATCAACGAAAAGGGATTTACTACGCGCACCGTCACTGGCCAAATGACAATGTCCGCGAATTCTGTGGAGTTTGGGAAATTCATCGATGTCGAAAATTATCGACACAAAATCTCTGTCCCTCTCAGAGAGAATTATCGCAGATCACGAGAATACAACGTCAGCGAGGATAAGCTCACATTGCGATTCAAAATCGTAGACAAAGAAATCGAAAGTCCGAATGCCTACCCTCCAGGCGTGGTCGACATTGACGCGAAAATGCGAACCAATTCGCGTTTATTATCCAGCTCACTCGACACCGCGAATACTATTGTTGACCTCACTGCGACGATCGAGCTCGCGCAGAATCAGCCTCGTGCTCGTGCATACTTGATTTTCAATGCGATACTCGATGAGAAGATTAACGCGATCCTAGTCCACGCACCAACAGTCGGGATCGAGGCCAATAAAGCGGTGATGTTTCAGCAGTTCTCGACAGATGAAGAGCTGTTTGGCAACACTCTCAGCTTTTCCATACGGTTCATCGCATATCTACGGCTCAAGGACTTTGCGGCATCAGGAGTGTTGGCGCAGAAAATGGGGGACGACTGGTTCGCATGGTATGCTTCGATGACCAACGTACACAACCGACGGGGCCTAGCAGGCATGTATCGGTTCTCGACCGGCGAACTTCCGGTCAATTTGTGTGAGTATTATACCGACGAAAAGCTATCCATCTCTTACTATTCGAGACCGACCATACCTCCCCCATCGCCAGTGTTGTTCGCGCTTTGCAATCAGACACCGACACCAGAGCAAAGCTGGGTAGAGTTTGAAGCGTACCTGAAGTTCGTTGTGCTCCACGAAAATGAGTTGCATGAGGAGCTTGGCAGTATCACTTTGAACAGGCAGCAATTCAACGTGGCAAACCCTTCGGGCAGCATCAGTCACCCCGCGGCCAATGAACTCAAAAAAGTAGTCAGTTCTGGTTCTGAAAAAATGTTCCTGATTTGGTCGGGCAAGGCGATGCGAGGAGGATATCCAATACCACAACCCGATCTAACCCACATTAACGGAGTTGAGTTGATCCCAACATCGGCTCACGATTTTGTGTCGCGCAAGATCGGCGAACTGTTTTGCGTCAATACGTATGTTGCTGCATGGAATATGGTTTATCGTGTGCTGGAGTATCCAGGTGACACGATGATGGAAGCTACTTTACCCAGTTGAGGAACCAAAATGTCAAACATCACCATGATAAGCGGACTGGGCGTCCGCAAGAACGGATTGTCGGTTGCCCCAGAAACCGAATCAGTCTTTGTCGCCATGATAGGGGATCGCCTAATCCGTAACGTGCAAACTATCGGCACGTCGCACGAAGCGATTGAAACAGGCGATGTGGCCACAGCAGGCTTTGCCAGATTCAAAAACCTCGACACGGAAAACTTTGTCGAGGTCGGCATCGAAGTCGCAGCCGCCTTTGAACCCGTGATCAAGTTGATGCCTGGCGAGACCGCTGGACCGTTCCGGCTGAGTCATTTGGACATGTTCGCCAAGGCGGACACCGCCCCCGTAAATCTCGACATTTTTATCACCGAGACGTAGCACGATGCTCCGCAAAATAAAAAACGTATTTCAGCAATTGCGACGTCAGAAACAACAGTCGGAAACTCCGGTACAGACAAACCCGGGCCGTGGATTTCCCACATTCTGGTTCCGCCAGCCGAGAGACCTCCCACCGTTTTCGCATGCGACGATTCACAACATGCTGATGGACGGCGAAGTCAGGCTCGCTTTGGCGATCCGTGCTGCGCCGATCTACAGTGTCGACTGGGAAGTTAGTTCGTCTAAACAGGAAGTGGCGACTTTCGTCCAACAGCAGCTCGACAAAATCTGGAATAACTACATCCATCAAATTTGCCGAGCCCAAGTGTGGGGATGGTGCGCTGCGGAGACGATTTACAGCTTGGAACACGACACGAAGCGCGTGCAGTTCGAACGATTCGAATTCCGCAAAGCGAGCAACACGAAAATCGTGACGCAACAGGGCCAACCATGGGGGGTGCAGTTTTTGCGGCTGAAAAACGACCGACAGATGACTTTGCCATTCCCCCAATCATTCTTCCACGCTCACGATCCCGAAGATGGTGAGTTTTACGGCGGTAGTGCTCTGTTTGGGGCGTACTCACCGTGGGCCGACAAATGGATCGAGGGAGGCGGACTCGATGTACGGCGACTCTTCATGCACAAGGATGCATACGGTGGTGTTGATCTCGGCTATCCAGAGGGCGAAACCTACATCGACGGAAGAGACGATCCAGTTCCGAACCGCGACATCGCGCGTCAGATTGTGGAGCAAATCAGAAGTGGAAACGTCGTTGTTCGTCCCAGCGATCGCGATGCCAACGGAAACGAAAAATGGCCATTGCAACGGGCTACCATCCCAGCCAACCCCCAACACATTCTGCAATATACCAAAGACCTGGACGATGAGATCAGCATTGGCATCGGCGTGCCTCCGCAACTCAAAAACAACAGCCATTCTTGGGCTGGGGCGAGAATCCCCATGGCGGCGTTCTACGGCAGCCTCGATTCTTGGGTAGTGCAAATCGGAAAATGTTTGCGCAGTCAGATCTTCGAGCCTTTAGTGTTGCTCAACGAAGGCAAGGCGATCGATTTCGGGCTGACACACCGACCTCTCGCAGAAGAGGCTATGGAGCAACAAAGCAATGCCGGGTCAGGAGGCAATGAATTGCCTGCGACTCAACACGGCAAGTCTCCCACTTCCACAAACGGCGCGGCGCGATCTTCGAACAAGAGCAAGAGTAAGAACAATCTTAACGATGAGATGTTTGACGAAGAGGATGATCCGTGGGCAGACTTTACAGGAAAAGGTCGCGGCAAAGGCTGGAAAAATCAAAAAACAGGCGAGGTGCGGTATCAGACGGAAAAACCCAAATACACCAAGCGTATGTCCCTGGACATGACCGAGGCCGTCGGCCAAGGCGTATTGGACGCAGCTGAATTGGTGAAGGCCGCCAAGCAAGTGATTCGGTTGTCAGCAGACCGTGCTCGTGCCCCTTCTGGATACACGTCTGACAGCCCTCTCATTATTGATGGCAAGGAATACAAGGGAGGTGAGTTCATACCCGACAAATCTCAGGCCGAAGTCGATAGAGCAGCTCAAGAACAGCCGGTACCCAACTCAAAGGCTAAACAGCCATTTGTTTATCCAGACGGATCAGTTCAGCGATTTGACGAACACGGTTTGCCATTGAGCGAGGCTGAATTCTTCGATGCCGCGATCGACGCAGGAGCAAGCCCTCGGGAGGCCGCTGACGATTCCCAGAGCCTGGCTATCGAATCAGAATATGAGTTTGCACGCGAGTCATCGATTCCTAACGCCGGCGAAGACCTAAAGGGATCGGCGAGGCACAGACTCAATGCGTGGAAAGGTCTCACTGAGTCAGAAAAGGATGGCTCTGCCGAGAAACTCGTAACCAGAGATACTCTGCTCAAGTTGGAACCGCATAACCTGATGGAAACGGCGGATACCAATCCAGTTACGAGCCTGGCTATGCACTATTCATTGCGGTCGTTTCCGGCAAAGCCAGGGACTGGGAAGAATGGCGATTTTCTTAAGGACCGGCAACAATTCTTCGAAGCCTTTCAAAACATTAAGGCTAGAGCAGAAAACATCGCCGAAAATTATGGCGATGATCAGATACTTGAAGGCATCGAGAACTTGCGAGAGTTTGTCTCTGCTGAGATCAAGCGACTCAGGGGCCAGGCTGCAGGCGACATGATCAGTCAGATCAGCGCCACTGATCGTTACAACCAAACCGCTAACGATCTGACTGGCCTTTATAATAAATTATTGACCCGCAGTTACCGGATCAAGAAAACCAGTGTTGCGGCTCGAGTTGCTGAGTTCCTCACGGCCGCGAAGGAGAAATATGGTGACTCCTACAGCAAGGAACTGGGCGAACACGTCAAGGACGTGATTGACGGCAAGTCACTGAATGCCACGTTCGGGAAATCTGGGAATCAAGCACGACGCTTCAATCCAGCCGAACTATATGTGAACCATGCGGTTCGCGAAGGGGGCAAGGATGTTTCTGACATCACGAAAGACCCTGTTTCGGCCACGAAACACATGGTTGAATCTCTGGGATTCAAAGGAGTGCAGTGGGGCAACAGCGTGACGGATTCAGAGCGGACACACCATGCGGCAAAAGCGGTTGAAGCTTGGGTAGACCTGTCTGATATTCTGGGGATTCGTCCCGAGGATGTGTCGTTGGATGGAAAGCTAGGCTTGGCATTTGGCGCTCGAGGTAAAGGCAACGCCTTGGCACACTACGAGCCTGGTACTCAGGTCATTAACCTGACTCGCAAATCAGGAGTTGGGGCGCTGGCTCACGAATGGGGGCACGCTTTCGATCACGCGGTCAATGGGTTTGGGCTCAAGGACCGGCTCGATCGCCAGGGCAACTACAGAAAATCTGGTGATTACTTGTCGGTCGACCTCGATACACATGAGGTCACGGCGGTCAAGTCGATAACGCCTGATAGAGAGCCATGGAAAAGCACAACGAGCCACCCAGAGCGATTTGCGGGAAGCGAATACACTGTAAAAGAACGTCCTCTTCGAAAGCTACGTGAGGCATTCAAAAACTTACATCGCGACTCAAAGTCTTTTCGTGATCGTCTCAAGCAGCAACTTAGGGATGACGTGAAGGCTGGGCTGATTTCGAAAGAAAAAGCTGCTAAATATTGGAGTTCAAACGAGGAGGTTTTTGCTAGATCGTTTGAGCGGCACATTCAGTCCAAGTTGGAACAGTCCGGTCGAAAAAATACCTATCTTTCTGGACTGGGACAAGAACACCCGTATTGGCCAACCAACGAAGAAGTTGCCGGTATGGCAAGCTCGTTTGATGCAATTTTTGCAGCCTACCGAGTGGAAAAATACGGATCGTCGGATCCAATTGTGATGTCACTTGACGAGCGTCGTGAGATCATTCATCGCATGGCGATGCCTGGAACAGGAACGTATAAATACGGGGCGGTAATGCTGCCGGTAGACAGCGGAACTGCAGACGCGATCAACAACATTACCGAATCAATCGACGAAGCGGATTTGGAAAACGACGGCAAAGAGGACTGGTTGCACGTCACTGTGAAGTATGGATTGGTTGATGCGGACATGGAAAAGCTAACGGAGATCCTCGGCAGTGTGTCGGCGATCGACGCTCGGCTTGACGCCTTTGATGTGTTTGAGAACGACGAACATGATGTGTTGATCATCAAGATTGAGTCTGACGATCTACACGAACTGAACAGTAGGCTTTCCATGTTGCCTCATGTCGATTCGTATTCTGAATATCGCCCACACATCACGATCGCATACCTGAAGCCTGGGCGAGGACAGAAGTACGTTGATAAGCTTGGCACACTCCAGGCTCGATCGTTGCGCCTGACTAAAGCCGTCATTTCTTTGCCTGGTGCAAACTCTCAGGAGGTGGAACTTGCAAACCCCACATGCATGTCCTGGTTACGTGCTCCCAAGGGAGGCGTAACGATCGACGGCAAGTTTTACCCAGGCGGACAGTTCATTTCTAACTCGGGAGACATTGGACAGCCGATAGGGTTGGATGTCGCAGATAGTCAAGGTGTCGGTTTTGCCAGCCCAAACATTGAAGAAAACCTGACCTTTGATCAGGCGCTGCAGAATCTTGATGGTGATCGCCATCAGAAGATGAAGCAGGCTTTTGAAAACGTGGACGCCCAGCTTGGATTAACCGTAGAGAGCCGTAGCATAATAGGTGACTGGGGAGATGGGGCTGAAGACAGTGTACTGCTCGCATATTCGCATTATCAGGACATCGACGAGCTTCGATATGCAATGGCATGGAAGGGGCTAATTGCTGAACAAAAAGCGGTTTTGCTGTTTGAGGAACAAAACAATGGGGAGCACAAGATTTACAGTTTTGAAGTCGATGATACAATAAAGGGAGTGCGTAAATCTTTATCTGACTACGGAATCGAGTTTCGCAGTATCGAGATTGGCAATGAACGACCAAGAGTGGTGATTGTTGATCTTGACCAGACAATGGGCGAGGCGATTACAAAGGTTGCAGGACAATATAATGTCACAGTCGAAAAAATCGAAGGTCAAGGTGAATTCATCGGGGTTGACTCAGAGCGGACACGATCTGAGGCGCATGCCGAGTATCAACGCATCATCGAAGAGTACGAAGAAAAGTGGCCGGATCGTAAACGTTACCGGGAAGAAGCGCCTCGTCGATTTAGTCTTGACCAACGCTCGCGACGTTCGATCTTCAGATCGTTAATCATTGGCATCGGGCTTAAGGAGTAGGCCCGGTGAATTACCCCTATCCTCCCTATTGGAATTCGCTAGTTGGTCACAATCTGATCATTGGCGAAACCATCGTCAGCGACTTGCGGCACGAGATGCTGAAACGCATCACAGAACGCTGGCAACAAGGCGAGCCACTTGAATCGATCATCCAATCTTTGCGCGAAATAGAGAGCGAATTCTTAGATATCTGGGCCGAGCATTATCTAGGGTCGGATATGTCTGCTTGGCTGTCATCTTACGATTGGCAAGTTCAGGACTTACCAGACTGGCTCAAGAACCAGCTCGCTAAAGACAATGCACGCAATCGCGGCCGGCCGCCTCTCCCACCAGGTGCCCTGCTAACCGGCTTCGGTAGCGGGCCTTTTGAGATCCGCTTCACGCTGATCGAGGAGGCCGCCAGGTCTTTGTTTCAAAAGAACATTCTAACTCGTGAGGAGTTTGATGCAGCAACTCGTGAAGCCAAGAAACGGGCTTTTACAATCACGGGAGATTTGACGCAATCAGCCATCGCCGACGTCCGCGACGAATTGGCAAATCTAATCAAGGAAGGCCCGACACTAAAAGAATTTCGGGAACGGATCGAAAATAAAATTGGCGGAGGTCGCGCACCGCTAAGCCCATCGCGGATCGAAACGGTCTACCGCACAAACCTGCATCGATCGTATCGACAGGGCCGTGAACAACTACTCGCAAACCCTCTGGTCGGCCAGCATTTTCCGTTTCAGATGTATGTGCACATTTCAGACGGGCGAACTCGTAAAAATCACAGAGCGTTGGGCAAGCTCGGGTTGAAGGACATAAACGGAAATCCGACAGGGATCTACTGGCGATCGGACCCGATGTGGATCCACTTTACCCCACCATGGGAATTTAACTGCCGTTGCGGAGCCATCGCCATGACGCTCGAACAAGCAGCTGCGGAGAACATCGCCGTAGCCGCGGAATGGCTCAGAAGCGGCCAACCGCCAGCAAAAGAGACGATCGAGTACGCGACACTCCCGTTTGAACCAAGCCTGAGTTTTGCCGCATGACCCAGCAACAAATAAGCACTCGAATTAAAGTAGCTGGCGCGCCGGTCGTGTCCGCAAATTCGGTTGCTGGGCACATTCCAGCCCACCTAGCCGACAAGATCAACTCGATACGAGCTTGCACGGGCAGAAATCCGAACATGGGGTGGTTTCTGCTGTTCGCTGACGACTCGCTGGAATTGGACCGAGGGGCACCTGTATCGATTGAGTGGGTACGCAGTATTGACAACGCGGATCCAGAGGCAGTCACATTCTCTGGGTTTCATATCGTCGATGCCCACAAGGTATTACCCAATCATGTGGACTCTCCACTGGTTGTAACCGTCGCTGACGCTCGCCAGCGCCGAATCGGAGTTAATGCTAGATACACAGAATCGTCATGGCAAGATATTCTCAACGACATCTGTGCGGTCATTCCGGGAACACCAACGCTCACGCTCGTTGCACCACCTCTAGCTCCGGATACCGTCATTTACGAAGGCGTCGATGCGTGGGACGCGATTGTTGATGTTTGCTCAAGAACTGGGCATGTGCTTTTTCAGGATCCTCTCACCGGCCAATTTAAACTGGCGAAACTGTCTGAGGAACAATCGATCGAAAGCGTGCTGAACGAGGCGAGATTGTGGGACCAGGAGGTTCCAACGACTCCCGATCGCGAATCGATTGGTCGCGTCTCCACATTGTTCCGCGCTGCTCCTCCGTTCGATGACATGCACGGATCCGCACCTCAAGTTGACACAATCGACAATCCGAGCGGTGGAGTCGGGCATCCGATGGTGTGGGGTTACGGCGTCCCTGAAGACGATGACCCTCCTAATCCGCCTCTCAACCAAGAGGCATTGACCGCAGAGGCGACGGCAATCGCCAATACTTGGTTTGCCTGGTCCGAAAAGCAAGCCACGCGAGCTAAATTTTTGGCCATGAACTTTTTGCAGCTATCACTCGGCAGCAGCGTCTCTCAAATCACTTGGATGGTAAAGGCCGGAAATACGCTGACCGAGGTGGTCATCGGAGAGCATTCGCCACCGAAATTCTTGGTACCGGCTCCGCTGAGTTGTTGTGAACCGGATGACAGTTCGGATTCCGATTTTGATTCAATGTCCGAATCAGCATCGCATTCAGAATCAGATAGCGAGTCGGAATCATTCTCGGAGTCTCATTCGGAATCGGAAAGCGTGAGTGATTCGGGAAGTGTGTCGGACGAAAGTCTTAGTGAATCCGATAGTTTTTCTGGTCCAGGGGACAGCGAGTCGGAATCAGCGTCGCATTCTGAATCGAAAAGTGAGTCAGAGTCAGTATCAGCGTCGCATTCAGATTCCGACTCGGAAGATGATGGGTGCGCGTATACCGGTAGCGTTGTCGTTGTGACCGGTGCTTATCGATCTGGAGGGAATATCTGTTTATCGCGCAATGCTCTAGAATTCAGCCAGGGCAAGCTCTGTAATGTGGTCAGTGTTCCGCCGGTGTGCGTACCATGCTGCGATGATGATGAAAGCGAATCCTCTGCATCTGAGTCCTCTGCATCTGAGTCGTCCATTTCCGAAAGCGACGGATGCGAGGGTGGGCGTATATGGAACGGTGAATCGTGTGTCTGCCCGGAAGGTTTTGAATGGGATGGATTCCTTGAACTTTGTACTGCGGTAGTGCCACCTCCAGGCGGCGGTGGCCTGTCGGTGAGGCATCAAAGCGATCTTACAGCAACCGTAGTCGATGTCACCACGGGAGAACGTACCGAGTCAAGTCTTAAACAAACAGGCGAAACGACATACAGCGACGGCGTGATCACATTTGATGTATCAACCTACATGATAAACGGTGTCAAGTCTCACCGTACTAAGACATCACCATTGTTTGCACAGATCGTTGAGAACGATCAAATCATCACCATCACGGAGTGAACTGCATGATCACCTTTGTGTGGCCCTGGTGGCGAGGTGGAGCACGGGGCGACGAACTCAAATTCAGCATCCGCTCCGTTGCAATGCAGTGCAGATTTGACTGGCAGCCTCTCGTCGTCGGCGACATTCCTGATTGGTATAACGGCCCGGTCATTTCCATCGCGAGAAAGCCAAACAAAAAGTGGACCAATTGGGCAGACACTGTAAGCAAGATGTACGCAATCTGCCAGTCCCAGCAGGTATCGAGGCAGTTCATCTACATGAATGACGATATGTACTTTCTCAGGCCGTTTGATCTGGACGACGTAACACCATTTAGGTCCATCAAGAAATATTCTCGTACATCAAAGCCCAAGTCGCAAAAATGGTTGACGATTCAGTGGGAGACTATGCAGCGCCTTAAGAAAGCTGGGTTTCCTGCAATATGGCACTGCACCACGCACAGCCCTCAGTGGTTCGACAAGCAGAAGATGCTCATGCTATTGCGCACACTTAATGCGAGCAAAAAGCCGATCGTGTTAGACTTGGCCTACAACAATGCATTCCGTTCCGACGAGCCACGGCAGAGATATGGGCGAGACGTGGCCAGGCTGCGCGGTGCGTTCGGCCAAGTTGCAGCCATCAGATATCGATCGCAGAACAAGCTAATTTTAAATCACGTATCTGCAGGCTTTACAGAAGCGATGCAGGTGTTCTTAGAGTCGCAATTTCCAATTCCCAGTTCATTTGAAGTTGATCCTGATAATCGATGGGGCTGTAAACATCGTCGACAGAGCGGTACAATCACACGAACGCTTTGCCCCGGCAAAGGGTCAATCAGGCCAACCTTTGAGTGTAACCTGTTCGACCAGCCCTGCTTTTTGGAAATGCAACAGTCTCCGCAGAGGGGCAAGCACTGCAAGTTGTGTATTTTGGAGGGAGATTGTGAGCAGCGATCAAGTCACAATCATCTGCAAAACATTTGATCGACCATCATCGATTTTGCGGTTCGTACAGTCGGTGCGTCAGTTTTACGCCTTCCCGATCGTAGTCGCGGATGATAGCCACGATAAGTACTATCGACATCCTGATACATCTCGGGCTAGGAAGGTCGCTGGAGTGACCTGGATCCCCCTGCCAGTAGATTCCGGGCTTGCAACTGGTCGGAACGCGGCGGTCAAGGCGGCTAAAACGCCATGGGTCATTGTGTGTGATGACGACTTTGTGTTCACCGCGAAAACAAACATCGAACTCTTAGTACAACGCGCCATGCAGCACCCGGCCCACATTTCTGGCGGAAGTGTGTTGAACATGAGTTCGCCACCGCTGATTGGATGGGTGGACTGGGTCGAGGGCTGGCCAATCACGCGTTATGCTGACCCACAGCTGCCTCATGTTGATCTCGACGTGTGCCTGAATTTCTTTGCGGCTCCCCGTGATTGGCTCACGCAACACCCCTGGGATCCACAGTTCAAGATTGGTGGGGAGCATTTTGAATCATTTGCGCGATGGCGACAGGCCGGAGCTCGGGTCATCTACACGCCGGAAGTGGAGGTCGGCCACAAACGACATTTACCAAAAGGGTACAAACGTCATCGAGGTCGAGGTCTGCTGTCAGCAATCCACGCGTTCGACCAGGTTACGCGGTCAAATCGCGAATTGACCAGGCCAAACATCATCGTGTTCGGGATCGGCAACTCAGGCACCACGATCGTGGTCCGCCAACTTGAAATGCTCGGATGGAACGCCGTCGAAGCAGATCTGGAATATGCAGAACATGTTCGCGCGAGGCAAATCAATACCAAGCTCGCACGCGGTCAGAGAGCGCAAGAAATACGCCCCCTTGTCGATCACCTGGCAAACACATCGGGGTGGGTCATCAAGGATCCACGATTCGTTCACACGCTCCATCATTGGGCGGAATGGTGGCCACAATCTTCATCACTTCCAGTCTTATTGTGGATTCGCCGGCCGCTCAAAGCGTTGATTGCTTCTCGCGCGAGACGATATCCAAACGACTCCGGACGACAACATCGTCGATGGCTCAAAGAGCTGCGAATCATGGCAGAAAAGGCTCCGCGCCAGTACTCCCAATGGCAGGGGCAGAAAGTCGCGGTAGACTATGAAGATATTGCCGCAGCAATTTCCTTGTTCGATGTAACTCGGGGGATTCGATGATCGGTTCCTAAAACCACGAAAGAGAGAATTGACAACGCCGCAGCAAAGCCCGGGTTCCGTAATGTCAGGAAAAACCCAACAGCCACTTTCGCACAAACTCCGCGATCCTGACCAGTCTCTCGTCGCTGACGCCTGCGCGATATTGGCCGGTGACGCTCGCGTCAATGTGCCCCATGATCGCTCGACAGCCCTCGAAATCCTTAGTTCCCTCGGCGACCGTCAAGAATGTATGTCGGAGCCAGTAAAATCCAATAATCTCTTCGTCGTTACGCAGTTTTCTGAATTCGTGAGCAATCGCGCTGGCACCCCAAACATTGCTGTACCGCGTTTGAAAAACAACACCGTCGCCTGGTTGCCCCAACGCCTCAATTGTCTCGGGCCAAAGCTTGGCGCGCCGAGTCTTGCCAGTCTTGTTTCGCGTGAGGTTCGCCCAGCCGTCAACATGATCAAGATCGCTCCAACAGATCATTCTGCAATCGGTGGGACCATACGCGCAGTTTATCCCGAGCAGAATCATTGCTCGCAGTTGTCCGCTTGAATCTTCGAGAAGTTTCCGCAGTCGTGGCGCTGAAATAAACTTTGGCGCAGGACGTTCAAGCCGCAGCTGCCGAGCCGACGGCAAATCAAACTCAGTCCCCCAGATGCGATAGGGTGACTCGAGGTAGCCATTTTTCCAGCACCAGTTAAACAGCACACGTGCGCGACGTATCAGGTTTCTCAGCGTGATAATTGAGCGACCGGTGCCCAGCCTGGTCCGAAGCGACTGAAAATCGTGTGGGCGAAGCTGTTTAACCGGCCGGTTCCGGCCAAACTCTTTGACGACCTCTTCTGCCACCGCCTTGTAATCGCTGAACGTCTTTTGATCGATTTCCTGATTGTCTGCCTTTTGCTGCTTGCCATCCAGTGCCAGGTTCATACATTCGGCAATCGTGAGGCAATCTGGGTCCCAAACAACTGGAGTTCGACCGGCCAACAGTTCGTCCTTGACGTTCAACCATTGATCGAGCGCGCTCTTCCATTCGCTCCATTTCCCAAAATAGTACACTTTACCAGCGACTTTCTTGGCCCATTGACCGCTGGCATGCGCGTAGAGCGGAAACGACTTGTAGGGCTTCTGTGGCTTTATTTTCATTGCCACAGCATAATAATTATCTGACCTGCCAAGGTTGGTCAGAGAATTCGCGGGCGTAGTTGCGGGCGTAGTCGTGATTTTCGGAGGTAATGCAAAAACCGTATTTGACGCGATAAAAACCGAGTGGTCAGGGGCGGGCTCGAACC
>JBGTDM010000014.1:0-9059 GCA_041748315.1 Pirellulaceae bacterium
CGAGAGGGGCCATCTGCCGCTGGGGACAGCGGCAGCTACAGTAGGTCGGCCTGTCCTCAGGCCGACACATCCTCAAGCCGACACTTTGACCTGAACGCACCGTTGCCCACAACACTGACATTTGCCCAACAATCGAGCGATCGCCAACGCAAAAGTCATCGTTGTGAGAAATGCGGGCTAGAGAGCCGAAATGCGAACATTGCCAGTGCAGATTTTTGTTTTGGAAAGATTCAGCCAAAGCACGCCCCAGAGAAGTACCTCCGAGAAAAAACGATCAAAAATGGTCGAAGAAAAAATGGGAGAATTTATTCTCAGTGAGCATCTTCCCTGAAGGCTGGCGGCTTCACGCGAGCTCGATCGGACGGCTCGCTTGCCGCTTGCAACCCAACATCCTTGGCAGGGAGTGCCTAAAGCGAACGCATTGTTGTCCGTCCCACCCCCCGGAATCCGATCCGGGCAAGCCATTGCCGAGACGACTCGGTTTCGCGGAAGGAGCCGCACGTTATTTTCGCTTGCGTCCCGTCTACCCTGAAGGGGCCCGACAAATCAGCCCAGGGCAAGGCGACGCGAGTTTTGCGAGCGTCGCCGCCGCCCTGGGAAGCCTATCATAGCGGCGAATAAGCCCTGAAAGGGCGAGACAATTTACGTAGCGTATCATGGTGGCGAATAAAGGGTGCGACAATCCATGCATCGGTTTGTGCCGCCCTTTCAGGGCTTGCGGACCCATTGCCACGACCACCCGGGGCGGCGCTGCGCTCTGCCCCGGGTTGATTTGTTTCGCCCCTGCAGGGCGACCCACCGCGCCACTGAAGATCCCGAACGACACGGTCATCCTTTCCATCGCATTCTCCGCACTGGCGAATTCCGATGAATTTGTCCCGGCCCCTACGGGGCGATCCACCGCGCCCGCGAAGATACCGAACGACGCTGTCATGCTTCCCCGCGAACGCCATTCCCGCTCGGATTGCCCGCATTGTTATCCTCTTTTTCCCATGCAAATGGTGTGACAAGGAATTCGGCGTCAGCCACCGTCACGCCTGTTCGTTCGACAATATCTCGCACCGTGAAATCGTTGAAGGACGGTTTGTGCCGCCGTATCTCACGAATGAAGGCAGGGTTCCGCGAAAGTGCTCTTGCTGCCGCACTTTTCGCGCGTTCGTAATTTGCGGTCCCGCAATTACGGGGTGTATTGAACCACTGGGTCGCGTACTCTTCTCCATATAATGTCGCCAGCCCCTCCTCGAGGTTGATTGCATGTTGCTGTCCCGTTGGTGACAACAGGTGAATGCATTCGTGGGCGAGTTGGTAACACGCTCGTGGTAAATCCGTCAAGCAATCCTCGGTCAACTGGATTACGATGTGTTTACAGTCTCCTGGATACCAAATCATAGGACGCGTGCCGGCAAACTCGATCCCCAAAATGGTATAAGACGGGTCTCTTGGGCCGAACTGCATTTCCGCGACACCAAGCATGTCACCCAATCGAGTGGCCAGCGTCCAGTTCCGATCGCCCTGGCCCTCGGCCGCGTAGGCGACAAACAGATCCGCCTCGATCTGAATGCGTGGAGACATGTTACGTTCCATGACGGGATAACGTTACGGTTAACGTGGCGGAGGCCAAAAAATATTGCTTCAAGTCGGACGTGGAACGCCGCTGTCGTTCAACCGGTTGTTCGTCCGCATTCCTAGGCGGCCGAGTGACCTGCCCAACGCAGTGAACGTGAAACACGTTCAAGTAGTCGGAGATGGTCCCTGGGGTGTGATTTTGGCGAAGCGATCATGATTATGGTGTGCACGGGTTGACCATCCAATGCGTTGAATGTGATGCCTTCTGGAGCGAACGCTATTGCGGTAAAGCAGTTATCGAGCCAATCAATCGGCGCATGTGGAATAGCGAATCCACGTCCAATACCGGTTGACCCCAATTCCTCGCGTTTAAGCACGGCCTTCACGAAATCGGTTGTTTGACTTGCCGTCCAATTCAGTTCGTCCGCAATCGCCTGCGATAGC
The DNA here is from genome assembly GCA_041748315.1 of Pirellulaceae bacterium. Classification (GTDB taxonomy): domain Bacteria; phylum Planctomycetota; class Planctomycetia; order Pirellulales; family Pirellulaceae; genus CALMEE01. Next base: position 2,011 of record JBGTDM010000014.1, read on the forward strand.
TGGCAGATTGCGTCGTCGCGATTCGTCACATCAAGTTGAGAGACCCGAAGATCTGGCACAAAGGAATGGTGGCGAGTTACTTCGATGAGTGCGGCCACCCAGAGGAATGACCCACACGCAGGGCACACAGAGTCGCCAGGCGGTCTCGATACATTCACGATCGATTGAGCGCCGCAGATCTCACATTGGACCGGGAAGCCGTCATCGGTTGCTGTAGAGGTCATCATAGTTTTGCGGACGAACGACCAGGATCACCGGGCCGCCGAAGATACACTTTCTAATGGCAAGCCGCGCGGTCGGCGGCTCCCGCGCATCACTTTGTGCAGCCTTCAATTTCATTGAGGCACGAATGCATCATCGTTCTTGGCAATGTACATCCTGAGATCACTGCGAACGCGTATCCGCCATTTTACGAAACAATGTTCGACAAAATCACAACGTTCATACACGGTTTGTTTAACCCGATCCAGGTCTGCTCTGTTCGGAACAGTGCCAGATATCTCGACGTACACAATTTTTCTGTGTGTCGTTGAAAACGACAGATTGGCAAACGCTGAATCTTCCGAAAAAACTGCATGAAGTTGGTTGCGAGCGTCACGGGCTTTAGATTTTGTTTCCACAAGAGAACGCAAGTCAAAACTGATGTACATTGGAAAGGCAAAGGCTAGGCAAACCAGAATGGAAAAGAGAACAAAAAAGGTAAGCCGAAGTTTAGGAAAGGGTGTCTCGCGTATGGCACTAGCGATCAGTACAACGATCAGCAAAGCGACCACAGCGTAAGTGGTTCCGACACCCGTGTTTATGAGGTAGTTGCCGCGAGAAAATGCGGAAATTACGAAAGCGATAGATGCCAATCCTAGGAGCTGGGACAACAGCGAGAATCGTAGACGTTGTTTTTTGGGCTTCATGATTTCGATGGCATTACGACAGCGGTAACCGGGCCGCCGCCAAAAAACTATGATTTCAAAACCCGCGTGATCGGCGGCTCCGTGTGAATCGCGTGGTTATCCGCTAATCGGTGTCAGAAGCGACGAGGTCATCAGTATCTTCACGCTGTGCACTGTTCTGCTGCCCAGAAGAAGCAAACACATTGCGCAACACCCAGTCGCCACCAACAATCAAGTATAGGCCTGCTATAAGGTATGGTACACCGCCAGCGGCCCAGCCTGCAGAGTGTGGATCGATCAGCACTGCATACCCAACGTCCGAATACGCCCGAGCCAGAAGCAATCCGTAAATCACACCACCGACCATAGCACCAACGCCGTCAACGACAAGCATGACCCCAAGCAAGCGCAACCCCAGCTGTGCAAACGGTAACAGTGGGAGCGTATCAACGTCGGGTGTAGGCTCGCCCGCAGGCATCCCATTTCGCGTCGGTGGTTGATAGGGTGAGTCGCTCAAAATTGTGTTGATCGTAGGTATTTTCAGGTTCGGATAACGTTAGCGATCACCGAGTCGCCGTCACAAATTATTGATTTGAAAATTCGCGTGGCGGGCGACTTCGGTCGATCGCTTGGTGATGCCATTGGATTCGCATGAAAATGTTCCATCAATTGACGGCTCGACCTGCGCCGCACCGGCGCGCACTCCGTTCCCGTCGGTGACATTATCCATCGGAATTCAACACGAATCAAGTCAGCAATCCGATATTTTTCCTCCGCGCGACATTCGTATCGATTCGTATCATTCGTGGTTGAAATTCGGTTGTGTCGTCCGCGCACCAATCGTCCGCGCAAGTCATGCCAGGCATAACGACGATGTTGACCGGGCGGTGTCGAGTCAACGTGACCATTTTCGAGGACCGTCACCGCCGCTGCCGTCCAACATTTTGTTGTTTTGCTGGCACGCCAGCCACAAGTTCGCCGCCCGACGACCGTCGCCTAGCCAGTTGACGGTCACCCTATCACACCACGGCAGTGGTGGAAAGCATTTTTACCCATTCCACCCCCCGGAATCCGATCCGGGCAAGCCATTGCCGAGACGACTTGGTTTCGCGGAAGGAGCCGCACGTTATTTTCGCTTGCGTCGCCACTGCCCTGAAGGGGCCCGACAAATCAGCCCAGGGCAAGGCGACGCGAGTGTTGCGAGCGTCGCCGCCGCCCTGGGAAGCCTATCATAGCGGCGAATAAGCCCTGAAAGGGCGAGACAATTTACGTAGCGTATCATGGTGGCGAATAAGGGCGCGACAATCCATGCATCGGTTTGTGCCGCCCTTTCAGGGCTTGCGGACCCATTGCCACGACCACCCGGGGCGGCGCTGCGCTCTGCCCCGGGCTAATTTGTTTCGGCCCCTTCGGGGCGACCCACCGCGCCACTGAAGATCCCGAACGACACGGTCATCCTTTCCATCGCATTCTCCGCACTGGCGAATTCCGATAAATTTGTCCCGGCACCCACGGGGCGATCCACCGCGCCACCGAAGATCCCGAACGACACGGTCATCCTTTCCATCGCATTCCCCGCACCGGCGAATTCCGATAAAATTGTCCCGGCCCCTTCGGGGCGATCCACCGCGCCATTCAACTTCATCACGATCTTTCTCGTCCGGTGAATGTGATGATTTACTTTGCCGAACCGATTCAGCCTTGAGTGATACTTGCTCGATTCCAGACCGGCTCAAGCGCATTAATCAAAGCTTCCACGAGCAAACATGCCAACTCCCGAACCAGGCCGAACAGCGCCCTTTCGAACGCCAGGAAGGCGACTCCGCTTACTGGTTTCTCCAAAAAGACGAGGAACGCGTCGACACACATGGGCCGCAACGTCGCCCAAACTTGATCAATAATGCGCACTGCGATTCTCTTTCGTATGGCCGCCGTTGCATTCGCAAGGCCGAAACCCGTACCATATACCATAGTTCATCGAGGCCTCTTTGCCATGCGGGTTTAAGGCTCTATAACTTTAAGCTCGCCAAGGACGCCTTTTTTTCAAATACCCGTTCCAAACCGCTCGACAAACGCTGGATTCTTGGGACTCAGGGAGATCAAACCCCTTGTACTTTTTGAGGTTGGACGACAAATGGATCGCCGCGAGTTCATTTCCGATTTTTCCCTTGCGCTTAGTTTGCTCGCCCCATTCGTAAACCTGACCGAGGTCAATCTGGTCGGCAGATTGAACTTGCTTACCCACCGGATAGATCGATCCAATCGTTCCGAATGGGCTCGGCTCGTGCGGCAACAATTTCTCCTGGATGATGATATTATCCATTTGAATTGCGGAAGCATCGGAGCGACGCCTACACTGGTTGTCGACGCGATTGTTGAAAGCACTCGGCAATTGGAAGCCAATCCTTTTCATCACCAATTTGGCGACGGCATTTACGCGGGAGTGGAAAAAGTTCGCGAAGACGGTGCTCAATTCTTTGGCGTCGACTTAAATGAGATAGCAATCGTTGAAAATACCACGTCTGGGATGAATGCGCTGGCACAGGGACTTCAACTACAACGGGACGATGAAGTCTTGACGACAAACCACGAACATCCCGGGGGTATGACTTGCTGGCAACACCTTGCGTCGCGTGACGGTGTGGTCGTCCGTTATGTGCATTTGGATCGTTCAACTCTAAATCCACAAACGATCTTGGAACGAACCGAGGCGATGATAACGCCTCGGACACGGGCATTTAGCTTTTGCCACATCGACACGATTACCGGAATGCGCATGCCTATCGAATCGCTGGCCCACTTGGCGAGGGAGCGAGGAATATTCTTTGTTTGCGATGGCGCGCAGTCGGCCGGGATGTTTTCCGTCGATATTAATCGGCTCGGAGTTGACGCGTACGTTTGTAGCGGACACAAGTGGTTGTTAGGTCCTAAGGGAACTGGCTGGCTCTTCCTTCGGAAAGCCAGTCAAGAACGGTGCCGTGCCGCAGAACTTAAAGACTTCAGCGTTTACTCTGCGACCAAAGGCACCAAGAACTTGCCAAACGTAATTGGCCTTTTGGCTTCGCTTAAATTCCTCGAGTCGATTGGATTGCCAAACATCGAGCGGGAGATTGTCAAACTGGCCAACCATCTAAAAGAGCGACTCAAGCGGATTTCAGGGGTCACCCTATTAACGCCGGACGATCCGGAACTATCCGGGGGAATTGTGACTGCCACCATTGATCCGAATTTGGGTAGTAGTTTCCAGCTTTCGCTGGCACTGTCAAACGAACATCGTGCTTTTGTTCGACCGGCCCAGATCACCTACTCCAGGGTCGATGACCCGGACGTTCCGAGGGAAAACTACAACGCCATTCGATTTTCGACTCACATCTTTAACAGCGAATCAGAAATCGATCGAGTCGCGGATATTCTCGAAGGCATGCTGAAGGTATAATGCCGCCGTGTCGCACCGTGCCTTTGGTGTCCTGACAAAACGCAGAACTCAATCATCCTCCATACAAACTCCATACAATGAAATCGCCAACAATGATTCGATTTTCACCTGTTCTCGTCATATTGATATTGGCTACCGCGGCCGCCAACGTGGTGGCCTCGCCCTTCCAAGACGCTACGCCGCCCAAGTATGTTCCAGCAAAGGCGTACCACGTCCTTCCCGAAACTCATAACAACGAGTCCGGTTATTTTTCGCTGAACGAAGGACTCGACGGCAGTATTTATATCGGTACGACGTTCTACGGAGAGAATGCCTATCTCGTCGAATTTGACCCGAAACGAGAATCGCAGCGAATCGTACTCGATACCAATCAGTTGTGCGGCACCAGTGCAACCGGCTACGCGGCGCAAGCAAAATTACATACTCGAAACGACGTTGGCCAATCCGGGCGAGTCTATGTTGGCAGTAAGCAAGGTTACCGGTTGGATGAATCAGATACCTCGGAGTATCCCGGCGGCTACGTCATGTATTACGATCCGCGGACCGGGTCGGGAAAATGCCTGGGCATGCCGATGCCCGGTCAGGGTGTCATCGATGTCAAAGCCGACGAGGACCGCGGGCTAACCTACATCGTAACCTGCGAGGATCAACATTGGATGTTGGGCAGTACCGAAGAAACCTCGTATCGCGAGCTAGGTCCGATCCTGACCCCCTATGCAACGACGTTAATTGCATCCGACGGTTGTGGTTACGCAATTACGGAGGATTTTCAACTCGCTCGGCATGATCCCGACACCAACTCGACCGAAGTCCGGCCCATTCTTGTCGACGGCACGCGCTGGTCGCGGGCCAACGAACTTTCCATTCCGACTTGGTTCCTCAGCCGCGATCGCCAACGGGCCTATTTGATTTTACTCAATGATACCAACCTTCTGGAAATTGACCTGGTATCCCGAGGACCCAATGTTCCGGTAGTCAGTCGCGGGAAAATGCTTTTGGGCAATAACCCGGATTCCCGATGCGGGATGGCGCTGGGCGCTGACGACAATGTGTACGCAGTCATTCGCATCGACAACGATACTGGGTTTGGCGATGGCTATTTGCATCACCTCGTGAGGTTTTTACCGTCCACTAACGCAATGGAAGATCTCGGCGTGATCAAAGTCGAGAATCCGGATTTTTTTGATTGGGATGCGAAAGGGCCTGACGGAAACCCAAAACCCTGGACCCATGGATTTCATCGCTTACCAGACGGAACGCTAACCCCACTTCACGCGCACATGGCGCTTATCACGACGGCGGACAACACAATTTATGTGATCGTGATTTATCCGTTTACCTTGCTAAAACTCGACCAGTTCCGAATCGATGATCCCGTATCCCCTGCTGAAAGCCAATTTGATCATTGTATTTCGATCATCGAACACACCGAGGCTGCGATCGATCAGTATACGCAAGTGGCGGAAACCATTGCGAATCGCCATATCGCCGGAGGCGCAATTGGATTTCCATTTATACAGCAGTCATTGGCTCAGGACCTTTGGGGCCGAAGCGGGGGACTGGTCCATATCGGATTCGATCGCGTATGGACCCAAGATCGAACCGAGCAACAGCAGGCAAACGACGTTGCACTGGTAGCATACGACGGGCCCGCCAGCGCCGGCGACTTCGCGGAATTAACGAAGCTGAAAGATCGCGGCGTTTATCTGGTTGGATTTGGGGACCGGTCGCACGAGTCCGTTGGTCCGATTGCTGACTTGTGCGATGTTTGGTTCGAATCCAAAGCCAGCGGCAACGCAAGTACTGCCTCGCTCCATCAACTGGCCCTTGCCAATGCAGTTCATGGTTGGACTCTCATCGCTGAAGTTGTCGGTGCTTTAACCCGCAAGGGCAAGATGCCAACGATGTGGAAAAGCTATTCGTATGACGACGGACGCCCGTGGGGTGAGAAATATTTTTTGAAGAAGCAATTCCACGATGACTTGCAGGTTGCTCCGATCGAGCCAGGCGTATTGGGCAAGCGTTATTTGCGACAGATTCGTTACCCGATCGAGCGACTGAAGATGCAGGCGGCTCAGTTCAGCCGGGCCGCGCAGACGATTCACAGCGAAATTCAAGCCGGCAACAAAATCTATATTGCCTGGCAAGGCCACATGCCCCCCACGTACATTGGCAAATCGGCTAGTGATCCTTGGGCGGTTGCGGCCGAGCTTCATCCGTTTCTCGAAACGCAAGTCGAGTCATTTGATTCCGGCGTGCCGGACGGTGCTCAGGTCATTGCGCTTGGTTACCATGGTCACGACCCTATCGAGCGAGAACTCTGGCAACGCAAAAACTTGCGGGTGATTCATTTTTCCGGCGACCACCCCGATCCGCAATGGCGGCAATATCGATGGATGCCGCAGCACATCGACCTGGGCTACGCGTTTGGCGACGCGTGCGTATCGGTCGACGATTATCCGATTCGGCTTTTTGCGCCTAGTGGAATCGCTCAGTTGATTGCCTACCAAGCCATCTTGGCCGAGTTGACTGAGTTGCAATAAGAATTCAACATCGGAAGTCTGTTCCCGACGAAGATTGAATCGACTAGCCCGCATTTCTCACAACGATGACTTTTGCGTTGGCGATCGCTCGATTGTAGGGCAAATGTCAGTGTTGTGGGCAACGGTGCGTTCAGGTCAAAGTGTCGGCCTGAGGATGTGTCGGCCTGAGGACAGCGACGGTCT
>JBGTDM010000015.1:0-34720 GCA_041748315.1 Pirellulaceae bacterium
AAGGAAGATTGCAACGCACGCATAAAAAACGGTTGAAGTTAAGAAAAAGCGATAATCACATAACAAAAATATTAATTGCGAACGGTCCATTTGTAAACGGTCTCCCCATTCGAATCCGACTACCTTTACACCCAACAAAACTACCCCGCTCAATATATTGCCAAGAACTATCGGCGTCCACGCCAGTTGGGTGCCGGTGGTTCTTATTATGAGTGACAAATATCCTCCTTCAATTGCAATTGAGAATGGAATCGCAAGAGCGACCGTTAGGAAGAAAAGTGATCCTGTTCCGGCAGTCAAGGACGCGTAAGCGAGCAAAAGACCTAAAAGCCAGCTGAAAATATTCGCCCGCATGGAATACAACAATGAATGTCGATCAAATCCAGCCGCACTTGTAAATGGTCGTTCAATAAACGCCGCGAGTAAGGTCGCCAGCATTGAGAACGGCAAGCTTATCTCAGTGTCGGCTCCAACGGCCCCAAGCAACATAGGGCGCGAGAACATTTGCGAGCAAGATCATCGTCATTTGGCAATGCACTGAGCAACAGAGCGACGCCGTTCACCAGGCCGCGCGAACGATGTTGGTTTCCGAAACCGCGCGGCCCGCGGCTCCGTACGGAACGGCTTGTTATGTGGCCTACTCGATAGTAGCACCGGCAATAGCCGGGGATTTGTAGGCCTTCCTGATTAGCTTCTTGAGCGTTGGTACATGCACGTCTGCGAACTTCTTGACGTAGAGACATGACTTGCCGATTTTGTGCTTTCCCAGTTTTTCCAGCAGCGCGGCTTGCTTCTCCAATTCGCAGTGCAGGTAGAGCGTCAGATCCTGCTTGCGGGGAGAGAAACCGACATGGAACCAGTCGCCCTCAGACGTTTTCCCTCGGTAGTGAAATCTTCCAAAGCCGACCTTATCCTTTCCCCACATGACGGCCGATTCCCCCGTCAATTCCCTCATCAGCTCTAGCACAGTTCGACAATCGGTGCGTTTCTCGTCGTCCTTAATTCCGGCTAGAAACTTGTCGACGCTGGCATCGTTCTCTTGTGTTTTCGGTTTTGTCATTGGGAGTCCCTGATGGGAAAAGCAAAGCGGTTAGGTCTATTCTTGGGTCCAAATGCATGCAGGTCGGGCTTGTTGCAGTGTCCGTTCCCGTGATTCGTTCCCAAATCACTCGATCGTCCAGCGGTGAGGTTAGCAACAGAACGTCAGCGATCACCGAGTCGCCACCAGTGAACATTGATTTCAAAAACCGCGCGGACGACGACTTCGGTGCACACGTTGTTATCCGTCGTTTTGCGCGATTACAGGTTTAACATTGGATTGAAGTGAGAATCGTTGACGCGTGTGAATTACAGTGTAGGCGATAGGAACAGATAGAGCAAGAAACACACGCAACCACAACCACGGGTCAGATGTATACGATTGCGACTCGAGGTTAAATGTTAACGTCATGACTGACATAAAGAACAGTCCTGAGAACATGGAAAGCCCAACAAATAATAATGAACGAACTAGACCAAGTCGAATTGCCGGCGAGTAGTTCAAGATACCAGCCAGGGCAAACAGTATTGCACATCCAATTGCTGCATTCAAATACGTTTTAAACAAAGAGATGAAGTCCAATGCAGGCGGAGTTGCATACGGGGAGTTCATCTGCTCAACCATCGCAAAGACGAGACCGCTGGCTTGCGGGATGGCGAAGCCAACAACCGAAAGCGGAATGGCGATCGCCAATCCTCGCAACAAGCTATTTGTGGTAACGTTAACAACACCATCACATTGGCTGCTTTTGGGCGATTCGTACGGATTCGGTATCTCGCGTTCCATATGTAAACTCACGACGGATAACGACGGCGATCACCGAGTCGCCGTCGGAAAATGTAGATTTGAAAATCCGCATGGCCGGCGACGTCGGTGCACACGTTGTTATCTGGGATTTCGGGATGACCAAAGGTAGGGCATCTCTCGATCCTGCATTGTCGCCGACCATTCGTCGCGGTTCAAGCAAATTGCACATTCCCAGGTTTCGTTGGCCAAAATCAGGTGGAACGTTTTCGATCGATGTGTTCGGTACAAGCGATCTACCCAAAGATAGTCAACCCACGGTTCGGGATCCGGTTGGTCGAATCTCCACAAAACCGAGTCAACGCCAGTAAAATCCAGCGTTGAATCCGCAATGTGAAGTTCCAGCCCAATTCCATGTTTCGTGTATCCCAATTCCCAACAATCGCGATTGATTTGCAGTGCAAATTTTCCATCGGTGGCATTGGCATTTGGATTCAAGGCGCGCGCATCGTGAATCAACGAATTCAAGAACGCAATATCGTGTAACAAGCATGACCCATCGCGCAGTTCGTACCGAATCGGCTCCGGTGGACCTCCGAGAGAGTCGAAGTACAAGGCCGAAAAGTCAATCTGCGATTTGGCCATCAACGATTTCGGTTCAGATAACGCATGAGGATAACGCGGCCGGAAGTTGACGTCGCCGAGCGAAGCGAACCAGTCGGCCTATTCCGGCTCGCGTTGATCCGATTGCTATGTCGCGAAAATTAGAGGTCATCTCTATAATCTACTGGGACTGGTTCGGAAATAGGTTTGTTTCCAAATCCCAATGAAACTCTGACGATACGGCGAATCTTGTCTTCGGACATAATATTTGCCAGCGTCGCAACCGGTGTAAAGGAAACAAACTCTTCGGCGATAAGTCTATCAATCCTTATGCTGACCTCCGCTATAGGAACAACGTGCGTCGTTCCATCGTCCATGATTATGAGTAACGAAGTGGCGATCGCATCATGACACACATAGTCAACGACAAGCTCGTTCGATTTGGCAATAATCTCCGCGTTTACAATCGTTGGCGTTTCAAGGGATACCTCAGTGGCAGATTCAAGTGCGGCAATCATCTCATGATTATATGGGACCATTTCTCTTAAGGGGTGCGAATCGCGATACAACGAAAGCGTTCGTTTTATCCGTTCGGAACCTGGCAAAAAAGTTCGAGAATCTGAAGCGGCCGCCGTTGCAATTTGGATTGCGTCACGGATGTCAGAATGCGACCTATTGCAGCCCGGGATCACCGTGGCCGCGACACAAATCAAACAGGTTATCGGTCGGAAATTCATGCGACGACAGGGGAGAAGTTTGATTGCGATAAACCGATGTTATGAAATTAAACTGCGCAAGGTCGCGTCTATGGCTGGTTCCCACAAATTACTCGATCAGGAGCGAGATGCTGTTCGCCTCCGACACGATTTAATTCCCACCGAAGTCGCGTATTTGAAATAGATCAGGGAATTTATCTGTTTTCACAAAGACCGAAGGGGAACTTGGCAGCACTCCGATTCTATGGGCGATAAGGAAGTCAATGAGTTCCTAACGTCACACTGGCCATAGCTCAAAACGTGGACCCTATCGCATGCTTGCTTAGTGCGCACTCCGTCCCCTTGGGTGACCATCACCTGAATTCAGACACGGAAATGTTTTGGCAACATTTTACGACTCGCCGCAATGGGTGGCAAGCAACAAAACGCAAAATGATTAACCCTCCAGAATCGATGGAGCGACCCTGCGCTCGCTTTCAAAGCGGCCGAATAAGGCTCAAGCGTCCGACCTCGGAGAGGTCGGCGACAATGTCGCGGATTTCTCCGAAATCCGACGCGAGGGATGTTGGGGGGAATTTATACCTGACAAATATGCTCACGGTAGACAAATCTCCTCATCGGATCTTTGCAATTGCACCGGACGATGACAAGCGCGGACACCGAATACGACTTGCGCCCGGAAAGATTCTGGAATGACCTGGCGGTGAATCTGTTTCGAAGATTGATGGATGATAAGGCGCAGATCGCCCAGTAACGCCGCCGGGTGAAGGCCCAAGCAGTTTGTTGATCACGAATGATTTGCGTCTCTCCGGGCTTCGAATTGTGAGGTTTTTACCGATTGTGGAAACTAATCGTATTTTGTTCGCTGTGACCCGGATCGCCATTCGTATACAATTAATTTTCGTTGACGGAACCTGCTTGGTTTGATGGGACGATGGCTTACCTTGGGCGGGATGGGAGAGACCAGGGGAAACGATCAAAGCGACGAAAGGGTGCGCTGCCCAGGGAGATGAAACCGGAACAGCGACATTACTTGGCAATGTTCTTTGACTGCATTATGCTTAACTTCGTCCGTACGAAAATCTTCCGGCGTTTTTCGCTGATAATCTCGACGAGTGTGGTGCCGATTTTGGAAATGAGACTGATTTTTGGGTCGATGCAAGATTCCTTCAGGAGCCGGAGTGAGCAAAACCGGGCCAATGGATATCAAGCTGTACTGTTTTGTATTATTCACGACTGATTATTAATTATGAGCGCATCGACGGAAACTGCTGCTACTCTTCGGTTCGAGAGCTGTTATCCAATCATTCAACAATTAGAGGACAACATCAGTCAGGTTGTGCTGGGCAAACGAGATGTCGCACAATTATGTCTGGTCGCCCTTCTTTCCGGGGAACATATCTTGCTGGAGGATGTTCCCGGCGTCGGTAAGACGTTAATGGGCAAGGCGTTGGCTCGCAGCGTGGATGGCGAATTTCGGCGGATCCAATTTACTCCTGACTTGTTGCCCAGCGATATTTTAGGAAGCAGTATTTTTAATACAAAGACGCAGGAATTTGTCTTCAACCGTGGTCCGGTGTTCAGCAACTTTGTTTTAGCGGACGAGATCAATCGAGCTCCTCCGAGAACACAGAGTGCACTTCTGGAGGCGATGAGCGATAACCAGGTTAGTGCTGACGGAGTGACTCATAATTTACCACGCCCGTTCATGGTCATTGCAACTCAGAATCCGTTCGAATTTGAAGGGACCTATGTGCTGCCAGAAAGTCAATTGGATCGGTTTCTGATGCGAGTTTCCATGGGTTATCCAAATCGCGAATTCGAACAGGAATTATTTTTGAGCCATCGCAATGGTGAACCGGTCGAGCAACTTGCTCCGGTGGTTGACACCGCCGTCGTGGAACAGATCCAGTTGTTGGTCCGTCAGGTCCGAGTTGACACGTCGATCGAGACTTACATTTTGGATGTTGTCCATGCGACACGAGAGTCTTCGGAACTGGCGGTTGGGGTGAGTACACGCGGCGTGTTGTTGTGGTACCGAGCGTGTCAGGCATTGAGTGTTATCAGTGGTCGGGACTATGTTACTCCGGATGATGTAAAACAGGTTGCCCTGCCAATCCTGGCCCATCGTGTGATGGTCAAGGGAATCGCGCAGGGAGGGCAGCGTCAGTCGGTCGAGGCAATCATGCGGCGTATCATCGAACGAATCCCACTTCCCGGTTAATGAACAATCAAATCACCCCAACGAAAAGTCGACGTTCGCGGCGTTACTTACGAATAACCCGAGAGGGGTGGTCTTATATCTTCATCTTGTGCTTTATCATTGTCGGTTCTGTATTGCAACAGATTAATTTGTTGGTGATGCTGGCCGGGTTGATGATCGCTCCGCTGTTGTTTAATTGGCGGATTGCAATGAACTCGATTTTTCAATTGCAACTGAAACGGGCCGTGCCGAATTGGGCACATGCGGGTCAAACGGTGTTGGTTGAATGGGAGGTGAAGAATCTGAGAAGCATGCTCCCGGCGTGGGGAGTGAAGATTACCGATTCGATTCGACGGAATGATGTGGCTGAGCGACGAGCGACCTCGGTCGATGCGATCATCGCGCAGATCAACCCGAATCAGACGGGCTTTGCTGCTTTTCGCTGCCATTTTGGGCAACGCGGGATTTATTATTTTGAGGAAACCAAAGTCTCTTCCAAATTCCCGTTGGGGCTGGTTTTGGCCTGGTATCATGAGCGTCAACCGATTTCGTTCGTCGTTGCGCCTCGCTTAGGGACATTGACTGAACAATGGAGGCGAAAGATTGAATCGGCAGCGGTCGGAATGCGCTCGACCGTTCGGCGGGTCGGTACCAGCCACGACGAGTTCTTCGGTTTGCGTCCTTGGAGGTCGGGTGACAGTCGGCGCGCCATTCATTGGCGCAGCACGGCGAAACAGGGGGAGCTGATTGTGAAGCAGTTTGATCAGCACACCGATCGAGACTTTGCAATTGTGCTCGACCTGTGGCAATCGGATCAATCGACCCCAGCCGATATGGAGACGGCCGAATTGGCCGTTAGTTTTGCAGCGACGGTTATCGCCGGTGTGCGGCAGAAGGTAAAGGGAAATATTGCGATTGGCTTGTGCGGTCAGGAGTCGACCATCCATATCAGCCGCGTGACACATGAATTCACGCGGGTTGTTTTGACTGAGCTTGCGGATATTCAGGCCGCCAGTCAAAACAATCTTGGGGTGGTGTTAGAAGCGGTCGGAAGGTCATCTTCAGGAAATGCCCCATTAATCGTGATAAGCACCCGTTCGCGAGCAGCTTATCTGGCTGAACTTGAATCCGCAGGAGAATTGGCTGATTCGCATTCATGGGCCGAAGTCTTGCAGGCCGATTGGGTTGCCGTTAATACGACTGAATTTGATGAGCTGTTTACGCTTCAAACGAAAACCATTGATACGGAGCCCGGACCATTGACTCCGGCCCGTTTCGATTCGTTATTGCCCGGCAGTTTGAATTAGAAAACCAGGTGCCCCGAGTGTTTACTTCCGAAAAATTTTTGCATGTCGCCATTGTCTTAACCGTGTCCTTGAGCGGGCTGCTGTTAGGGTTGGGACAGCGTGATCTTACAACGACGATTATTGCGATTGGAGGTGCGTTTGGAGCATTTTTGATCACTGAACTATTTCGTTGGTTTCGGTTTGATCAATGGTTTGCGAATTTGGCTGCGATTCTTGTCACGGGCTACGCTTTGTTGGGGTTTGGCGGCGGAGACCGAGTCTATCAATTGATGATCGTCGCCAACTTGCTGGTTTACTTGCAGACCATTCTCCTGTTCCAAAAAAAGACGCCTCGGCTTTATTGGCAGGTTTTGGTGCTGAGTCTATTGCAAGTCGTGGTGGCAGCCGTATTCAATTTGGGATTTGAAGGGGGTGTGCTTTTCATTGTCTATATGATCGTGGCAGGCGGTACAACCATGTTATTGCACCTGCATCACGAATCATGGAACGTTCGTCATCGCAATGAGGAAACGCAGCTCAAGTTGGAATCGAGAATCAAGTCGAGCCCAGATGTCAAAACGATTTGGTTTGATCCTCATCCAGTTGCGATTTACGACCAGGAGAACCGTGATCAAAGGGTACTTGGTAGACAATTGCGGCATTATACTGGTTTTGGGTTTGCGGCATTAATCTTTGCGGTTCTGCTATTTGCGGTGGTTCCACGAGATGCCAGCTCATGGGCAGGCCCCAGGGACCAGGAAGCGCGGCAAACGGGTGCTTCCAAGTATGTCAATTTGGATTTCTCGGGTGTGATCCAGCTTTCCAGTGAATTGGCTATGCGCGTTACCTATACTGATCCGAACACAGATGAAAAAGTGCAATTGGTGGAACCTCCCTATTTACGAGGGATGCCATTGAGTCACGTATCGTACAGTAAAGGCTCGACAACCTGGCGCGCTCCGTATGATCTAATTTCTGAAACAAGCTTCGAGCCTCCAATTGATCGTTACCCGTTTTTCGAGAGAGGCAATAACGATTACATGCTCCAAACGATCGTTCTGGAACCGACCAATGATCCTTTGTTATATTCCGCCGATCCATATTTTCGACATGGCACGACACTTTCGGATGTCAAGTATTGTTTGGAACTCAACTGTTTGACTCGTGTCGCCGATCGCCTTCCAAACTCGACCTTTGAATATTCGTTGGCAATGTTTGCGAGCGCAGCTCAACCGAACCTCACGGACTATGTACCGTTTGGAGTTTATCCGGAAGACGCTCGTCGAGTACGCAGAAGTCAAGGAGCATTGTTTCCTGAATTGTTGGAAATGGATTACTCGCGTTATCCGGTGCTGGCTCGCAAAGCCGAACAGCTAAGCGGTCGACTGATTAAACGAGATATTACTGATTTTGAGGTGGCCAAAAATCTGGAACAGCACTTTTTGGACTCCGCTAATTATGTGTATACGCTCGACCTGGGAAGTTTTCGACGCGACAGGTCGCTGGATCCGGTCGAGGACTTTGTCAAAAATCACCATAGCGGTCATTGCGAATTTTTTGCATCCGCGTTGACACTGATGCTGCGTAGTCAACAGATACCCGCACGGTTGGTTGTCGGATACCGCGGTGGCGAATTTAGTCCGTTGGGAAAATACTATCGCGTTCAACAGCAGCATGCCCATGCTTGGGTCGAAGCCTATATTAAACCCAGCGACATCTCAGACACCATGGCTCGATCCTCACCGCTTGCTCGTCGCCAAGGAGTTTGGTTGCGGCTTGACCCGACACCTTCATCGGATTTTGGTTCCAATAACCTGTTATCGAATGCAACCGATGCACTCGGCTACGCGCGGGCATTCTGGAATGATTATGTGTTGCGAATGAGTGGGGATGGTGATTCTGCGTTCCAACCGGGTGCGTCGAGTTCTCGGATGGGGGTGATCGGCAATATCATGAATTTGGATACTTGGGGTTATTACCTCCGGCAATTTCGTGAGGCCTTGACGAACCCCAACTCTCCGTTTTTCTATTTCTGGTTTCTCGTCCCCGCAGTGATGGTCTGGTACGGTATCCGGCAATGGAAGAGAAATCATCAGATCGGCGCGGTCAACGCCACAACACGACGAAAAGCCGGTATCATTAGGCAGTTTCTGGGCAACACGCTACGGGTCATTTCTCCAAGATTGGGAAACTGGATCCGTGGCACGGCACCTCAGAAAGTAATCGAAGTCCCATTTTATCAAAGTCTTTCACAACTATTGGCGCGATATCGTTTTCATCGAATCGATTCAAATACTCAACTTGAATTCGCCAACCAGGTTTCCTGTGAGTTTCACAGTTCACCTCACCATCCGCAAATCAACCAATTGCTTCGGCAGTTGACGGACCTGTTCTATCAAGTTCGATTTGGCGGACGATCGCTTAGCCAAGCTGAAACGTCACATGCAGATGAAGCGATTCGAGAATTGGAAACGCTGCTGAAACACCGTCATATTCCGGAGCAAAAATAGGAAGTAGGGTCTTCTTTCTCAATTCCGACTTCTCTTTTTTGATTTCTCAGTCGCGAGTTAAATTTATTTCTCGTCGTTAAAAGGACAAAACGGGAATCGCTCATTTGCCGAAACTACAGACCACGCACGCAGGATCATCCAAGAATTACTTCGTTGCTTCAATCGCGGCCAAATCGGCCGGACAATTAATATTGCGCAATGAAACCAAATCAGGATCAATATCCTGCATTGATTTCTTGTCGAGTGTGAGACAATCGATCGAATCGAGAAGTGCTTGTAATGACCTTCGATCTTCGGCAATCAGCTCAGTCACCTGTTTAAGAATGCGAATCCGATAAATCCCTGGAATCGGATGGCGGATGCGCGAATCGGAGAGACAGACGGCGTCGCGATCGGCCAGTTGATCAAGCATGCGCAATGCGATGAGTGGCTTGAATAGTGGGTAGTCACAACCGATAATGAATGCCTTGTCGGCACTTGGAACAAAGTTTTGCAATTGAATTAAAGCGACACGAATTCCCTCCAACGGACCTCGGTGGGGAAGCTCGTCAGTAATCCATTCGATCCCTGGTTGCAATTGAATCGGAGGAGGACAGGCCTCATCGATTGCTCCGACCACAAGGACCGGGTTCGCAATCTCAAGAACCGTGTTGATCACATGGCAAATTAGTGGCTGACCTCGATAATGAATCGATCGTTTGTCGACCCCCATTCGTTGACTGGCTCCGCCAGCCAAAATCACTCCAGCCAACCGCTGGGAAACCTGTGAAACGTTTGTCACAAAACACCTAAGCCGAAGAATTGGAAAAGGGGAAATGCGCTGGAGACATCATTGTCAACGCCTATCGGCGATGACCGCATCCAATTTGCCGCGACTTCGGATGCATTTAGATTATCATACACCGATCAAAATATGAACATCGAGCAACTGCATGGAACTAGAATATATCGGTGATCAGCGTTTGCATGTGAAGGTCAAGGGCATCACTCCCGAACGCCTGTTGGGGAAATCGTCAAACTCGATAAAGCGCTTGCCTATTGAAATCGGAGCATCGTTGATCGAATTCGGTGAGTTATTTCGGATCCGTAGGACAACGAATGACGACACAATCTACTGGGAGGGCTCGTTGGAACGAGTCGACCATTTGGGTGAGCGGATGGAAACCGGACGCATGGTTGTCCACTCAAGTGTCGGTTCGTACACGGGTTGTCAAATGAGCGGTGGCGAACTGATTGTCGATGGAAATGTGGAGGAATTTGTGGCCGCAGAACTTCGCGGTGGTCAAGTTCAGATCAATGGAAATGCCAATCATTACGCGGGAGCCATGTTGCCAGGGGGACGTGTCGGAATGCAGGGAGGTAGCTTGCTAATCCATGGTTCCTGCAACACGTTTGCCGGATATCGCCAACGAGGCGGTTTGCTGGCGATCAAACGATCCGCTCTTCAGTACTGCGGATACCAGATGTTGGCCGGGACGCTAGTCGTTGTCGGAAATATCGAGGAACCCGTCGGGATCGATATGATTCGTGGAACTGTAATCGTTGAATCGCCGCCGCAGGACAATTTAAGATTCACCAGGCACTTTTCTTTAAACAGCACTGGAAAGACTCTGATCATTCGACTTGTTCGAAGTCAACTCTTGGAACTTGGCTTCGAATGCGGTGATTTGGGAGTCGGGGATTATCACAGTTTTTCGGGCGATACTGCGAATCAAAGTCGCGGCGAACTGTTCATCGCCACGTCTCGATCATAACCGAGCGTTCACAATATCCTTACCATTCCATTTGACGGTAATCTGGCGGGAAAAAAGACTGAGCTGGCGTTCTGCCAGATTCTCCGGCCACTCGTTCCACCGTTGTAAAACCGAGCGCGACCAACGTCTGGCGTGACAAACTCAAAGCTCCGTGAATTCCAATGAGCCGGCTAATTCGAATGCAAACAAAAAAAGGCCCGATAAATTATACCGGACCGCACGTCATTCGATTTATAGGATGGGAACTTAACGACGCTTAACGATTCCCGATCGGATCCTCATCATCGTCCGAGTCTTCGTCGTCACCAAACGGATCGATGTCGTCATCGTCCTTGGTGTCTTCGTCGTCACCAAATGGATCGATGTCGTCATCATCTTTGGGGACTTCGTCACCACCAAATGGATCTGGAGTCGGTGGGGCCGGCGTCGTAGCCGCTGGGATTGTCGATTGAGCGGGTGCTGCCGCAGGAGTTGGTTCGACGTGTACGTCTGGAACAATCACGACTTCGCCCTTACCCGTCAGGAGGCTAGTTGGTTCTTCAACGCCGGAAACATCTGGGAAGTTAATTTGAGGGGGCGGATTCTGCACCCGAGGCGACGAATCGAAAACTAAACCGGGTGCCGCAGCCTGGGCAGTTCCAGGCCGATTGACGATGATTCGATTTTGGATTTGTACCTGGGTACCCGCCGTCCTGCTGTAGGCATACTCAGCTTGGTTTCGACTCTCTTCAATTTGCATGCGGACATATCCTTGAACGCGCTGTAGCGACTGATTTACCGGATAGTATCGCAAGGTCGAGTTGGCTTCATAAGTTGCACCCAGATCAAAATCCGATTTTGCGGCGGCACCGTCCCCAAGTGACGTATGGGTCAATCCCCGAAAATAAAACACTCGAGGATCCTGTGAGCCCATTGAAGCGGCTTGATTAAAATGCACCATGGCCTGATCCAGATGCCCCGCAAAATAAGCATGAACGCCTTGACCATACAAGCGTTCTGTAGTGTTGGAGATGGAAGGCTGTGCCAAAGCTGTTGATGTTAGCACCAGTCCAGCGATGGCGCACGTTGAAACCAGCAGGCGGCAGAGTAATTTTGTTATTTTTGTCATTGACCCGTTCCTCAAAGTTAGTCCCTATTACACTGGTTTCGCCAGATGCCTTGGCGTTCTTTCAGCGAAACCTGTTCCAATTTGATGGCATCTAATCCTTTAGAATAGCCTTGGCTAATGCTAGTTGCAAGTCTCCACAAAGTCTAGACGCAAGATCGTTAAGAGGTTGTCATCGAAACTGGAAATCAATGGAAAACACGTTAGTTATTGGTCTGGGCTTTCCAATTGAATTCCAGCGAGGTGAGTCGACAGCCCGTCAGTCCCGCCTCGAAATCGCAGGGCGATCCACAGAACACTATTGGTACTTCTAGAAATAATGCTTGGATTCCTCAAACATGATCGAAGGGAAACAATTCAATCGGCGAATACCGATAATGATGGAGTTGTCGATTATGATAGGACCAGGATAATCACTGAAGCCCTATCGGTGCCCAGCAAAAGGTGAAACCGGTGGATCCCCGATTTTTATTTCCATCGAATGTCGGCCCACAGCCAATATTTCCGCGAATTACGCGATTCACATTTGGAATCAATTCGAAACTCCAAGATTAAGACGAAGTTAGGTTGTGGAAACTACAAGTAAACACGATGATCATTGACAATCATCAATGAATGCGTTGCACTGATTTCGCTTCCCCCTCCAGTTTTGTGACATACCAAAACCGATTGAGGGTCGTTGGGACTGGTGACGAAAATGGGCATGATTCCTGGTTAATCCAACTCATCACTACATCAAGTTGAATTATGGCGAGAATTTCATTACAAGACTTGATGGACTTGTCGCATCGAGTCGGCGAGGGGTACCGGGCTGGCATCGATATGCGTTCGATCTGGAATCGCGAAGCCAATTTTGGCTCGCTTCGCAACCAGACTGTCGCAAAACAGGTCGCTGACGACATTGATCGTGGCGTGACGTTGGGCGAAGCGATGTCCAATCGGGGTGAATATTTTCCCGAGCTTGCCATCGCGGTAGCCACGGCTGGCGAACAAGGTGGGCGGTTGGAACGCGCATTTTTTTTGTTGCGAGACCATTACAAAAAATTGATTTCGTTTCGAACTCAAGTTCTGCTGAGTATCGGCTGGCCACTGTTTGAATTGGTTGCCACGGTGTTCGTCATCGGTGCCATGATGTGGATCATGGATTTTGTTGTCAGTATTTCAGGGGGACAACCCATCGATTGGTTGGGATTCGGTTGGAGCACATTGCAGTATTTTGTGCTGTATATGTTTGTGGTCATCATGTTTTTTGGCTCGATCGCGGTGGCGGTAATCGGAACCATCCGCGGATGGTTCGGAACTGTGCCCATGCAGATTGCACGCCGCATTCCTCTGGTCGGGAAAATCATCGAAAATCTTGCATATTCTCGTTTCGCCTGGGCACTGTCGGCGGTCGTTGAATCTGGTATCAACGTCAAGGAGGGGATTCGACTTGCGTTACGAGCGACCGGCAATCATTATTTCCAGGAACTTGAGTCCGATGTTTTCGACCGGCTGGAGAAGGGGCAAGAATTGACCGAGTCACTCGCGGCGACTCAACGATTTTCTCGAGAATTCCTGATGTATACGGAAAACGCCGAAATGACCGGCGAGATTCCCGAAACAATGCAGAAGTTGGCCGAAGATTATTTGGAGCGAGTCAACCGTGACTTTTCGAGCTTGGCCAAAGTTTTATTCTTTGTCTGTTTTGCGATTGTCGGTTTGATTATCTGTATCGCGATTATCTTCTTGTTCAAGGCGGTCATTCTCGATCCTCGAGAAGAAATCATGCGAGATTTGGGACTTTGAAACAAGGGCATTGAATTTGAGTATTCGGTTGAGGCAGGTCACTGGCGAAATGACCTCTGGAGAGGTTCCCAATTTAGGCGTTTGATGATCAAGCAATCAAGCGAATCGGGTAAGGATCAAAAGGGTGAAACCGACCGCGGAGCCGCAGACTTGGAGGGTGGAATATCACGGCGCTGGAATATCACGGCGCTGGAACTTAGTCGCTGCGATCAACAGCGCGATACAGCCTAGTCCAAAGAAGATCATGTTGTAGCCAAGCGGTCCTAAATCGATCCAATCGCCCTCGGTTCCATACCGTATCAAATGCCATTGCGAATTCCAATTGAGCTCTGCTTGCTGAATCACCGATTCCGGCTCGTAGCAGGTGAAAAACGAAACATAGGACAGCCAACTGAAAAAGCTGGAAGCCATGGCTAATATCTTGATCATGGCCGACACCATATAGAATCCGATCGCAATCCCCAGCGTTCTCCAACGAAAACGATCGAAGGAAGAGACCATCGTGGCAACAGCCACCAGGAAGAAGCCCATAAAGAACAGGTTGACTAGACCTGGAATGAAATAAATCGAATCGACTCGTTCTGCCATCGGCAATGTAACCGATTTCGGTTTAAGAAACGACAACGGGATCTGATAATCCATTAATGGGACTCGAATCGCCGGGTAAACGGATTCTTTGATCGACGTGGTACTGACGCCCAACCACATGCCTAGCCAAATTAGCACGCAAAGCAACAAAACGCCAATCAATGTTATGACCACTGGAGTCCAGAAAACTTGGCGGCGGCTGACCGGCTGGGAAAGCAGCATTTCCATGGTCCCACGAGAAATTTCTCCGCTGACCACATCGGTTCCACGGACGATCGCAAAAATTGCGACCAGCATGATCAGGAATGGTTCATCCAATGTCAATGCGGTCCTTCCGAGATAAGAGACCAGCCATTCAAAATCAACGGTGGTAAAATTTCGCCAATCATCCGGAAGCAACTCGATAATTTGTTGAAATCGGGTCGTATCGAGTTCGCTGACAACCCACACGCGAAACCATGCGAAGGCAAAGGCACCGATCGCGATCGCAACGAACAAGATCGAGGTCTCGGTCAGGCTTTTCTTGATCAGGGCAATGTTCATTCCGAAACGACTCACACTTCTTCGATTTCTGAAACGTCACTATGGAATCGGTCGTAAACAGCGCGCAGACCAATAGGTTGAATCATGACGTCATCGAGCGGTTGATCGGCTAGCCACTTGAGAATTGGCGACAATTCGCCTGGTGTTTCGAGATACAGTTCTTCCGATCCATTTTCACGAATTTCAATGATTTCCCGAAGTGAATCGGGGAGCGCTGTAATTTGCCCACGAATCTTGGCGCGAATTCGATGTTGTCGATTGAGCTGGTGCATCGACTGAGTATGCACCAGCCTCCCTTCTCGAAGGATGACCACCTCATCACAGGTCTCTTCGACCTCGGAAAGTACATGGGATGAAAAGATCACGGTACTCCCACGCTGTTTGGCTTCTCCGACCATCTTCATCACTTCGCCCCGGACATTCGGATCCAGATTCGCCGTCGGTTCATCCAGAATGATCAATGGGGTCAGGGCCGAGAAACAGACGCAAAGGGCGAGCTTTTGTCGCATACCCGTCGACATGAAACCGACCCAGCGGGATAGATCCAACTCTAACCGCTCAGCGACGCTCAACGCCTGCTGCATACTTGCCGACGCTCGGATTTGGGTAAAGAACTTTAGGACTTGGCGACCGCGCATCGTGCGAAAAAGCCGGGCATCTCCGGGCAAATAGACTAACTCGCGGTGGACGGCAACGCGATCCTTATAGCAATCCAGATTGGCGATCTGGGCTGTACCGGACGTTGGCCGCAGAAACCCCAACAGCAATCGGAGCAACGTCGTCTTGCCAGCGCCATTGGGTCCGAGCAATCCGAACACGTCTCCCGTGCAGACTTGTACGGTACAACGATCCAACGCTGTCACGCCGGGATAGATTTTGGTAAGGGAGTCTGTTGCTACTAATGCCGTCAATGTCGTCTGCCGTCATGAATTGAATTTAAGTCACTGGTGACCGATGCACGGGAATGAGTTTGTGAGTCGATCAACGCACCGGAGTCTTCCCCATCAGACGCCTCAAAATACCGATTTGTCCGGCATGAAGCATCTCGTGATGGGCACACATGATCAATGAACCGTATTTGGTCGGAAAAGCCGCATATGGAGGATCAATCGGTACGTCCAGTTCCGATTCGACGAAGGTCGGGATTTCTTTTACCGCTTGGTCGAAAATTCGATCAAAAGTACCACGAATTTCGTCTAGAGGCATCGTTTCATCGCGAGTCAACGGTTCACTCCCCTTGGCAAACTGTTTTCGAAAAGTTTTCGACATCAACGAAGCATCTTCTAACCGACGTCCGCGTTGCCGATATAACACCAACCCGTACTGGGCATAGGCTAAATGACCAATATGCCAGGCAATGTGGGTCGGGAAGGTCGCGGGCATCCAAAACCATTCCTCGTCACTAAGATCGTCCAGCATCGTTAACGTATAAGTTCTAGCGGATTCGATCGATTTTAAAGCGATAGTCAGTCTGGATGCGGTCATTGTGGGCTTAGCCGTTTTATCTCATGCGGCTTATAATCGTGTGAAAGCCCCATCATTTTGCCCGGAAAATGCGCTTTCCGAAAGGTGACGTGATCGATTTGTCGGTGACAAGCGGTCTGCCGAGCGAATTCAGAAACAAGCCTGAGGTTCTACCCAACAGCCCGTGAAATAGACTACCGATCGACGTTACACTACGGTTACATATCCGTGCCAACTCTTCGCGTATGATTAGAGAGATCCCGTTTTCGGTCGGACGAATCGCTGTCATTTACAATGGGTGGTCATACGGATCGTGATGCTTCAATAGACATACCATGCCCAATCATACAATTTTGACGATTGAGGATGATTCCGCGATCCGCCGCGGTATCGTCGATTCTTTGACTTACTACGGTTATCGAGTGATCGAGGCCGCAGATGGCGATACTGGAAAGCAGATGGCGATCGTCACTGATTATGACTTGCTGTTGCTCGATCTGGCATTACCAGGAACGCCGGGCTTGGAGATCCTGGAAGCCGTACGCGAGGCCCGACCCACGCAACCTATCATTATTTTAACGGCAAAAGGGGATGAATCCGATCGCGTCAATGGACTGAAAAAAGGGGCGGACGACTATGTTGTAAAACCTTTTAGTGTTAAAGAGTTGTTAGCACGAGTGGAGGCGGTACTCCGTCGTTCGCCTGAACGACCCAGTGACGTTGATTCCGTCGACTTTACGGGGGGCACGATCGACTTCGCTCGTCGCGAACTTCGCTTTGGTATGGATCGAGTCGAGCTTTCCGAAAAAGAGACGGAGTTGTTAAGATATCTGGTCATTCATCGAGGACGCGCCATCGCGCGGGACGAACTGTTGGCCAATGTTTGGCGAATCACGCCGCACGGAACAGCGACTCGCACAATCGATATGCATATCGCCCGACTACGGGAGAAGCTGCGCGATTGCTCAACCGAGCCAGGTATCCTGTTGACCGTTCGTGGCAAAGGCTACATGTTTCGGTAGCGTCCGGCACTTTGACATTTCAGATTTATAAACAATTCTCATTCATTCGCGTCAATCGATCGACGACTTTGGCATGAAAAATCCTTGGCAAATATGGTTGATATTCGCCTTATGCATGGCGATTGTGATGCCTGCAATGGGCTGGTTGACCATCAAGACCATTCAAATGGACCGCCAGCGAAACGAGGATCATCGATATGCGGAGATCGCGCGGCTCGAAGCCCAATTACAGGAGCGAATTAGTAGTGCCTTGTGGAGGCTCGATTGGACGTTGACCCCATTGATCGCGAGTGAAGTCGCGCGCCCCTACTATGCTTACCAGTCGTTTTATGAACCGCAACGAGCGGGCACCGACGCCATGGATGCGGACGTTCAACCACCCACCCAGCCAATCCCCTCCCCATTGCTGCTCCATGACAAGCCATATGTCAAATTGCATTTCCAGATTGAACCGGGAAACGTGTTTGATAGCCCCACGTGCCCTGCTGACAACCAGACTGAATTGGCATTGTCCTGCGGACTTTCGAACGACCGGATGGACTCGTCATGTCTGATGCTGGGTCAGGCCCAACAGTTGTTCGAGTATGATCAACTTTTGGTCGCCTGTTCCGTTGCCGTCGCGCCCTTGATGGATGCGTCCATTCCCGATTCGACGGACGCGTTGAACGAAACTCTAAGTTATCTTGGCAATAATATCGGCGACTCCACCAATGTACCCTACGAAATCGATAATCGCGTTTATCGCCAACAACTCGCGACCAATGCTGGCCCGACTCAAAGCCAGCAATCCGAGATCGACGAGGGAGTTCCATTACAAACGGATTCAAATGTTACCAATCGATTCCAACAACAACAAATTTGGAATGAAGAGCGAGGCAACCAGGAACTTCAGGCGCGTGATCGCGCTACCAAGTCGTTTGTTGACAAAGAGGTAAAAGAAAAAGTTGTACGGATGATGAGCGAAATGGGTCACTCTGAAGCGATCGTTCGTGAAGGGGTGATGCGACCAATGTGGATCCAGGGAAACCTGATTCTCGCAAGGAGGGTTGACTTTGGAACAAGGCAGGTCATTCAATGCTGTTGGCTGGATTGGGACCAAATCGAGAAAAAACTATTGGAACAGATTGTCGATCTGCTTCCTGTGGCGACGTTGGCACCGATCGAGGAACAGAGGAAGGTCCAAATTGGCCGCGCGTTGGCGACACTTCCGGTACAGATAATTGCGGGATTGGACAACCTTCCGCCTGAATCGACAGAACCTCTTCCCGACCAGTTCGGTGGTCAATGGTTTAGCGGTATCCGCTTGTCCATTGTCATGGCCTGGATTGGACTATTGTTGGGTGCTTCGGCCGTTGCACTGCTTCTACACGGCGTAATTACGCTCAGCGAGCGGCGAGGCGCGTTTGTGTCGGCAGTCACTCATGAACTGCGTACGCCACTCACTACGTTCCGAATGTATGCTGAGATGTTGGCCGAGAAAATGCTCCCCTCCGATCAAAAACGGCAGGAGTATGCCAATACATTGAGGGTCGAGGCGGATCGTTTATCCCATCTGGTCGAAAACGTCCTGCAATTTGCTCGCTTGGAACGGGGATACCGAGGCGGTCAAAAAGTAACCCTGTCGATTGCTGAGTTGTTGACTAGCTTTGAACAGCGCCTCTCAGATCGCGCAAGCGAAGCCGGAATGCGGTTCTGCATCGAGCTTGACCCAAAGGCCGCTGACCAGAGAATCCACACGGTGCCAGCAGCCGTGGAACACATCCTTTTTAACCTTGTTGACAATGCCTGTAAGTACGCGCGCGATGCCGAGGATAAACGCATTCAACTTCGATGCGTTAATGTTGGGAAGTATTGCGAAATTTCCGTGAGCGATTTCGGACCTGGATTAAATCGAAATCAACTTCGACAACTCTTCAAACCGTTTCGCAAATCGGATCAGGAAGCCGCCAACTCAGCCGCTGGGGTCGGTTTGGGATTGGCGTTGAGTACCAAGCTTGCCCGCGATTTAAATGGCCAACTCACGGCCAATGAACAGATTTCGGAAGGAGCTCAGTTCGTATTGCGAATTCCAATCCGGTAGCTGAAAATATTAGGAAATTGTTGGTCGCAACCCACCCTTTATTCCACCTTGTCGAACCAGGAATCAATCAATGCATTCCAAGTTGCCCGTAGTTTTGTCGTTGGTCGTCCTCATGTTCTCCGAACTTGCCGTGACGTTAACTGCTCAACCTAACCGAGTATGGGAAATGCAATCCAGTGGATGCACCGCGAGCTTCCGCGGGCTGTCAATCGTTGATGATCTCGTCGTTTGGGCAAGTGGTTCCGCTGGAACCGTTGTTAAAACTTTGGACGCCGGCGAGACATGGCAAGTGGTTCCAATTGGTGGAGCAGAAGAACTCGATTTTCGTGATATTCACGCTTTTAGTGACTCGACCGCAGTGGTGGTCAGCGCCGGAACGCCATCCAGGATCTATCGAACGGAGACAGCGGGCGAATCTTGGAAGCTCGTCTTTGAGCATGAAAATCAAACCGCGTTCTTCGACGCCTTAGCGTTTCACGAAAATTGGGGAATCGCCTTCAGTGATCCGATTGACGACCGTTTGGAGTTAGTCATCTCTGAAGACGGTGGAAAGACCTGGTCCATTTTGCCCGTTGAGCAAAAGCCGACTTGTTGGCCGGGTGAGGCTGGATTTGCGGCAAGCGGTTCTTGTCTTCAACTACACGACGGCAAAATCTGGATTGGTTTGGGGGGCAAACACGAGGAAAACCAGGCGCGAGTTTTTTACGCGGAGATCGATCGATTGGATGTCTGGCATAAAGTACCCACTTCGATCGGCTCGAATGAATCAAGTGGAATTTTTTCATTGGCGTTCGCCAACGCTGACCATGCCGTCGCGATTGGCGGAAACTATCTGGAAGCTGACAACACAGATGACAATGTGAGCATCAGCGACAATCGTGGCGTGTCGTGGCGAGGAATCTCTGGAGACCCACCCTCGGGATATCGTTCAGCTATTGCTTTTTTCTCAACCGACAAC
This sequence comes from Pirellulaceae bacterium, assembly GCA_041748315.1. Classification (GTDB taxonomy): domain Bacteria; phylum Planctomycetota; class Planctomycetia; order Pirellulales; family Pirellulaceae; genus CALMEE01. The sequence goes on from JBGTDM010000015.1 coordinate 20,404, forward strand.
GGCAATCCGATCGGAGTCTGCGTCGGTCCAAATGGTACCGATATGACCTTCGATTTCGGTGAAAGCTGGCGTCGAGTCAGCAGCGTCGGCTTTCATGCGCTCGGTTTCTCTCCCACCGGAAAGTCAGGTTGGGGCGTGGGATCCGAAGGGCGAATCGGAAAAATACGGATCGATCAATTGCTCCAATAGCTACAAAGAAGCCACCTAGACCTGCATCGTCTTTCCGATCCGCGACGGAGGTTGGATCAGGCGAGAAGTTGGCGAAGCTTTTTGATTGCCCGATACTTGACGTCACTGACGCGAGCCGGTGAAGTCTTTAGTCGTTCGGCGATTTCAACGATCGAGTCGCCATTCAAGAGCATTCGCACAACGTCGCGTTGATGGGGGCCAAGCTCACTGGATGCGACTTCACTGACTTGATTGACTTGCATATCCAGCTCTTCATATCGCCTGGATTCTGGAATGGCTGAGACTTCGAAATGACTCAATCGTGCCGGCTGTGGTTGTCGCTTGATTCGCTTGCTGATTCGCCAGATAGCGCGATTAAGTTCCCGGCGCTCGACCGAATCGGGTGATGTGATTGCGTTGGCAATTTCGTCTGGCGTCAGAGCCTCAAGCAACTCCAAGAACACCTGTTGGGTGCTATCTTCCCAATCACTTTCTGGAATTCGAGAATTCCTCCAGCTCGCCAGGCAATAGTGTTCGATCAATCGGAGCGTCTGTTGATCGAGGTGATTAAATGATTGACTCTGCTGACCTTGAGCATCGGCGGAAACAACAATCATCAATCCGGCAAAGGCACTGGCAACGGCACCGATCCGGGCTCGGTCTTTCAAGGATTGGGAATTCGGCTTCTTCATTTTATTTTTTTGAAACGTGAAGGCTCTGAAACAGTTCGTCCAGTTCACCCTATAGTCATTGTTCGTCATGATGGCTCAACGCTGCCATGCCAGATTGACCGAAAACGGAAGTTTCTCGCACGAAATTTTGATTTCAACCAGGAATGCCATTATCCATTCGGCAAATTTGACAAAAAATTATAGATTTTGAGTGCGAAACCGAACATAGACTGTTTGCAAGTGGTGGGGGCTTGAAGATTTTTCGCCCCCAAAATTTGTCCTTTCGCCTCCGTGATAGCATTCCTCACCGCCGACAAGGTCGGTTAAACTTCGCAAATACCCTACCCTGCGGGGTTTAGAAATCTCATGCGAACGCACTAACCCAGGTTTCGGTAGAAACCACTTTCGCTGGTGTCGCCACCTTTTGCGGACGAGATCACGACAGTCACACTTGTATCCCGCCATGGGGTCGCGAAGGGTTGGGTTGTTTTGGTCCCCAGGTCGCCACGGCAAAGTTTCTGATTCTCCGTTTTTATCTATACCATTTTTAATATATATCGGCTGAGAGCCCTCCCGGTGAGCGCTAAATTGACAGGTTTCGGTAGTGGCACGCCTTCCATCGGCAGATTAAAATGGGCGGCGGGCACGTGTCGGCCGGAAGCATGTTTACTTGCAGACCATTGGTTGACTGGACATAATTTCGATCCGGTTGTGATAGGTGTCGCTCCGGTTGATTTCGAGAGTTCGCTGCCGTTTTGGGACTTGAACGACACTTGGCTATGGTGAGTGCACTCGACAGCCTTTGGCGCAGCGATGCAATCGAACTGTTAGGGGCTTCGAATTTGCCTTGATGAATGAGCACTGTGATTTGACCGTTATTTTTGGGGATGCCGTGATGCGAAAGTTTATTGGGACGTTGCCTTGTGGCTCAACATGCAAGGTGGGGAAACTAATTTGCAGCTTCATGGTGTCGGCAATGGTTGGCCTGGTCATGAGTGCAAGTCCGTTGTTGGCGCACGACGGAAACCATGATGATGGAAAGGGAATTGGAAATTCGGCGCCGGCTGGGATTGGTGGAAACGGTCCATGGGATTTTCGCAACATGAAACTCCTTTCGCGACTGCCGCTTGCCGACATCGGCGGCGGCCCTGAAAACGTGTTGGGCAATGACCTGTGGGGTTGGACTGACTCGCAAACGGGTAGGGAATACGCGATTTTCGGTCTGACGAATGGAACCTCATTCATCGACATTACAAATCCGACCGCCCCTTTATATCTAGGGAAACTGCCGACACACACTGGTAATAAAACCTGGCGTGATATCAAGGTGTACAATAATCATGCGTACATCGTGTCAGACGCCAATGGCGCTCACGGATTGCAAATTTTTGATTTAACTGAGTTGCGTGATACCAACGGGAATGGACCCGTGACGTTTTCGGCAACCGCTCATTACGGCGGTTTCGACCGCGCACACAATATTGCCATCAACGAAAGCACTGGCTTTGCTTACGTCGTCGGGTCCGAGAAAGCGTCTGGTGGACTACACGTCCTCAATTTGAGCAATCCCCTGGCACCGGTGCACGTCGGTAATTTTGCGGCCGATGGATACACGCATGACACTCAAGTCGTAATTTATCAAGGCCCCGACGCCAATTTTGTCGGTCGCGAGATCGCGTTTAGCTCCAACGAAAACACAATTACGCTCGCTGACGTGACGGACAAAAGCAACATGTCGATGATCTCCCGCACCGGATACGAAAACCATGGCTATACACATCAAGGATGGCTTTCGGAAGACCACCGGTTTTTCTTCGTGAACGACGAACTCGATGAGCGAAATGCGGACAGTCCGATCAATACCATCACCCGCATCTTCAACGTCGAAGATCTGGCCAATCCTTTCCTATTGGCCGAACACCATGGTGTCGAGATGACCATCGATCACAACTTGTACGTCCATGAGGGTTTAATCTACCAGGCGAACTATACAAGCGGCCTGCGAGTTTTACAAATGGACGACATTGAAAACGGAATTCTTAGTGAACTCGCATTTTTTGACACCTACAATACGGATAATAATCTGTCCTTTAATGGTGCCTGGTCGGTCTATCCGTTTTTTGGAAGTGGCTCGATCATTGTCAGTGACCGACAAAATGGCTTGTTTATCCTTCGACTCAATGTCGTTCCAGAACCGAGCATGGGCTTTGTTGCAGGTTTGATCATGTTCACTGTCGGTCTCCGTCGCACACGGCGAAAACGAAATTAAATTTCGTATGGGAATGATCACAAATTGAATCGATGCCGATGTCCAATCCGACAGTTGAGATTCAGGTCGTTCCCGATCCTGATTAACAGTAAGTGAGTCGCGTTCCGCGCGTTCATCGAATCGATCCTCAAGTTTAGCGGGCATTGCACATCGATGTTTCAATCCCATCATGCAGCGGGGGTCGAACATCAGCGCGAAGCGTCGATATCGGTCTCGTTCTGACCAGAGTCAATCTCAATAAAATTCGAAATCAAAGATTGAACTCGATTCTTTTGATTCGGAAGCCTCGATTCGCCGAGCAAATCCGTTTTCGTCCGCGTCCAAACCGGTTGACATCTGGCATGGAGAACCTGTCTGGCAGTCGATACATCGTCGACTTAACCCTTTTAAACTTGTAACAAAACAACTACACGGCCTGTAGGATATTTAACAAAACAGACTTGCCGCAAAGATAACAGATTGTGATCGCAGCTTACAGGGCTAAATTGGCGCATAGGCGTGCATCCTCGTAAGTCATGTTTTGCGGTTGTGGCTGGTGCACGGATATTATTGATTCTATTTTTCGGAGTTTGGTCATGGTTAATTCAGGAAGGCGAGCCTTTACGCTCATTGAATTGCTGGTCGTGATTGCCATTATCGGCATTTTAGTCGGCATGTTAATGCCTGCCGTGCAACAGGTTCGAGAGGCCGCACGGCGCACAGATTGTGCAAACAACATGCGTCAAATGGCAATTGCTTGCCATAATTATGAATCGAGTTTCAAACGATTACCACCTGGGACGCAATCATACAACGGAGCCAATACGAACATCTCGACGCATGCTTACTTGTTGCCGTTTATCGAGCAGAATAGTTTGTACGACCTCATTGATTTTCGGGTAAGTTATAATCACGCCAATAATCTTGAAGCGCGTAATACCCAAGTCGGCACGTTTTTGTGTCCAAGCAACGTCGATCAACTTCCAAGCGGGCTTGGCGGACGCAATAACTATTATTGCAACGCTGGTGTCCAACTCTTGCATACGGGGATTCCCGACGAGGATCCGGGCGGCGTTAATTATGGGATGCCACCCAGTGATGGAATATTTTTCAATGACAGCCGCATCAGGATGGCAGACATTACCGATGGAACCAGTCACACTGCGTTGTTCAGCGAGCGAGTCACCGGTGATGGCAGTAACGGTATCAGTACTCCCAAGTCAGATACCTTTCGCCCGGGTACTCATCCAGCGACACCCGACGACGCGTTGGCCGATGCCAACGCCATCGATGTATCGGACTTATCCATGCAGGGCAATTCCAATGTTGGTGCGCCTTGGCTGCGTAGTTATCATTCGACAACACGGTATTGGCATGTCAATGTGCCAAACGGTCGTTCTGCGATGTTTCCGCCGAACCGAATCATGACGACGGCCAGTAGTTATCATCCAGGCGGCGTTCAAATGGCGGCAGCGGATGGTTCAGTTCATTTCGTTGCGCAAACGATTGACTTGATAACATGGAGAAATATGGGGTGTCGAAACGATGGAAACGTCAATAGCACAGAATTCTAAACTGTTTTCGTTTCGACTTCGGCATAAGTCGTATGGTGCCCTATGTTTGTTGAAAGTAGGCATCTTATTCGGCTTGCTGATCGTCGTCGGTTGTGGTTCCGGCGCGGGTAATCCACGCCCCTTGGATCATTCGATTGCCGTCGAATCGATGAAGGTGTTTTTGGAGACATGGCAGAATGAGGGTTCACTGGAATCGCTCAAGTCTCGCTCGCCGTCCATCGTCGGCAAGGATCCCGATTGGGATTCGGGCCATCGGCTATTGTCGTTTGAAGTCCCACCGACGGGTGATGATGATGGCAGTAATCTGTACTTGGATGTTCGACTCCAATTAGAAAACCAGAATGGGGAGGTCCGAGACCGCACGATTCGCTACGTGATTGGAACCAAACCGTTGGTCTCCATTTTTCGCGACAATTGATTACGTCCTGAGTCTTGTTTTTATCCAATCAGACAGCCCGCAGAACGCTTGACGAATTTTGGTAAGCGGTCTGTGGGATTCTGTTTTCTTTTGATAGTGAGAGTTTGAAATGAAGATATTGCTCCTATTTAGCGCGCTATTATGGGCGTGCGTTCCCGGGCTGGCACAAGATGACGCCGTGGAATCCGGCAACACTGTGCCGAAGCCGATTCCGCAATTTCGTCCTGAAATGAAACTGGCTTTGGAATCGTTGAAGTCGCGGCAACCACGATTGCCGTTCCCACCGCAGGCCGAAGGTGAGCGATCGGTCAACAACGGACGCGCCCGTGCGTTTTATCTACCCGAATCCTGGTCAGGAAGACCGCGATCCGCGACGCCATCACCGTCTGGTCCAGCGGGCACGACATCAAACCGCGGACGTCAGTCAGACCCGGACATGACCTTGGACAACACGTTCAAGGTCCGATTATTTTGGATTGTTTCGCGAGTCAATAATTGTCAATATTGCCTGGGGCATCAAGAGTTAAAATTGACGCGCGCCGGTATGGAGGAAGATCGCATCGCCGAACTTGATTGCGACTGGAGCACGTTTCCAGAATCTGAACAGGTCGCATTTGCCTTTACCCGTAAGTTGACTTTGGAACCCCATTTGGTGAATCCGCAGGATATCGCGGTGTTACAACAGCACTACACCGATCCTCAGATTGTGGAAATCGTTCAAACGGTCGCCGGTTACAACGCGACCAATCGGTGGACCGATTCATTGGGATTGCCTCAAGACGACGCGTTTGGCGGCGAGCCAGCTAATCTCTTGACCGAAACGTCGACTAAGTACCAAAAGTCAGTCACCGTTGTCGCGCCTCTTACCGAGCCCACTCGACCAGCCTGGGAAACACGATCGCAGGTCGAAGAGAAATTTTCGAACGTTCTGACGAGAACGGCAAACGTCGCGCTCCAGGACTTGTCCATTCTACCTTCCGACGTGGTCGACATTGCTGAGCGATTAGGTGTCGAAAATTATGCACGTGCCCTAGGGACTTTGCCTTCGACCGCTCGGCGTCAGTTGGCAATGTTTCATGGAATTGTGAATGAAGGCCTACTTCCGAACCGCATTAAAGCTCAAATATTATGGACCGTGTCTCGTGAAAATCGTGCCTGGTATTCAGCCGCGCATGCTCGCCGCTGGTTGTTGGCTGAGGGGATGTCTGAGAATGCGATCTATGAAGTTGATCACGAGGTCTCAGTGGCGGATCGCCGCGAACACGCGGCGGTGTCGTTTGCCCGAAAACTGACGTCACACCCGCGTCAGATTGCCGACGACGACGTCGCCCAGCTCCGAAAACATTTTTCGGATCACGAGGTCGCCGAGATCGTGTACATGACCTGTTTTTCCAATAATTTCAGCCATTTGACAGAAGCATTGAGTTTACCGTTTGAACAATAATTGGTCATAGGAACCACGTTGCAATTGCACGCGTTACGGTGAATCATCGCCGAACCGATTGGTCAGACATCGGCGGGCAAACAATCTTGAATCGTGCTCTCGAATCGTCGATCGAATGTGCATAAGACGTCATTTCCACGATGTTATTTCGTTCTTGATTTGGCGAACGATTGACTGCATGGAGAATCGTTGGATGCGCCGAGTGCCTTTGCGTTTCCTTTGATCCGGTGGGCGTCCATCAGTCAATTGAGCAACTCCTTTGGCCGACAAAATGCACGCATTTTGCCCTGAGTTTCTGTTGTAAAGCGAAACCAATCGTCAATGGGCAATTCGATAACGGCAACGGCGGCCGTGGGAAACAAAAAGTAGCCGTCTCCGAACGAAGAGGCAAATTGTTGCATACCTGGATTATGCGCGATTAGCATCAGACAGTCGACTTCGTTGTCGACCTCACGTGCAACTTCGGTCATTTCATGGCCAGAGGCATGGTACAGCCGCCGGTCGATCAACAGGGGACAGTCAATATGTCGCGATTCCAGCATTTGTTCCGCCGTTGACCGCGCCCGAGTGGCCGTCGATGAGATAATCAACTCTGGTGTCTGCAACGTTTTGGCCAACCACTTTGCCATGTTTGGAGCGTCGCGAAGACCTCGGTCGTTCAAGGGTCGATCATGATCGGGAAGCGATTCGTCGGACCAGCTTGATTTTGCATGTCGCATGAGAAGCAGTGTTTTCATCGTATCTTGTCGCAGTTGTTGAATGTCCAGTTGTTGATTTTTTAAGTGGCGGTGCCGTGATACGGTTGATGGGTTCGAGGAGGCGTTCCGTTCGACGGTTCGACGCACAAAGATGCTCCGCGTTAAACCTTTGGCTCCAATGGCTCCATGCTCCGGTCGACGGGACAAATTGCTTTAAGTCAATGCCTCACAAATTCTACAATCGGGAAAATTCGACACGACAATCCGACAAATTATCGTTGAAATCCATTTTGGAGCAGCAAAATATAATCGGGATGAATCCAGTTCCGCACTCAGTTTTCGGCCTAATGTGTAGCATAACCAAGCACCTTTCATTTGGGAGCGTACCGATTTTCGGTCCGGGTTCATCGCGTTTCCCTTTTCAATTTGTGGAAATAGCATCACAATAACAAGTTGAGGCAACATCTGGGATGCCTCGTAGCGATTGGTTCAAAGAAGGGTTTTTGCACTTGGCGGAGTGCCGAAACCAACTGAAGTCCCGTTGACTGTCGAAGGTTCACCCTTGATTTAGGGTAAGAGTCCGCCAGAGTAGTTTGAGAGTACCCGTACGAAAGAAATGCATGGATCAAGAACGATCTCGAATTCAGGAAGACTTGCGAGGCCAGCTTGCCGGGGAGGTGTTGTGTGATGATCTTACTCTTCAGCTCTACTCGATGGATGCCAGCATTCATTCGATCAAGCCGACCGGGGTCGTTCGTCCGACCAGTGTGGAGGATGTCGTAAACTGCCTAAAATATGCCTCGGAACATCATTTGGCCGTTCATCCACGGGGTAGCGGCTCGAATTTCGTCGGATCGACTCTGGGACCCGGACTTATCCTCGACTTTGCCTATTCGATGCGAAAGGTAACCAAGACCGATGACGATTCCCTGACGCTGCAGGCGGGTGCCGTGTTAGGAAATATTAATCGGTTCTTGGAGCGCACGAAACGTACGTTTGGACCGGATCCGATCAATCGAGTCATCTCTACATTTGGCGGAATGTGCAATATCAATGCCTCTGGGTCGAATTGGCTACGCTATGGTTCTGCGAGTGATAATATCCTTGACGTTGAGTTTGTTTTATCGAATGGAACGGTGATCAATACGGCGAATAGTGATCGCAATCTTCAGTCGATCCTGACCAAGTTGGATCTGCTGGGACAGCGCCGGACCGAATCGATACAACGGCCATGGCCCAAAACGCCGGTCAACAGCGCGGGTTACTATCTTCCTGCGCTTCTTCCATCGAATGAGACGGATTCTCCAAAGCAGCGGCTGATTCGTCTGCTTTGTGGAAGTGAAGGGACATTGGGGGTAGTCACTGAACTGCGCGTTCGCACTTGTCCGATTCCAAACCATAGTGGTGTGTTATTGTTGTTTTTTGATGGTTTGGAAAAGGCGGCGCGCGCTGCGTTGGATGTGGCGAACCGTGAGGTTGCCGCATGTGATTTGCTTGACCGACGCATCTTGACGATCGCCAGAGACGTCGACCCGCAGTATTCTCGACTTATTCCCGAGGCCACCGAGTCCCTGGTATTCATCGAAATCCATGCTGAGACATCCCATGAATTATCAAGCCGCATTGATGGATTGCTCGATCGATTTGCCCGGCGCCGAAATCAAGCGTTTGGTTGGCGATCCGCGTCGCATCCCCTCGAGCGAACTTGGTTTTGGAACATTGTGCGGCGAGCGATCCCGCGACTGTCAAAACTGAAAGGACGACGCCGGGCGTTGCCATTCATGGACGACTTTTGCGTTCCTCCCGCCAAGCTTCCCGAATTGTTGTTGGAAGTTCAATCCCGGCTGAACCGTTACGATGTCACAGGAGCCCTGTTTTCGCACGTGGGACAAAGCGTCGTACGTGCGTATCCGTTATTGGACATGGCGAATTCGGAACATCGGGCAACGATGAATGACCTGAGCCAAGACCTGCACGAATACGTGATTGGGTTAGGTGGCACGATCAGCGGAAGCCATGGCGACGGTCATTCCCGGTCGCTGTCATTGCGGAAACAGTATGGTCGATTGAGCGATGTGTTTGCCGAAGTCAAAACCATTTTTGATCCGGCTCGGATCCTCAACCCGGACGTGATTGTCGGTGCTGGAAATGAGCAGTTGACAGATCGGATTCGCATCACAACGCTTGCGCCAACTTTTTCAACTACGGCTGTGAAGGATCTCAATGCCGAAGTTGTTGCCATGCCAGGGAACGGAACACCACCTGGAGGAGTTCGAGAAGAATCTCGCAAGACTCGTGAGAACCGCAAAAAACGAAAATTGGGCAACGACAAACTGTTGCAACTCAATTGGAACCCCGATGAAATGCTATTGGCGACCCGTAACTGCAATGGTTGCGGTCGGTGCCGAACCACGTCTGAAACTGAACGGATGTGTCCAATCTTTCGGGTTCTACCCCGAGAGGAAGCTTCGCCACGCGCCAAGGCAAACTTGATGCGAGGTATTCTGACCGGGACATTGAATCATTCGACGATTAAGAGCGAGGAGTTCAAAAGCTTGGTCGATTTATGTGTGAATTGCCATCAATGTCGGTTAGAGTGTCCGGCGAATGTGGATATTCCAAAAATGATGGTCGAGGCCAAGGCCCAATACGTTGCCGTCAACGGGCTGAAGATGTCGCAGTGGCTATTGACCCGCCTCGATTTGTTATACGAATTCGGTGCGAGGTTTCCGGGAATCACAAACTGGACGATTCGAACGCCGTTTCTGAGGTGGTGCGTCGAAAAACTATTCGGCATCTCACAAGCTAGAAAATTGCCGACATTTGCCAAACGCTCGTTTTTGCGCTGGGCGATCAGCAACAAATTGACGACGCCGACAAAGGGCAACTCCAAAAAAGTCTTGTATTTCGTCGATGCCTATGCGAACTGGAACGATCCAGAATTGGCCAAAGCAACCGTCAAAGTATTGATTCACAACGGTTTTGAAGTCTACATTCCACCGGAACAGTTGATTTCCGGAATGTCGATGATCTCCGCTGGGTTGGTCGAGCGAGCCAGGAAAATCGCAACCAGAAATGTTGAATTGCTCGCCGAATCTGTCCGACAAGGTTACCGAATCGTCACCACCGAGCCTTCGGCGGCTCTCGCGCTGCAACATGAGTATTTGAATTTCCTTACCGACCATGATGCAAAATTGGTTGCCGAAAATACCTTCGACATCAATTCCTTTTTGTGGAAACTCCATCAACAGGGGCAACTGGCGTTAAATTTTAATCCGCTGAATGCCATTGTCGGGTATCATTTACCATGTCACTTAAAGGCTTTACGAGATTCGGTGCCCGGATGGGAATTGTTAAAACTTATCCCGGGACTTCGAGTGGATAAAATTGAAAAGGGTTGTTCAGGGATGGCCGGGATCTACGGTTTGATGAGCTCCAATTATCGGCGAAGCCTTCGCGCCGGGATCGGATTAATTAACGCAGTTCGGTCACAGCACTTCATGGCAGGGACCACCGAATGCAGTACGTGTAAGATTCAGATGGAACAAGGCTCCACCAAGCCGACAATCCATCCGATCAAAATCCTGGCGCTTTCGTATAAACTGGATACCGAATTGCAGGATCTGTTTGACCGGCGCAGTGAAAGGTTAGTCATATCATGATTGTCAAAGTCCTGTTGTTTGCCTCGGCAAAACAATTGGTCGGGGAAAGTCACATTGAATTAGGCCTGGATGATGAGGCGACACTTGGTTCGGCCAAAGCAAGCCTGATTGAACACTATCCCATGTTGATGAATTTGTTGCCCAAGTGCACCTTTTCTGTCGACCAGGAGTATGCGGAAGATGCACGACCGCTCTATCACGGTTGCGAAGTCGCATGTATTCCCCCGGTAAGCGGGGGTTGAGCCAGCACATGATCGACGATTACAAATGCACTGATGAAACGATCTCGATTGCCATCACACTCGAAGCAATCGATACCGAAGCCATGTTGAGATTCGTAAACTCTGACAAATCGGGAGCCACGGTGTTGTTCATGGGAACCACCCGGAGGTTGACCGGCGAACGTGAGACAACTCGTTTGGACTACGAATGTTACGAAACCATGGCTATAAAAAAAATGCGTGAGATTTTAGATGAGGCAAGAAGCAAATGGGCATTTGAGAAAGCCAGTATGGCTCATCGAACCGGCACCGTCGATGTCGGACAGACGAGCGTTGCCATTGCCGTCAGCGCCGCACATCGCAAGGTCGCGTTTGAGGCGGCAGAATGGTTGATCGATACGTTGAAGCAGGTCGTGCCCATTTGGAAGCAGGAGTGTTGGGCCGATGGATCCCGTGAGTGGGTTCACCCTGGATTCCACAAGACGTAAAATGAATCGACGACCCGGCAGCCTTTTTCGGACATCCTGAATTCAATGCAACTCATCGATACCTTTGGACGAATTCACACGAGTCTACGCATTAGCGTGACAGATCGGTGTAATATTCGCTGTTTCTATTGCATGCCTGAACACGTCACGTTTCTCCCACGGCACGAACTCCTTGACTACGATGAGATCACCCGCGTTGCCAGGATATTGTCCGAGTTGGGAGTGAGAAAAATCCGCCTGACGGGTGGCGAACCGTTGGTACGACGAGATTTAATAAAACTCATCGAGAAACTTCGGCAAATCGATTCGATCGACGAGATCGCGATGACAACGAACGGGTTGCTGCTGGCTGACCATGCGCATGATCTCAAAGCTGCCGGCCTCGATCGAATCAATGTCAGTCTGGATAGTGTGGATCCAAAAATTTTTGAGCGAATCACGCGACGCGGCGGCTTGGAACAGGTGCTGGCCGGAATCAAAATGGCTCAACACGTCGGATTTGACGATCTACGCATCAATGCCGTTGCGATTAAGAACTTGAGCGAACCCGCAATCCTGCCGCTCGCGGACTTTTGCGCGCAACAGGGCCTGCGTCTCCGATTCATCGAGTTCATGCCGTTGGATGCTGACCAAAACTGGGAAAATGCTTCGGTGTTAAGCGGAGAAGAGATCTTGGCGACCTTGTCCGCCGTTTATGGAGAACCGAGCCTGTTGGCTCGTGAAGATCCCAGCCAGCCAGCAACCGATGTTCAGTTTGCCAATCGGTTAGTCATTGGAATGATCAATTCGGTAACGCAACCCTTTTGTGGCATGTGTAACCGGCTCCGGTTGACCGCCGAAGGACAACTTCGCAATTGCCTATTTTCGACCGTGGACTTCGATTTGCGGCAACCACTGCGAAACGGAGCGAACGACGACTTGATCCGATCAACCATCTTGGACTGTGTTCAGCAGAAAAAACACGGACATGGAATCAATTCAAGTAGCTTCGAGCGACCTGATCGAGCCATGTATCAGATCGGTGGTTAGGTCCATCATGTTGTTCCCCTTCACGTCCGTTAGAGATTCGTTAAATCGAAAAAATGACAGGCGAGTTAAGTGAGTCGGTGTAATGATGCCCGACACAGCCCCGGGAAAACGTATCCGAGCCACGTGACAATTATCGGCCTTGGCGATGCCGGTAATCGAACTATTGAGTTTGTTCATGATCCGGCTTGTCGGTTACAATTTAAAGGGTCTGGTACATTTTTCGGCGGGATTGGGTTTTGTCGTGCCAAAAGTTGTGAACAGCGAAAAAATGTACCTGACCCTCTCGGAACCCGGAGCAAACCCTGGTGTACGATATGGCTTTTTGGTTGTCACAATGCGATTACGGTACGAGGCCGATTTCGTCCAGCGGCACGATCGCCGATAGCGACGTCATGACCGACGACACGACTTCGCGGCTGGTTAGCTGATCTGTTTTCAATGTTTGAAAGGGAGTGGAGTAAGATGTTCTTTACGCCGACTACGATACAACTCGCAAAACTAAGTGTTGTTGTGATGGCAATACAGTGTTTTGGAAATACGATTGTTGCTCAAGTAGACAACGACCTGAGGGATCCTGTTTTTGCTGCAATTGTCGTTGACGACTATCATTTGGATCAAAGAAGTGAGCCATTCTCGAATGACTTTGAGGGGGTGTGGCAATGTGAGGTCGAGTTGGAAGACGGAATAATGGTACTAAGTGTAAAGCTGACGAGAAAGACAGAAACCATATTGGAAGGAGACTTTCAGCTCCTCTCGTCGGAACCAGGTGTGCACGTTTCGGCTTCAGAACAAAACAAACTCCCGGTCCCTTATGTTTTTGAGCTAAGTTCCAAACAGACTAAGGCAGGCGCGTTTATGTTGCTCAGAAAGCAACCTAATGATCGCGAATTCGTTTCGAATATGTTGATGGTAGAAAGTCAATTGTTTTTCATGGCGAAAGTGACAGGTGATGAGCTTGTGGTTCTTGTCCCTTCAAAAGATACGTTCGGCAGTCTTCGTCGTAGTGCATTATCCCATCAAACGTTAGTAGTTGATTTCGACGGTAGACGGACGATTTTCCCTTCCGAGTACCTACATTCGTTCATAACAGGCAAGTCTGCCCATGTTTCGGCGCTACTCGACTCTGTTATTGATGAAGATTTCTTTTCGAGTACGTTACTTACGTTTAAGCGCAGAATTTATCGGCACGAGTAGCTTTCCACGCGATTGCCGCACCAAGGCGAACTATTTTTTGGTTCCGTTAGTTCTCAAGGCTAAAAGGTGCCACTCACGAAAACAAATTTAATTGATGCCACCCACGAATGGCACTGTCGCGGTTTTTCCTTATGTTTCGAAGCCGTTGTCGCCTTGTTGGAGTCGTTGACGCAGTTCATTTCTCGGCTGCGTCATCAGGCGATAGCGGTGTCTTCGCTTCTTTACGACACGAGGCTCGATTTGACCAGGACGGTTGCGTACGAGGCATGTCGAAATCCTCTCCAGCAGTTTCCGGCAGTACTTCAGCTCGCGCTCGAGGTTTCGAATGTAAGCAATCTCCTGCCAGGCCGAGAGCACAAACGGGTGCGATCTGCGTAATGCGCCTTTTTGAAGCCAATTTACGCGTTTTAAAATGTATAAGAGACACGACAGCAACGAGATTCAGCCGTACTGCGTGATGCTGTGGCCTCTAACCCAGTAAAATCCAGCGTTTTCTCGTGAT
>JBGTDM010000016.1:0-7351 GCA_041748315.1 Pirellulaceae bacterium
ATCGCTCGATTGTTGGGCAAATGTCAGTGTTGTGGGCAACGGTGCGTTCAGGTCAAAGTGTCGGCTTGAGGATGTGTCGGCCTGAGGACAGGCCGACCTACTGTAGCTGCCGCTGTCCCCAGCGGCAGATGGCCCCTCTCGCCGCTTTCCATGTGAGAAATGCGGGCTAAAGGAGCTCGCTCCAAATCGGAATGATCTTATTCGTTGGCCAGTGGCAGAAAAAAGCGACCGGTGTGACGTGACTCGGTGACTCGGTCAATGTGCACGGATCTTTCCCGAACTCTTGGAATGACAATCGAATGGCGGTCATCATCGATCGCCATTGGCGACGTATTAAGATCGAACCAACGCCAATGCGAACTGGGCGGTCTCTTCCACCCAAGACTGGACACGCGTGAAACCCGCGTCTTCAAGCAGCGCGAACACCGTCTCGATCGAATACTTATAAGCACTCTCGGTCCAAATCGTGTCCCCATCCTGGAGGGTCAACGTCAAATCCGCTTTGGGAATGGAGACGGTTTGTGTGCGCGTGCTGACCAGGTGAGCCTCCATCCGTGATGATTTCGCATTCCACACAGCTCGGTAAGTAAATCCATCCAAATCGAAGTCGCCACCCAGTTCACGATTGATCCGCAGTAAGAGATTGTAGTTGAAGGCGGCGGTCACGCCCAACGGATCGTCGTAGGCCAGTTGAAGTTCGTGCTCAGATTTGACCAGATCCGCTCCCAACAAAAACGCATCGTCAGGCTTGAGTGTTGAGTGAATCTGACACAATAACCGGTTGGCCTGGATCGGGTCAAAGTTGCCCAGATTGGAACCAAGCATCAATGATAACATCCGCCCCGGATGCGAGCTATCGCGTTTGATTCCTGCAAGGCCAACCTCATACGTGGCTTGATGGCGACTCACTTGGAGTCCGGGCATTTGGCCGAGACGAAGGGCAGAGTCACTGAGAGCGGCCAGCGAAACGTCGATCAGATGAACGTTCAAGTGATTGGCATCGTCGTGGCGTGCCTTGAGAAGTCGTGCCAGCTTGTCACCATTGCCAGGCCCCAACTCGACGATGTCAGTAAGTGGCTGGCAAGCAGCCAAAATGGCTTCGCCATGCGCGCCAAGCAATGCGGTCTCTGCTCGAGTCACGCGATACCAAGGAAGTTGACAGATCGCTTCGAAAAGGGCGGAACCAAGCGCGTCGTATAGGTACCGTGACGGAAGTCGTCGCGGAGTTTTTACAAGGCTCGACGCCACGTCCTCCGCGAACCGAAGTAATGCCGCTTCTGGTGTATCGGCCTGAGACGGTTGAATGGCATTTGACGGTGAAATCATGAGGTGGCTCCCGTGACGCAGCGGAAGCTGGCAAATACATAGGGATAGCGTGCACGGAACCAGTTGCGCAGCGACGGTCGGATCAGCTCACGTGCGGTCATCGGCGAGGCACCCTTCATCACAAAATGTTCGCCGTCGAAAAAATCGGCCGAGTACTCCGGGTAGGACGGCATTGCCTTAAAGCCTGGAAAGGGAGCAAACACGGTTGCAGTCCATTCCCAACCATTGCCGACGAGATCATCAACGCCCCACACACTGCGGCCACTGGGATGGCTTCCTGACGGTTGCGGATCCCAGCTATCAAAATCAAAGACGCCATGTGTAGCGTCCGGGAGTGCGTTACCCCATGGGTATTGACGCGGCTGCTCGTCTGGCGATGCGTATGCCGCGCGTTGATATTGCGCTTCGGTGGGCAAAGCCATGTTATGCCAACGGGCGTAAGCGCTGGCCTCGGCATGACTGACCCACACGGGCCAGGTCAGCGGCAGCGGACATTGATCGAACATTCCTCGCCAGAGCCATTGCGCTGCGTCGCGCTTCCAGAAATGTGGGTGGCGAACGTCGTTCTCCTGGATCCAGGACCAGTCAGATGGACTCCACCATTTTGGATCGTCATAACCTCCGGCGTCAACAAACTCTAGATACTCGGCATTGGTGACGTTGTGTTGCTGGATTCGAAATGCTGGCACCACTTCGGAATTTGCGGGCATCTCGTTGTCCCAGGCAAATGGCAAAGCTCCTGGCGCCACTCCGAGCGTTGTCGTTCCGCCAGGCACGTCGATCAACATCTGTTGAGGTTGCGGTCCGCCAACTTTGGGAACATAGTCGGCAGGCCGCTGCTTGAACTCCAATGGGATTTGGTGCCACAGGTACATCAGCGTCTCGTGGTGCATGGTTTCATGTTCAAGGATGCAGTGCATCGTCTCGAGGTGTCGGTGCAGATCGCCCTCCGCTTCCGCCACCGCATCGCGAACCTGACTGTCGGCTTCGTCACAAAACTCCTTGACCTCGCTGCGGGAGGGCCATAGATCCGCATCGTTTCCACGGGCAGTGACGTGGTTCGAGGACTCATGTGGATCGATGCCTCGCTCAAAAAGTTGTTCCAACCGTGCATTGATGCTTGGCCGACCCAATCCTTTACGTATCAGCGTATTAAAACTGAACGCCGAGACATGCCCTTGATAGAATACGATCGGATTTCGCAACGGAATGGGTCGGCTGAAATAGGTTTCATCCGATATCGTTTCGAATAGCATCCGCAGTCGGTTGCGGCTGCGATCGTACTGTTCCAACAAGTCGGGATGATTCATGTTACGTCACCTTGTTTTTTCAAGTTGCAATTTGACGACAACGGGGGATTCGTACCAGGCTGGAAAAGTATTGTCTCATGATCCTAGTCATTTCGTGTGACTTGAATCGACAAAAAAAACCAACACGAAGGTAACCTCAAAGCTTCCTCCCTGTCGGCTTATGATTAATTGAGTTTTGCCCGTTAAACACAAGGCTAAACAATGATCAGTCGTCCGAAGAAAACGAGAGAATGCGCCGAGCAACCTCATGCGGTCGATTGCACTGATGAAATTTAAGCGATTATATTGAAGAATGCAAGGGTTCCGCGGGCAAACATCGAGTGACGAAACGCTCAATGATTCATCGATCTGACTTACACCGTGAGAGTGCCGACAAGTTCATATCGCACCAATGGATGATTATCGGCAAGTCGAATATTTAGCAACGGTAATTGAATCCCGAGTATTGCTTCCTGGAACAATGGTTGGTCCAACAACCTGAACCGATGAGCCGGCCTGCAGATCGCCTGTTCTTTAAGCTTTAAAGAAAAACATCGAGTCCTTTAGCGTGAACCTTTTGAAAACCGAAAACCAAGCTTGACCCCCACGCAAGTTTGACCCCGACGAAAACAACGAGCAGGGTGCGATCAGGGTGCCACTGGCGTGTGCCAGTGCTTTAGGGGATCAGCATTGGACCATGACCGTTGTGGCTCGACAATCAAGTTTTGAAAGCAATTCGTCGCGAGCAGCGAGCTGGCCTCCAACGGCCAGTTCATCGACCCCGACATTCCTACAATCCAAAGTTTGCCTTCCGAATTTTTCGTGAGAGACAGTCGAAGCCGAGTCAGGTCAAGCGAGTAGGAAACCGAGAGACAGTCACACTGGCGACATTGTCGCCGACCTCTCCGAGGTCGGGCGCTAAACCCTTGTTCGACGGCTTGGATTGTACGCATGGTCGATTCATAGATGCGGGACGGTTAACCATTTTCTGTTATTTTTGCTTGCAACCGATTGCGGCCAGTCGTAGAATGTTGTTAAAACATTTCCGTGTCTGAATTCGGGTGATGGTCACCCAAGGGGACGGAGTGCGCGCTAAGCTGGCAAGCATGTGCCGGGCTGGCGAGTACGCTCGGCGCTGGTCGGCCGCTGCGATTCAATCAGTCGCAGGTTCCACCATCGCATCGAGCGGGCTGCGAATGCTCAATCCCGGGCGATTCATCACGTGCAGGTACACCATCGTCGTCTTCACATCGGTATGTCCGAGCAACTCTTGAACGGTCCGAATATCGGTGCCATCTTCCAACAAGTGCGTGGCGAAAGAATGCCGCAGGGTATGGGGTACCGCGTTTTTGGTGCATCTGGTGGCTGCCAACGCTTGAGCGAACGTCTTGGATAAGAACGCCTCGCTGACATGGTGCCGCCAAGCTCGGCCGCTGCGCGGGTCGACTCGGGCGCGGCCAGATGGCAGCAGCCACTGCCAACTGAACTTTCGAGATTCGTTGGGGTACTTCCTTGCCAACGCATCGGGCATGAACACCTCACCTTCCCCGCGAGCCAAGTCCTGATCGTGATTCCGCCGACACCGTTCGATTTGCTCGATCACCGCCTGGCGCAGACTGCTAGGCAGCATGGTGATTCGATCCTTTTCCCCTTTACCGTTACGGACCAGAATCGTTCCGTCGTCGATCTGCAAGTCCTTGATGCGTAGACGGCGGCACTCCTTATGCCGCAACCCACTGCCATACATCAGGTCGAACATGAGCTGTTTCGTGCCCCGAAGATACTGGCGGATCGCCCGAACTTCATCGCGGTTGAGCACCACCGGCAATTTTTTGGGCTTGGTGGCCTGGCTGTGTTCGAGAAAGGCGAGTTGCCTGCCCAGTACTTTTTGGTACAGGAACAGCAGAGCCGACTTGGCTTGCTTCAGCGTGTTGGCCGCAACGCCGCCTTGCTGATCCATCGTCAAATTGGACAGGAACGACCTGATTTCCGGCTCGGCCAACTGTTCGGCCTTTCGGCCAGGATTGGCCGCGAGAAACCTGCGCACCCAACCCGTGTACGCCTTCTCGGTGTCGTACTTGTAGCGTTGGCGACGCAGGGTCCGTCGCAGTTCTGTGACGATGGCGGGCTCGTCCGTTGGGAAATGCCGCTCACGAGCGGCGGCCGCCGCGTCGCCCCGACGTTGCGATTCGGCCGCATCAGCCAATCGGCGAATCACGTCGGCGACTGCTTCGTCGACCTTGCCGCCGAGCATCGTCTGGTACCGTCCTGCGGAAACAGCGGCCTGATGACGTTGCCAAGCCGGCGTGCCGCGCGCTTTGACATGCTGCAAGAATGCGATCAACCGTTGTGCGTCAATCGACAGGTTCTCGTTGTGTGGGGTCTTCCAAAACTCGAAGAAACGTCGCAGCCAAATTTCGGACCATTTCGCGTCTGGCGCGGTCGGATTGAGTTTCTGGAGATATTGTCGGAAGCGATCTAGTGACATGGCACCACCCTCCGCATACTGGCAAACTGGGGAAATAAGGGGGTTCCGGGCCGATTCGGCCCTTTGCTAGGTAGATTTTATCCCGGATATTTCCACCTGGGTCAAGCATTTCGATTGACATCCAGCCAAAAATGGCCAAAATACCCAGAATAGTGTCAAGTCGGTGTATCCAACCCGGATACACCGAGATAACTACCAAGGATATCCCCGCCAACGCGGCTGGATAATTACATTGTTCTGTTTTAGGGACACTGGAATGAAAACAAAGACGTTCGAGCACAAATCTGATGATGGTGAAACAATGTTTACCGCCACGGCAACTTACCATCTAATCGAAGCCGACCAGAAAGACGTTTACCAAATTTCAGATTTCTCATGCGATTGCGCGCAAACATCCAACATAGGGGAACCAATAGGGAAAACCTACCGGAATTGTCCCGCACTTCAGTCGGCCAGAGAACACGCTAACACTCTTTCGTCGAATTGATCTACGGAGATTGGAATGACCGCATCCAATAGCCCGCTTGATAACTCGCCACACACATCAAGAATTTTTTTGCACACTACATCGCAAATTTCACCACGTTGTTCAACCTCGTCATCAACTCCCTTGACAATCGCAAAATAATGCTTGTCTGGTCGATCATCTTTGTAAAACGCTTGATACAATACTAAACAATCCAAGACTAACTCCTAAAAAAACAGAACCAAAGGATGAACCCAAGCCGGACAGGCCCATCCTGAATTGTAAATTATCCCCCGGCTGGGTTATCCTGTACGTTCTGTTTTAGGAATGAAAAAATGTCAAACCCAATTGACTTGACCCAATCTTACGAAGTTGTGTCATATCTTTACAACAAAGCACATGAAATAGCTTCAACTAAAAACATTACACCGGATAATCCAAATTACGGTGATGTGATTTCAACGCTCATGCAAATGCTGGCTAAATTTTCTCCAGATCATTAGGACGAACGTCGTCCGGGTAATAATCCAATGTTGATTCTACGCTGAATTTTGGCATCACCGGCCAATACTTTTGGATCAGCGACGGCATTCTACTCGCAACCTGCGCAGCGTCTTGGCCCTCCTCATGCTGGACAAAAAATATATCCCTATAATTACGCCCATCCTCGGTATACCCCGTAGCAAATACTTTTGACAACTTGCGACTCATACTTCACCTCATTAAAACAGAACCAAAGGATGAACCCAAGCCGGACAGGCCCATCCTGAATTGTAAATTATCCCCCGGCTGGGTTATCCTGTACGTTCTGTGCCACGGAGACCGCTTTCGGATTTCGCTACCGTGCTCATTGATTCTGTCACACTTCTTGATGAATGGATTCACCAAAACCATTTCCTGCACGACGCGTCAGTGTCGCGTTTGGACCCACTTCCGGGACCCAGCGATGTGGCGGATGTCCGGCTGACCCTCCACTTCCAATACGCTGGTAGCTACGTGGCCGGAGAACCACGGACGATGCGCACCATCGAGCTGTTGGCTCATGACGTGACGGAGTACGATCTTGACGGGACATATCATCCTGAGCATCCGGCCGAAGGTGCGAATTCCTATGACGCCGGACGGGGCGTCGGATTCGAGATTGATATTCCAGGAATTCTGCGCATCGCCGCTGTACGGTTCGAGGTGAAATCAGTGGTCGACATTGATGATCTCGTCCCAGAATGGCTGAGTGATCGAGACTTCACGGTCATTGTTTTAGACGGAGAGTTGCCCTCCCCGAAACATTGGCTAGACCACCTAAATATGTCAGGGCGCAGAGTTACATGGCGGTACTACGCCGGTGATGAACTGTCCCCGGACAAAGTTCCACAATCTGAATACGAAGGATGGTTCGTTCAGTACATTGACCGCCTTGCACTGCATACTGGGGGACTGCTCTTCGATATTTGCCGGCGGAACAAGGATGGTCATGTTATTACGGTCGCCAAGAACGATCTCGAATGCGACGAGCTTTGGCGTCGGGCTGGTCACTATCTATCAACGATCTGCTGCGGTAGGATTCGTTGCGGCAATGCGAACTTGTCACCAGATTCTTTCCGCAGCCACTTGGTGAATGCAACGTCAACTCAAGAGTGTGGCACAGAACCAATAAGGATTTGACTTCGCGTAGCGACGATAGGAGCGGAGCCGAAGGTCAAGGCCTTTGTTCAAGAAGCCCGAGGTCTGGTGCCTCAGCTACAGATTACAACCGGCATTTAGCTATGGGTTTTTAACTTTTGG
>JBGTDM010000017.1:0-6129 GCA_041748315.1 Pirellulaceae bacterium
ACCTCCTCAAGAAGACCTGCAAAAACTGATTCAATTTGTTCGACAAGGCGGCAAATTGATTGTGATTGACGAAACCGGTCCACACTCCATTACAAACGGTTCAGGATTGGTGCAGAAACTTGGCTTTAACGTACAGCTGGAACGCATCAATGCAGGTGGAATTAACATTAATCTTCCGCCGAATTCCAAAAAAGTCGCGTTTACAGAAGAAATCATTGGCGGCACTCAGGCTCGTGGGAACGGCGAAATTCTCTACTTGAGCGGAGCGGTCCAATTTTCACGCGAGAAGTTAGGACATTGTTTTTCGATTCCGCGAAAAGAAAGCCGTGAGATTTACAATTCGATTTTCCGAATGTTAGATGATATCCGATTAAACGATGATGAGCGGCGCACCTATGGGATCAAATAAGTACTCCCCCAAACGATCGAATGGTTCACGTTGGCGAGGCTTTTACTTCATCGCTACGTTGCTATTCGCGACAGTTAGTGGGTGGTTTTTTTTATTAGCCCAACCTAAAGCTGATCAGAATTCGCTAAGCACTGCCTGGGAAACACACATCGCGCGATGTATTGAGATACCGATAATCGAATACAAGAAGGATCGGGCCAAACGTGTCTATGGGTTCGTTGTTACGGAAAACGGTGAGTTGCCGAATACCACCGTTGAATTAATCGATCTCAAGGCAGTAGTAAGTGAATTCGACGCGCCGATCAGTGAAATTGTCCACCGAGAGATTAGCGTTGAATCTTCGACAACAACCGACAAAAACGGTTTTTTTGAATTTAAAGACATTTCAACCGGAGTCAAAGCTGTCGTCGCAACCCATTCTGAATACGGACAAGTCAGTAAAGCCTACGTGGTTGTTCAAAACGGATATGGGACTCGTGCTGACCTTGAATATGTTGACAAAACAAAAGTTCGATTTCACATACCAGAAGAATTCCGAAACAATATTGAGGGTTTCGTTATCCCGGCAAATTGGACAACGACATTTCCAAAAATCGAAATCGGAGATAGCTCGGAAATAGAAATGGAATTTTCCGGAATCTCTCGATTCAGTGATTTGTTGTTACTCGTCAAAAACGAGCAGCCAATTGCGTATGCAATCTTGGGAGCGCATGCAAAGGATGCAACATTGGTCACGCTCCGAAACCCAAACGAATGGAGGCGAGAAGTGCGAGGCAGCTTGAATTGGATTGCCGAACAAACTTCCGACCTCGTTCAACTGAAAGGGCGTGGCGATGAAAAGTCCAATGACCTATCGCGATTTTATTCTTTCTTGTCACCAGTAGCCGCGATCCTGGCTGATAATGTGGACGAACGAGTTGATGCAAATTCAAGTTGTGAATTGCGCGGTTACACGGTGCTCCCTTACTCGCCCGTCTGGATCAGCTCCTGGAATGGCGCGTTTACTGAGATTGCTTTTGCTGATGAAGCAATGGAAGTGCGATTGAAATGCGAGCCGGGAATCTACACCGTTCGAACAATCAGCTGGGACGGACAAACTTCATATCTCAAAAGTGTGTCGCCGTCGAACGAACAGCCTATTTCAAAAGTAAGTTTTAATCGCCTTGAGAGTTGGGGGGCATTAATCGAAAAAGGACGAGTGACTGGGCGGATGGACCCGTCCGCCAACCCTGGCCAATACGAATTCATCGTTCAAGACGCACAGAACTTCAGGCGATTTATCAAATCATTGTCGATCGACGAAGGAGGATTTGAGTTAGGTGGAATTCCATTGAATCGATCTTATGTAGGATTCGTTAATTCGAAAAATTCGAAAACCCGACAATATCGAGATTTCATTAGTTTCAATTTGACAGACAAGAAATTCGAGGAGTTTCTGATCCTCAACTACAACGACAATCATGTTGTGATCTCGGGAGAATTGTTAGAAAACCAAAATCTAATTGCGCGATTGCAACCCGAGGACCCGTTACCATCCAAAGTGCTTTTTGAGATTGACAGTCTGGAAATACCGTTTGAAATGTCGAATATCCCGACGACGGCACCCATTCGACTTGAACTGCGGGATGCTGAGTCCGTTTTGTCTTCAGTTCATTTTGGAATGACCGACGACGGAATCATCAAAATTGAAATCGAAAATGGGGAAATTGTCTTTCGACACTAAACTAAACGGGCAATACGGTACAAGCAATGCACTGACGGTCGCTGGAGGACCACTCGTTGCCGAGTGGCCCCTCGTATGGCTCCCACCGTGCGGTGGAGTGCTCCCCAAAAACTGGTCAAGGCCAGAGTCTTATGAGCCCTGAGCCTCTCCCCAAGTTTGGTCCAATCCCAAGGTTAGGGTAACAAGGTTTTCAGTCGGGGCTCGCCTCGGCTGAAAAAATCGCGAACTCACTCGGCGACCGGTTGCCCAAATACGTCGCCTAGGCGCGGCTGTTGATCGATGGCATGCCGTGCAATCCGTTCTCGATCCAGACGTTGCCGCCGCTAGTGGTCTTCGATCCCGAACGCTCCGAGATCGTCCGCCGCGTGACGAACAGGCGCTTCAGTGCCAATCGCGTAGCAACCCACGCGGAAGAATCACTGGTCGCGGCGGGTGGGAAGACGCTTTCCTCGATTAGTGCTTGACGATGGTTGACGCGATGGCGACCTACATTGCAATTTCAGCCCACGGCCACTGAGCGGATTGCTCCGAAACATTTAATTGAAAGGCAGTTCGAATTGAACTCAAAACCAGGAGACGCCATCCCCCCGAATCGCCGAATTAGGTTCATCCCAGACGAGATCCGCAGTGGAAAATGTGTTGGTAACTCGTTCCCTTTTAGCCAATCAAAAAATAAAAAAATTAATCCAACCTATTGACCCGATGACTCAGATGTCTCGCACGCAACGTCTGGTTATCCAGAACTTGTTTTTGCGTTGGAGACAAGGTCAACCAGTACTGAACCGAGGGCAGATGTGATGATAGCGAATATCCATGCAAATACCCAAAACCAAATCTTGCTGGTAAAAAACTCGATTCGTTTGAGCCGTTGTTCTTGCAACCCCAAACCAATAGTTGATTTCGGGCACAGCACGCCAAAAAACAACAAACCTATCGCGACAATTAAAAGCGTAATGAACCACGGCTTGGTATCTGGACGCGTTGTTGAATTAAAATCATTAACGTGAATCTTAAGCAGTGTTTCAACTGCTTGGGGAATCTCCGATTCACTTAGCCCATCGACAAGCATTGTTCGAGCATTGTTTACGACAACCGATTTATCGGAGTAGGTTGTAAAAAGCCCTGATGGAATCAACATTAACGCCATAACGACTAAGCCAAACCCGATTGATCCGAGCGGTATCGCAAGTTTTCCATACCAATAAAGTCTTCGATTATCTTCAGCCCAATCGCGGACTTGTCTTATCGCGCGCTGCGTAAACGAAAGATTGGGCGAAATTGAAACGTCGATCTCGTTTACGAAGAATTGGCCCAAAAGCTTGATTGGCAAAGCGGCCACTTATACCCGTAACCAGTGGGTGGCCTTGAACCGGTATGTGGAAGACGGCGAGTTGTCGATTGACAACAACCGAGCCGAGCGGGCCATGCGTCCGGTGGCTATCGGCCGCAAGAACTGGTTGTTCGTGGGCAGTCCCCAAGCTGGACAGCGGGCAGCAATCTTGATGTCGCTGGTGGCCAGTTGTAAGAACAACGGTGTCGAACCGTGGGCCTATCTCAAAGATATTTTCACCCGCTTGGCCGAGCTGCCAACGGAAGACACGTTGGCCGAGCTGCTCCCCGACCGATGGCTGAAGGCAAACCCCAAACATCACTGGTCGATCGCCGAACGCCGAAGAGAAGAACGCCTAGAGAAAAATCAATGACGCACTTCACCGTGCGCTTACGTCTTCCAACAGTTTAGTTGGAATCAGCCCCAAGTAAAAGCAGTTCTCGGGCTGAATATGAAGCCCCCCGGTCCTCTGCCACTTCCATCAGGGATGCCCCATTAAAATCGAGGGCAGTCAAGCTCGCTCCCGCAGCGATCGCCGCCTTGAAGTCCTTTTCATTGTCACGTTTTATCGCATCGAACAATGCTGAGTTCGGTGTCATATTGCCGTTCGGCAACCGAACTAGCGCAGCAATTCAGCAATTGCAAACAAAATATGAACGCCGCGCTGGTTTTATGACCGCGTTGCGGGTTTTTAACATCTCACCCCACACCACCTTGCACCGGCTGGGGTGACCGGTGGGAGTTGGAGTGCCGAGTTTTTGCAGTGCCTAGGCGCAGAATTCGATGCAGACCTCGTACAGCGACGTGGAGAGCCAATTACATTCGGAGTTCCGGACCGACGCCAGTTGCGTGGTTGGTTGAATAGGCGAAAACTGTCGCAATTTCGCCAACGACCATCCACGACGAGATACAGTCAAGAAGGTTTGCTTTGAGTCTCAGGCAGTCATTGTAAGCCGGGAATCTTTGACTCGGCCCAAAACCAATCGGTCATGCCGTCCCACATCACTCCGTTCCAGTCCGTAAGCCAATGGAAGTATGCGGTCTCATGTCAAAGTGCGCATATGAGAAACTCACGCACGGCCTCTACTTTCGTCGCAATCAAACAATGGTGTTTGGGATCATATGCCACGACAGTCCCACTGCTTGTCCACTCCGGGCCGACGGGGTTCGTCCTTGTAGGACGCCGATTTGACGTGTTAGGGTCGCCTCGATTCGTCTCCGTCGCGACTGGGGTTCTCCGGGTCAGCTTTATAAAAGTTCCAAATCCATTCAAACCACTGATCGCGATGCGCGAAGGCGCGGATATCGCGTCCGAACCGGTCGACGGTCTGCCGCGCCGTCCAGTCAATGATGCCAAACACTCGGTCGGAATGGGAGTTGAATGGAATAGTCTCCTCAAAAGGAATTCGCTCCAAGGGGCGTATACTCATTCGTCTGGCTTCCCGTTGAGGATAGCGCCCTAATAAATAGTTGAGCCGCAAGGCACCGATCCAGCGTGTTTTGCGGTCGGTTGAAAAACGAATTTCCAGCCAGCTCGGTTGGTGAGATTGCAGGATTTCAGAAGCACCGGGGAAAACGCGTTCCAAGTGATCTGC
Source organism: Pirellulaceae bacterium (assembly GCA_041748315.1). Taxonomy (GTDB): domain Bacteria; phylum Planctomycetota; class Planctomycetia; order Pirellulales; family Pirellulaceae; genus CALMEE01. The sequence continues at coordinate 5,058 of JBGTDM010000017.1, forward strand.
GGCATTGAATTTGCCTGGCGCAACTCCCTGGAGGTACTTTTCAATGTAATCTTTCTCCACAAGATATAGCCAGTCGTGCCCGATTAGATAGCCACGATTACTGAACTGATCTGGTCTAAGTTGGGATGCCGGCTCGTCCCAATTAACCTCTGCCTGCTTGATCGCATCACTGTCACTTTGAAACCAGCCTTCAAACCCGTCAATACGGACTAATTGGTAAGGGTAGGTAAGTTCTTGGTTCTCGTTGGTCATAATATTGCGAACGTAGGTGGTCGTTTCATCGTGATTGGCGATGCGATAAAACGTGCTCGTCCTCTGGGCCATCTCATCGGGACCCACAGCACCGGTTAATTGAATGACATCTCCGCTGTAAAAACGTTGCCACGCTTCAATATCACCGGCATATTGCGCTCGTTTTGCGTACTGTTCTTCGAGAATTTCCAGTTCATTATTCTGCTCATAGATCTGGCGATTAAGCAGGAAAAACTGCTCGCGGTCCTGAGACGCCAATACCATTTGAATCGGCTGCAGTCCTGTAACACTGAAGAAAGCGTCCAAATCAATAGTAAAACGGATCGGGCGATAGGAGCTCCACAGTAAATTCACGCCTTGTGGGGGCACTGTAAAAGGAACCGCCATCTGTAGCTTTAAGGTGGGTTGACTTATTACATCGTCATTGCCAGTGAAAGAAATCCTGGCTGCCGCCCCAACCATCTCCTCAAATCCAAACTTCTGAAGGTACTCGAGTGTGTATTGCCCATCCCACAATGGAAGGACCCGAGCGGGGATGACGTAGCAATAGAGATCAGGAATGGCCCGGTCATCGGCCAACGCATTCATTGCGCGTTGAAACCGGCGGTCCCGGCTGAGCGACTGACGTACGGGTTCTGACCCACGGTGAATGACTGCTGCTGCCGTCCAGTCGATCAAACGACTCGAATTGGAGACCAAATGGTAGTTCTCTACGGACTGAACATGTACTGGGCGAAGTGGCGCAAATTGATCGCCAACCCAAGCGGCTAAGTCGACCGGCTCGCGGGAAGCATCGGTCGGCGGTTCCACCGGGTTTTCG
>JBGTDM010000018.1:0-23454 GCA_041748315.1 Pirellulaceae bacterium
GGTGGAGGCGGAGGCGGCGGTGGACACCGGGGAGGCAGCGGAGGCGGAAACCGTGGGGGCGGTGGCAGCCGTGGAAGCGGTGGTGGAAGCAGCCGTTCTGGTGGAAGCGGCGGAGGCGGAAACCGCGGGGGTGGAGGTCGGCGTTATTAATTAATGCCTGCTTTGCCAAAGCCAAGTTTACTTGAACCAATCTCGATCGACGTGTTGCATGCCGCTCAGGTTCATCGGTTGATCCAGACCCCTTGGTCAAACAACTTTAGTTAGTCATCCGTAAATTGAGATCGTTTTGCGTCCAACTTCGGTCATTCGCAATCCAGTAGCCGTTGGTCTCGCACCGGGTTGCAAGGGGGTCGTTGACTAGCTGTGAGTGCGAGACAATGGACATTGGATTGACGGGATTTAATCGTCATGAGCCGAGAAACTAACCTCGTAACCGCCGCGCGCCTAGCCATTCGAGACAGCTGATTTCGTTACTTTTTCCAACCGTGAACGAATTTGATTCCAACTTCGAAACTGCCTCCGAATTCGATGCCGAACTAGGTCAGAATCTTTCCGTTGAACAGGTGAGACAGCAGTATATCGAACTTGCTGAATTGGCCGGTTCATTGGCGCATGAAATCAAAAATCCACTCTCTGTCATCAGCATTAACATGGATTTATTGCTGGAGGACTTTGACAAAATCGATTCGCCAGAAATTCGCATGGCGATGAAGAAAGTTCAAACCTGCCAAAAACAATGCACGCGACTGGGTAACCTGCTGAAGGACTTTTTGCGGTTCACCAAATTGAGTCGAATGCAACTCAAAGCGGGTGACCTGAATCGCCTGGTATTGCAAGTTCTCGATTTTTTCGAACCCCAGGCAAAACAGCTTAATGTTCAGATCACACGCTACCTGCATGCCGATTTACCCGTCATCTTGATGGAGTCCGAAGCGCTGCAATCGGCAATTATCAATCTTGTAAAAAATGCACTTGAGGCGATGCCTCAGGGTGGACAATTGGTAGCCCGATCCAGGCTTGTTCGCGGCGGGATCGCATTAGATTTAATCGACACCGGAATTGGCATGGATAGTGATGCACTGATCCACATGTTTAACCATTTTTATACCAACAAACAGGATGGTTCTGGCCTCGGATTGCCGACCGCCAAAAAAATCATTGAGGCCCACGGAGGCCGCATCAACGTTCAAAGCGAAGTGGGTCGGGGCACGCAAATCACACTCGAATTCCCCACACCCGCAAGGATTCGCGGGGAAGCTTTAGTTGAAGATTCATGAACAATCGCAACTGACTCCAATCCGATGAACGGGTGAAACCCAAGTGCCTCCAATAGATACCTGCTTGTCAGGAGCAACGACGCAAACGAACTCGATGAATTCGAAATGGCATGAATTGAGCTGAGGAAAAGAGTACGAGTGAAGCTAATTCGAAAACTGGAAGACTTTCCCTCACATTTGAGAGGTGGCGCGCTGTCGATTGGAAACTTCGATGGCGTTCACCGAGGCCATGCGCATTTGATCGAGCGGTTGAAAGCACAGGCCGTCGCCTTTGGCGGTCCGGCGATCGTGTTCACGTTTGATCCACACCCGGTTCGACTTTTGAATCAAATAAAAGCGCCACCACCGCTGACGTGGACCGACCGCAAGGCCGAATTGCTGGGCATGTTGGGAGTCGACATTGTCCTTGCTTACCCCACGAACCGGGAGCTTCTGGAACTGTCCCATCAGGAGTTTTTCGAACAGATCGTCGAGAAGAAACTTGGTGCTCAAGCCATGGTCGAAGGCCCCAACTTCTTTTTCGGCAAAAATCGAACTGGAAATACTGACGCATTGCGCGAACTATGCGACGCGCGATCGATCGCGCTGGAAATTGTCGCGCCAATCGTTGTCGACAACGAATTCATTTCCAGTAGTCGGGTTCGCGAGTTGTTAGCCGCCGGAGAAGTCGAGCTTGCCACTCACATGTTGACGCAACCGTATCGATTGCGTGGAATGGTTACCCATGGTGCTGGCCGAGGTAGCGAGCTTGGTTTCCCAACGGCAAACCTCTCGGCTGTCGATACGCTTGTTCCCGGTATCGGCGTCTATGCGGGTAAAGCACATGTCGATCATACGTGCCGTTGGGCGGCGATTCACATCGGACCCAGTCCGACCTTTGGCGACAAGTCGAAAATTGAAGTGCACATTCTTGACTTCTCCTCGTCAATTTATGGAAGGACCGTGGAAATCGAATTTGTCCGTGAGATTCGCACTTCCAAAAAATTCGAATCGGCTGCGGCGCTTCAAGTACAATTACATAATGACATCAATCAGATACGGCAGATTGCCGGTGAATTATCAAAAAAGGTAGACTCATGACAAATGTGGACTGGCAATCTCTTTGGGCCATCATTGAACCCTGTACCAACCTGGTGCTTACCAGCCATATCCGCCCGGATTGTGACTCGCTGGGGAGTGAACTGGGAATGGCGTACCTGCTCGAAGCCAAAGGGAAATCTGTCAGGATTGTCAACGGACATGCAACCCCACCCAATTTGGCATTTATTGACCCGCAGAATCGGATTTTGCATTTTGGTGCCGATGTCCACCCCGGCGAATTGAGCAATGTCGATCTGCTAATGATCCTCGACACCAGTGCTTGGGCGCAATTGAAACCGATGGAGGATTGGATTCGCCAATTCAACGGGCCTAAAGTCATTGTCGATCACCATGTGAGTGAGGATGAGCTGAATGCTCAAACATTCAAGGATACAACGGCTGAAGCCACTGGCCGCTTGATCGTCGAGTGCGCCGAAGCTTGGAATGTCGAATTGACCGCGGAATTTGCCATGCCAGTTTTTGCAGCATTGGCCACCGACACCGGTTGGTTCCGATTTAAGTCCGTGTCTGAGTTAACCTACAGAATCGCGGCCAAACTGGTTGCAGCCGGAGCAGTTCCCGCGCAAATTTACGCCGATTTATATGAACGGGAAACGGCTGGAAGGGTCCGGCTTCGCGGTCACGTGCTGTCGCGAATCGAAGTCGAAATGGATGGACGATTAGCGCATACTTATCTCCTGAAAGACGATTATGCCGTCACCGGCTCATTACCTACGGACACGGAGGACTTGATCAACCATTGCTTGGAAATCAATGGCGTCGAATTCGCCGTCATCATGATTGAACAGCTTGAAGGAGGGTTTAAAATCAGTTTTCGGAGTCGTTGTGATCTGGATTGCAATGAAGTCGCTGCCCAGTTTAATGGCGGCGGTCACAAAGCCGCTGCGGGAGCTTTTATTAAGCAGGGGTTTGCGGAAACACAGCCGTTAGTTCTCGATTACGTTCGGCACCAACTCCAGTTCGCTTCGGTTTCATAACAATATTTCGCTGACCATCCGCACACCTATCACCGATCTCCGATCTCCAACTCATTCAGTTTGCTCCGGCGCGATGATCAAAGTAACACGGGCTCACCTTGTGCCGACCGGTGTTTGACAATACATCCCGTAAGTTCACTCGTTTGAGTCGTGGACAGAACAGTACGTCCTATGGATCTTCAGGCACCTTGGATCACTTTGCTATCGATCGTCAGCGCCCTGGCCGCATTGACCGTTGCTTTTGCCATAATCAGTTTCCTGGTTCGTAGGCATCGTCGTTTGAAGAACGGGGTGGTTTCACCGTTTCCGGAGTCGGCCATCGATTTGGCTCAGCTCCCTCAAGGAGACCTTGAGCAACTGGAATACAACCTCGAATTTCATTCAACTCCAGTTCGGCTGGCAGCGATGGTGATCGCACCCAAAGGACATAGTACACAATTGCCCAACGAGCAACAGTTGCATGTACTCATCGAACGAATCACTCCCAACATGAACCAAGTGTTAATCGAACATCAACCGGTGGTGCAGGTTTGGCCAGCTCAAATGAGCGTCGAGGGGTTTTCACACTCTTTTTTTAACTATATTCAATTGCCAGGAGATGACGGGCGGGGCACTCCGTGGTGCGGAATTGCTGGGCATTTTTCAATCGGCATGGGAAGTGTCTTGGTTGGTTTTATTTGCGTCGCAAATCAACCCAATCAACTGGGTCAGATCACACTGCAACATGAGGGTCAATGGCGCGATGTGCTGCGCGTCAGCAATCCAAACTGAATTGTTGACCCTGCTCGATATTGAATGCCAACCGTATTCAAACGCATCGACGGTGATCGCTAGATAAAAACGCGATCGTCAACGATGTTCAAAGCTTCGAAAGCGGCTAATATTGGCTTGAGGTTGTTGGATTCTCAGCTTCAATCGCTCGGCATGAAGCGCCTTGACTTGATCAGGGGTTAGTTTGGGGGTTTTAAGATGTTCTGAAAGTCGTCGATCGATGTCATTCACGATCGATTGTGGATCCGCTTCAACATGCTGGTTACCACCGGGATGAACGATCGAAGAAACTTGAGGGAGCCTTTGGCTCAACTCGATGACCGCATCCTCAGCAACTTCGCTTCTCAGTTCTTCGACTTGTAGTTGCGCCGTCGTCGATGCCAGATCCTGCCTCGCATAGTTGGCCTGGGTCTTTTCAAAAATCGCGAATCCAATGGAAACAACGGCGGCAAGGATCGGAAATCCGGTTAAAATGGTGGAACGCAACGATCCGAAGAGTGTTTGACAGTGATGGCACTCTGGACAAACCGTAGCGCGGTTGTGAATACTCGTGAAACAGAAACGACATTCCTTCATCGTGGCAACAACTCCGTAACGACTGTAATCACCCGACCGCACCAGTACTCGATCCGAGTGCGGATTCTTTTGTACTCGGGGCGCCCATTTTACGGAAGCGTTCTAATCTTGAGAACACCAATTTCTACCCGCTCTTGGGCAATCAGACTATCGGCCATCTGACGAACCCATCGCCCAGCCGATGGATTTGAAGCTGAGTCGGGGTTCAGATCGGATGCAATTCCCAAATCAATGGATTAACAAAGTTCAATATGACCCGCGTCGGCGTCGATTCCCAATCGCAATTTAAGCTCATCAAATTGGCAGCGGAAGCTGTCAGATGAAGCATGAATATGTTCCGCTTCTGTGATAAAGTGCAGGTCCGGCAATTCCAATACACCGTTTTGGGTCAAAATGTGTTCAAACGGTTCTAACGGACTCCCATAAATGATCAGCAGCTTATGTTCGTCGAATTGAACTTCATGCGGGACAGTTGGATTGAGCACAGCGATTCCAGTGCATCCATCGTTTAGGAGTAAATCCTCATATTCCCATAGGGTGCTGATCAACACTGGAGTATCGATGTGCTCGCGGTAGAAATCGACGTGACCATTGATCTCATGATCATGACTCGATTCGAGTACAACATCGACCGTCGGGCCTAATCGCTGGATCAATTGAATGAACGTGGAGAAGAGGTTTTCTGACGATGCCGCAGCCATCAGCACTGGAATATCGATCCCGGTTTCCTCATCTCGATACGCGTCTGGACGGAATCCCTGCATCGGCTGAATCGGCAAGCTGGGTGATGGTCGGACGGCGTCGGTCAGCCTGAAGTCGGCATAGGCATTTCGAGATAAATGCTTCTGCAACTCCTTTTGGCGCATATCGATGAAATCAGTCGCATCTTGAAATAGGGACGACTGTTGAAACACTTTGTCAAAAAAGTTCTGTAAATAACCCATCGATTCCCCGGGTCTTATGAGGTTAAAATCGTATTGTGGCTTGGTGGTCCATAGGCGCTCCCGCTTTCGAGTTGCGCTTGAATACAAAACTCTAGGTCAACAAAGGCACCCAATAACCTCAAATTGCGAAAGGTTTGACAGACTTAACGCTAAAGCTGATTAAGTCCAAGTAGGCTTAACCGCTAAAGTCGGAATATCAGGAGTTGGTGATGACGGTTGCTGTTTGACGGAACCCGATGCACCATTCATTCGAAGGAATTTACCTGTGGAAGATTGTTTACTTTTCGATCTTTCAATCGTTCGTGAAGAAATACAAATTTTTAGGAAATTGTCACGATTGCATCCATGGAATCCAATCTTCAAATTGCTCAGCCACAATTACAATCCACACCGGTTCTGCTGCGTCCATTCCATACGGATGATGCGGTCGATTTGTTTTCACTGATCAATGACCGAGTCATTGCTGAATTTACCCGATCGATCCCCTATCCCTACCCTGAGCCACTCGCAGCCGAGTGGATTGCCAATCACGAGTCGTGGTGGCGCACAGGGAAATCGGCTATTTTTGCGATTTGTTCAACGCCTGCTGAAACTGCGGATGTCGGTAGCGCCATGCTGCAATCCAAACCGGTTCTAGTTGGCGCAATTGGGCTTGAAATCATCCCGGAACATGAACATGCCGAGTTAGGTTACTGGATTGGACGGAAATTCTGGAATCGGGGTTGCTGTACCGTTGCAGGCCGTTTAATGCTCGAATTTGGATTTGAAAATCTTGGCTTGCAGCGAATTCATGCCCATCACATGGCGCGAAATCCGGCTTCAGGACGAGTCTTACAGAAACTGGGTATGTCGCAAGAAGGGCTATTACGACGCCACATCAAAAAATGGGGACGTTTCGAAGACATCGCCACCTATGGCATCTTGAAGACAGACTGGCTTCGAACCAAAACCTCCAACCATTAAACCCAAAATCAACCCCTTACACGCGATGTGTGTTTCCAACGAAAAGGGTTTTGGATTGGTTGCTGGCGTTTGACGGGCAATGGAACCGCCTGATGGCTTGGTTTCGGCCTCTATCATGTTCATTAATCATTCCCATCATTTGAGTTTGCCTTATCGAACCGGTGAGAAACCGGTTGAAAACGACTCAAAGCGGCACCGGGACGATGGGAGTTTGGATACGCGGCGACCCCAGGCCAACACCCATTTAAGTATCCTGGTTACCCCGCAAGTCAAATCGCGGTAAATATCCATATTCTTTGCGTTTGCTTCATTTGTTTTGTTGTTTTTAGACAATGGATGTCATTTTGAGAATCGAGCAAAGTCCGCAATTCATTAACATTGCATGTCCTCGAAACAATGGGTTTGACGAGGATTTGCTTTTTTTGAAAGGAGACGGCAAATATTTGACGTTTTGTGGCGAACTACGCTCGAACTTGCGTTTTCGAGACAATTAAATGAACCAATCGGTCGGCAAGTCATCCAAGGAGCGTCGGGTTTCTGTCTTCATGATCAATGACAAGACGGAAACCAATTGGGAAACGGCTGGAAATCGCGACAATTTAGCGTTCAGTACGAGCAAAATCAGCGACTTTTTCGTATATTGTGGTATTCATAGGACCGTGCGGAGAGAAATAATGACTAATGATCCATCGACTCGTCAAGGAACACGCGTGACCTTTCTGGATCAGACTGGAGCGAAGTCGGTTGAGGCGGTCGTTTCGGATACGGTGACGGTCAAGCGAATTTTGCCGAACATCATCACGAAAATGAACTTGCCAGTAATCGGTCCTGATGGCCAACCCATGAGTTATAGTCTCGATCACAAGGAGGGGGGAAAGCGACTCCAAGAAGACCAAACGTTGCAACAGGCTGCGGTTGGAGACGGGGACCACTTGATCGTTTATCCTGAAATTGTTGCTGGATCGCTGATCTGAGTTCGCTGTACGGTGATTTCCGCAACATGGCATGAGAGAATCACGGAGATACTTCACTACACAAAACTATGCGCAAATCTCCTCGAATTCGCCGACTGATGTCTGATCACCGGGCGGTTCAAGCGCTAGCGGCTGGCAGTTCGATATTTAGTTTTGAAGCGAAGGGGACGCCCCCTGAAATGTATCGCTTGATATTTTGCGGATTGGGAGCGTGCCGCGTCAACAACTATGAAGTTGCACTCAGCAATGAGCATGTCGTGGTGGTCGAATTGGGCGCTGCTTATCCTCGAATGACCCCTGCACTTTCCTGGCAAACTCCGATTTTTCATCCCAATATTTCTTCGGGTGGTGTCGTTTGTTTGGGTGGATATGGAACGCATTGGGTTCCTAGTCTCACGTTGGATGAACTTTGCAATATGCTGTGGGATATGATTCGTTATAAGAACTTTGACACAGAGAGTCCATACAATCGGGAAGCTGCGATATGGGCAAAGAACCAAAGTGTTTTCTCATTCCCGCTTGACCGGCGAGCCCTACGGGACTTAGTTACTTTTACTCCTAAGTCGTTAGCAACTTCAAATATCAGTGTCCCTCCGGTGGTGATGCAAATGCCGGACGACGTCGAAGTGATCGATGCCGAGGCAGTTGGAGCAACCGATGTTGAACCGAAAACGACAGACACGGATATTGTGTTCATTGACTGAATTGAATTGGGGTCCGGTTTAAAGCAAAGAAGAGCGAATTGAGACGATGTTGACGACGCTTGAGCCGATTTCGAAACGAGCGCCCTCATTTTTCGGGTGTCAGGCTGCCAAATTGATCGGTTCCCTTCCGGACTCCCGTTCGACTCCAATTTTTGTTTATGCATCGGTGTTAGACGAGATCATTGGCTTTTCGCATCGCGAGGTCTCGAGAGAAACTGGTGGATTCCTGTTAGGGGGCGTGTTTCAGGATCACGGAATTTATGTCGAGGTTCAACAATTCCTACCCGCTTGCGGAACCGATTCCAAATTTTCTTCGTTGAAATTCACTCATGAGACCTGGGCCAGGTTAAATCAACAAATCACGAACGAGTATCCGTGCCAACGGGTCGTTGGCTGGCATCATACGCATCCGGGATTTGACGTCTTTTTGTCGCAGCATGATCTATTTCTCCATCGCAATTTCTTCAACCAACCTTGGCAAATTGCGATGGTCGTCGACCCTCGCCAGCAGGAGTTTGGATTCTTTGGTTGGTCCGGCGACGAGATTCTCAATTGCGGATTCGTTTTGGTTCCGGGTCGGCCACCGCAAATTGCTAAATGACGGCAGACCGAATAGACTGAAGCTATTGGGACTCTTTAGGTTGGGCTTGCGAAGCTGCAAAGGGTCGGTTGAAGCAGCGGGACCGGAAGCTAAACTAGATGTACTCAGTGACTTGCGATTATCGCCTCTTCCGTTGCATCGCAGGCGAAATACGCACTAATTATACCGCCACACGGCAACACATTACGACAAGTTCAGCTTCATGAATGACAATGCATTCATCATCGACGACGATCGATATTCGAGAATGCGACTAATCGCCTGGTGGGATCAACGCAAGCTTTCGAATGCCAAAGTTCTGGTAGTCGGTGCTGGTGCGTTAGGTAACGAGGTGTTGAAAAATTTGGCGCTCTTGGGAATAGGTACCATTTATTTGATCGATCTGGATCATATCGAGGCTTCTAATTTGAACCGCTCCGTCTTGTTCCGTTCAACAGACTTCGGCGATTCGAAAGCGACTGTTGCAGCCTCGCGTGTCGTTGAGCTCAATAGCGACGTGACGGTCATTCCGGTCGTGGGCAACGTAATGACGGACATTGGGTTGGGGCTGGTAAAAGATGTTGATGTTGTGATCGGATGCCTGGACAATCGAGAAGCTCGGCTTTGGGTGAATCGGCTTTGTTGGAAGGTGGGGACGCCATGGGTTGATGGTGGAATCCAGGAGATCAACGGCGTGGCCAAGGTTTTTGTCCCTCCTGACGGGCCTTGTTATGAATGCGGAATGACTGAAAACGATTATCGCTTGATTCAGTTGCGGTATAGTTGCCCACTGTTAAAGCAGGAGGATATCGTTGCCGGGAAAACGCCAACCGCACCAACGATCGCATCAATCATTGGTGGATTGCAAACCCAAGAGGCACTTAAATTGATACACGACATGCCGGTCTCAGCAGGATCGGCACTGGTTTTCAATGGTGTCTCCAATCAGATGTATCAAACCAAATACCCGTTTCGGGAAGATTGCCTAAGTCACGAAACGTATACGAACCCGGTCGAGTTGGCACTGGGGCACCGGCACTCCCTCGGCCAGCTATTTGCTCTGGCGAGTGCTTATTTTGAGGAGCCGGAGCGAACCGAATTGCAACTCGAGTTGGATCGCGATCTAGTCATTTCCTTGAGTTGTAAGGATTGTGATCATTGCATTGAAGTCATGCAGCCAACGAGCAAGGTCCGTCAACGTGACGGTGTTTGTTCAGGCTGCCGATTGCCGATGCAAGCTGAGCTTATTCATCAGGTCGCCCCCATCGACCGATGGACCGGGCGAAAATTGGCCGAATTTGGCATCCCGGCTTATGACATTGTCAAGATTTCAAGTTCACAGACAGAACAGTATTTTATACTCGCAGCTGACCGGCCATGGGCAACCGCACCAGCCTGTGACGAAGCGGGTGGCAAACCTGCTTCATCCGGTTAGTTTTCCGGTCTTTTGACAAGTTTTGATGGCGGATTAACACGCTTGTAAAATGAACGAAATTCAATTTGGTGAAATCGAATTTCAAGGACCGGGCGCGGGCTTGCGACCAGATCGAGACGCGCATTTCTCAGTGATTGAATGCGGAGAAATCCGGAAACACGACATTTCTATTTTCGTCGACCTGGACGTGATGCGGGATATGGAGGCCCATGCACAAAGTAATCGAGATGTAGAACTTGGCGGAGTCATGTTAGGCGGGCAGTTCGTTGATGAGCAGGGACAACCCTTTGTGGTGGTATCGGATAGCCTGCGGGCTGAACATTTCGAGGCGACGAAGGGAAGTTTTAAATTTACACACGAGACTTGGCAGGACATCACTCGACGGCGCGACGATTTTTCGGCTGATCTGCAAATGGTGGGTTGGTATCATACGCACCCGGACTGGGGGGTCTTCCTGTCGGGGATGGATGATTTCATCTGTAGTCATTTTTTTAATCGGCCGCTTGATTTGGCCTTGGTGATTGATCCGTGTCGTGGTGATCGCGGCTGGTTTGTATGGACGAAGGACTCGCCCCCTCGGACGCGACGCACAGGCGGCTTTTATTTGTTCACGAATCGTTTTCGCGAAGACGAACTAAAGTATTTCCAAACACTGTATTCAGGCGAATCGACCATGGCGTTAGACCCTCGTTACTCCGGCACTGGAAGTCCAATTATTCAACCCGTCGTCAACATCAACGATCAGCGTACGCCGATCATTCAAGTTGCAATTATTGGAATGCTCACGATTCAGCTTCTAGTATTAGGGCTGCTGGGCTTTAAAATGCTGTTTGATTCCAGCGAGCAAACAGCAGATAAACTCGGTGAACTTGATCAGAAGCTGGCTGCATTGAATCACATTGAACAGATGAAAGCCAAGGAACAGGCTTATGAGCAAGCCATTTCGCTATTAGCGGGTGACTCACGAGACTCCGCTGACCTGGCTAGCCATGTTGCGGATCTACAGCTTCGCAATCGGGAAACTGAAAATAATCTGCGCGCTCAGATGGCATTGACGGCGTTGGTTGAGTCGACCAACCGTGATTTAAATCGTACCAACGAAAGCCAGTTAAAGACCATTGAACAGAGCGCAGCGAAACTCGATGAAGTGAATAATGAATTGAGTTCGCTCAAGCAGGAGACAGCCGAACTGAGGCAAGAAAAGGACGGAAATTCTAAATCGACGGGAGGCTGGATGTACTATCTGATTGCCGCTGCTGTGGGGCTATTTGGTCTTGCCGGTGGCTTTTGGCTAGGCGGCCGGCAAGCCTACGGCGGTTTCCAATCCGATTTTAATGACCGAAAAAGTCGGGCAGCAAACAAAGGATTCGAAACAGATGTTGAGGCAGATGATGGGGATATCGAGTGACGCCACCCCTGATGATTCCAACTGCAAACTGCGGTGCGCGGAGGGGGACACCTGCGGCGGCTTGGGAACGAGCTGATGACTAAAACGACCGACCAAACAGTATTGAAATCGATGATCGAAGCATTAATAGACGATGCTCGGCACTGTTCGTTTATTGTACTGGAACCCGACCTGGATTCGCGCAAGCTGCGGATCGGTTTTCGAGGCAGATTCATTTGCGGAATCAACCAATTGCGAATGGACGAGGTCGAACCTGAATTTTGTGACGAGCAGGAGGTGGAGCTTACGTTTCCCGCAACCTTTCCAAGTACACCTCCGCAAATCCAATGGTTGACGAAATTGTTTCATCCGAACATTCCGCGCAATGGCCACGTTCATTTGCCAGACATTGAATTAGCCTGGAACGCACACATGAGTTTGTCGGTGCTTTGCGAGCGACTATGGGACGTGGCTCGATATGCGTTCATCGCCACGGAAGATCCGGCAAATTCCAGTGCTGGAAATTGGCTGGGCCAAAATCTGGACATCTCAATCCCGTTGGACGAACGACGATTTGAGAAACCAAAGGGGAAGAAAATTAACAATATCTTTCGATATCGACTCAAGGACGAATCCCCGTCACCTCACGGGGCATTTACAAATCCGAAGCATCACATCAACGATGAACAGGATATTTTATATATTGATTAGACCGTCGACCTGATTAATTTCGAATGGGAACGATGCGGCACGCGACGGCGAATCGAAGTTGAAATTTGCATCGGTAACCCAGTGTATCGAGTCGGCAATCCAATCGACCGCCCCCCACGAAAAGTCCAAGAGATCGAGCATCCAGATCGGCTGGATCGTCACGATTTCAGTTCACAAACATGCAAACTGTTGGTTTTGGCGGATCGAATATCGCTGGAGGTTGACCTTGCCCAGGTTGTAGCGTTCAGTTCTCGAACGCACTACCACCGTTTCGAACTGGGGGTCGTCGCTCGGGGAAACGACTGCCACGGTCCAATGTTCCAGTTCCTGGGATCACCTTGGAACCGCTACGAACACCCATCGAATTGAGAAATTCGCGCAAAGGAATTCGCTGAACGACGAAGTCCTTGGCTTGCTCCTGAATCCGCGACATGCCTTGAATCTGTTCAACATTAGTCGGTTCTTGTCCCATCACGATATATCGAGTGTCTTCATTGACTTTTCCGAACACTTGTCCCGTTTCATCATGATGCGCCACAACAATCCCGCCGTTTTGGCTGATCAATCCGATCAACCTTTCCAGATCGGATCGACCATCATCATCGAGGTCAAAAAATCCAGCTAGTGCAACCGGCACGCGATAGCCGCGTTGCCAGGTTGCCGTAATCACGTGATCTCCGGTTAGGATTGGATTCACATTGCTCGACTCGATGATTTGTGCTTCGGCGGAATGTGGACCTATAATGTTTGTTATTTCGATTTTTGCTTTTTCCATGCCACGTTCGTAGGTGGTCAGGCTTTGATCATAAATCGCAAACGATTGCCGTAACTGCAAATTATCGGCCGAGCCTATGTCAACGTAAACACGGTTCATTGAATTGGCGACTCGCAGCACACGACCGTCGACGACGTCGTAGCGTTGAATTTCGTACTTCGCGAGCTTCTCTTCCAATCCCTTAGCACGAGTTTCAGCTTTACTTCGATCACTTTCAAGCTGGCCTTTTTCGGTGGTCCATTCGGTACGGGATCGCGCGAATTGCGAATTAAGTTGTAGATTAGCGTTTTTGGCAGCCTCAAGTTGGTCATTCAGACTTTTCTTGGTTTGGTTGTGCAACTCGCGTTCTGTATTTAAGTCGCTACGCGAGGCATCTAATTGGTTCGTCACGAGTTTGATTTCTTCATCCTTTTTCCGGATCGCTTCTCGTTTATCCTCTTCGGCAACTTCGACGGTTGCATTAAGCGTGACTCGTTCGCGGTGCGTCGCCATCAATGCGATACTCATATCGTCAACTAACCCGCGATACGTTTTCTCGACGCCATCGGCGGTGGGGCGAATGTATCGAGCCATATCAGCATTAAACTGATCACGAATCGCACTCGTTTCTGTAGCGACCTCACTTACATTGGCATTTTGAATTTGCCGCATTCTTTGTTCAACTTCGCCTGGATCGAACGGAGGGATGCCAACATAAGCTTTCAAGATGGCCGCCTGCTGTTCATAAGCCGTCAACCGACTATTGGCTGTGGCCAACAATTTCTCCCGTTCTTTGAGGTTACTGCTGGCGGCGCCCGCCTGACTAAACGCAAAGTAAGTCAAAATTGCCAAGATCACGGTGAGCAATACCAACAAAATGATCGCAATTAAATAACCTTGATTTTCACGAGCCGCCATGGCGAGATCACTCCTCAATGTTCGGACTGGGCCAAATTCAAAGGCTCCAGAGGGACTTACACAATAGTTAGATCGGTCAGGTAGAGTATACGGTTAAATGTTAGCAGGACAAAATCAACACTTCACCAAGCGAATTTGGCCGATCCGTTCTCCCCTGAGCCGTAAAACGCCGAACCTTAATTCTAGCTAGCCTGAATTCCGCTGTCAAAAAAAATGAGCGGTTTTCTCCCAGTTTTTTCCAGCCAGCGGAAATGAGCCTGTCTAATTGTCAAATTTGCGGACTTTAAGCGTATTTTCCCAATCCCGTTTTTGCGTACCCTTGGACCCGTTGGACATACCATTGCGACTTGTTGCTCACTGACAAACATTGCTTTCTGGGAATCAGAGTCTACGCGGTGTTGTTTGACCCGAGAATCGAATATAATTGGGGGGCTGCAAGCGAAACGGTGACAGCATTATTCCTTCGTCTTGAGGCTTAACCTGTCGGTAAGAATTCGCTCGAGAACCCTCCAGCTATTAAAAAAAGCCTACAGAACGTGGTGGTTTCTGGAAGAGAAGTCCACCGGTTCCCACATATTAAGCTAAGCCCTAAGTCCTCCAGTTTTGCGTAGCCTGAACTTCCATTCTTGGGATCTGCGTTGACCGAGGCCATGAAACCAAAAAACCCTGTGAAATAAAGGAATGGCTGACAAAGGCCCACAGATCCAAGGGTTTTTCAATTTTTGTTTGAGCCTGAAACAGGAATTCGATGCTAATCGTCGGCTTGATCGGAGGGATTGCGAGTGGCAAAAGTCGAATCGCAGAGTTGTTCCAAACTTGGGGCGCGGTCGTTTTGGATGCCGATCGAATCGGCCATCAGATTTTGCAAGATCCAGCGGTAAAACAAGCGATTCAACAACGATGGGGCAACACCGTTTTTTCCAGTACCGATGAAGTTGATCGCAAACAATTGGCAAGAATCGTTTTTCAAAGTGGACCGGTTGGAGAATCCAGTTTAAATGAGTTGGAACGTTTGGTTCATCCGGGAATCAAGTCAGAGATAATGCGTCAGTTGGAAATTGCTCGAAAGCAGGGATGTACCGTGGTCATCCTTGATGCACCATTGCTCATCGAGGCGGGGTGGGATACGTTGTGCAACGAAATTTTGTACATTGACGCACCTCGACATAAACGATTGGAACGAGCCATTCAGAGAGGTTGGTCGGAAGAGGATTTTGATCGGCGAGAGCGTTCCCAAACGCCACTGGACATTAAGTGTCGCAAATCAACTCGCGTTTTGGATAATTCGGGGGAGTGGACGAGGACCGTTTTCGCGGCTCGCGAACTATGGGAGAACTGGACGGGAAACAGTCTGGAATGACGGGCCAGGTTGGTCTGGGATTAGAATCCAGTGTTGATGGGAGTTCATCACTGGAACGCAATTCACGTGAATCACGATCCAGTGGTTTCAAATAATAGGGATTGGACGCAAGAGACGGTGGGCCCAATCCGAACAAATTTTATCGCTATTTTCAGCAAACGTCCGCCGATGGACGAGTGCGCGATCCGCGAAGTCCGTGGTACGCGAAGAATGTACGGAGTTAGAATCCATGTCAAGTTCTCGTAGGCAGAATCCTCGAGTAATTCGAAAAACCCTACGGTCGAAATCCGATGGCGATGATCTGCATGCCGGTGAACACTCCGATACGGCCCGATCAACTGAATCGGAGCGGCGAGGCGATGTCATGTCCGTCGCCGAAGCGATTGTAAATGAGTTGAATTTTGAAGGACAATCGAACGAGACCAGCGAAGGTCTCGAACCCATTGAATCGATCAATGTTACGACACTCCAAAATATGACTCTGGAACAACTAATCGAACTCGCAAAATTGGACGGTGCTGGCTTGACCGAAGTCGTGGACCGCAGGGAGTTGATTAACTCGATCCTGAAACCTCGACTCGAACGCAAGTCCAGGATGGTGGGCCAGGGAACATTGGAAATACTCCCCGATGGGTTTGGATTTCTCAGGAGCACGAGCCATCACTATTTGGCGTGTCCGGATGACATTTATATTTCTCCGAGCCAGATTAGAAAATTTGGAATGAAGACTGGATCGGTCGTGATGGGGCAAATTCGTCCCCCCAAAGAAGGCGAACGCTATTTTGCCCTGCTTCGAGTTGAAAGCGTCGATGGACTTGATCCGCAGGAATTCGCGACAAGGCGCCATTTTGAGGAATTGACGCCATTGCATCCCGATCAACGGATCATGCTGGAATACGATTGCAACAACATTTCAACTCGAGTGGTTGACTTGATCGCCCCCATAGGATTTGGACAACGTGGCCTGATTGTCAGTCCACCCCGAGCTGGCAAGACGATGTTGATGCAAGACATGGCAAAAGCTGTGCTGGCGAACCATCCGACTGCCTATGTCATCATCTTATTGGTCGACGAACGGCCAGAAGAAGTCACGGATGTCGAGCGGCAAATGCAGGGGGAAGCCTGCGAGGTGATCAGCTCTACATTCGACGAATCCCCGGCACGGCACGTGCAGGTCTCGGACATGGTCTTGGAAAAGGCCAAACGAATGGTCGAGGTCGGCCGCGATGTTGTCATTTTTTTAGATTCGATCACGCGGCTTGGCCGAGCCTGGAATCAGGAATGTGAACCCTCGGGCAAGCTCCTGTCCGGTGGCCTTGACGCTAACGCGTTGCAGCAGCCAAAGGTCTTCTTCGGCTCGGCCCGGAAGGTCGAAGAGGGGGGATCTCTGACCATCATTGCGACCGCATTGGTCGATACGGGTAGCAAGATGGACGATGTGATTTTTGAGGAGTTTAAGGGGACCGGAAACATGGAAATCGTTCTCGATCGATCGATGGTTGAACGTCGGATCTGGCCAGCGATCGATTTTAACCGTAGTGGCACACGCCGCGAAGAGAGGTTGCTTGATCCGGAAGAATTTGATCGAATCAATCAGTTGCGGCGACTCCTCAGCGAAAAGAATCCACCCGATGCAATGGAGCTGCTCGTATCGAAACTAAGAAAAACACAAACCAATGCTGAATTTCTAATGAGCTTAAAGCGAAATTTGTTTTAGCGGCTCGCCGACATTTGATAAACTCGATCTGAAACCACGATACCAGCTCACGACGATTGACCTTTTGCCAACTTACGAATTTTGCCCAGACCAGTATTGCGGCGAGACCATTCGAATCAACGCTAAACAATATAAAAACACGCTTATTACACGACCGTCTAATCAGTGATCATCGAATATTCCACGCGATTCATCCATTCTGGCCAGCAGTTTGCCGTGGTTGTCTCCCGGTACAACCGGGACATCACCGACCGGCTGCTGCGAGGCGCATTGCAAACGTTGGCGGAAGCGAAGATCGATGATTCCAATATATTGGTTGCACCTGTCCCAGGTGCATGGGAACTCCCCTTGGCGACTAAATGGCTGCTGCAACAACACCGTTTCGCAGCCATTATATGTTTGGGAACCGTTGTTCGCGGGGAGACCTCGCACGACCAGCATATCAATCGCGCGGTTAGCAATGAACTCGCGCAATTGGCGCTGGAATACGAAACGCCGGTCGCATTTGGCCTGTTGACTTGCGAAAATTTCCAACAAGCAGAGGAACGCGCCGGCGGTGCAGTCGGAAACAAGGGGATCGAGGCGACACGTGCTGTACTGGAAATGATCGGTTTGAGACAGTCGATCACGGATTCAAATCCCACCCGCCCCAGCCAATCACCATGATGAGACGTAGTCGCGCCCGTGAAGTTGCCTTGCAACTCCTCTACCGAAACGAAATGCACGGATACTTCAAATCCGCCGGTGCTACCGCTGGTGGAACTCCCCCTTTGAAATTGAAAAAAGTGACTGCAGACCATTGGGACGGTGTTTCTGATCAGATCTCCCATTGGCAAGATCAAATGGACGAGCGTTTCCTTCAAGTACGCTTGCAATACAATCAGCCCTTGGTCGAGTTCGCTCGCCAACTCGTGCAAGGTGTTACCAGACATCTACGAGAGATCGATCGCTGGCTCGCGACAACGGCCGAAAACTGGACCGTAAATCGCTTGGCAAGAACGGATCGAAATATCCTTCGCATCGGCGTTTACGAGATTCTGTATGGCAAAACGCCACCGGTTGTGGCCATAAATGAGGCCATCGAACTCGGAAAACGATACGGATCATCGGACTCTGGACGGTTTATCAATGGAGTTTTAGACCGCATTCGTAAATCACAGCCCGTAATTCCTGACGTGGACAACCCCTGAGCTTCGAGCCACCCCATGATTTGGGATGCACGGCCAAGGTTCGTATCGGTTAAAATACCATGCCACCCTGAATCAGCCGTCAATCCGCCACTTCAACAGGGCGACGCATAAAATCAACTTCACTAACTATGATTGAGTCTCACGCAATATAACCTATGGCTAATTGGAATCCTTTTCATCGCAAAAAACGGCAAGGTGATGAACCTTCAGAGTCGGCCGTTCCACCACCTACAACTGAAAATGATGCCGATCAAACATCGAGTGCTCTCAAGCTTAATGACGATCACTTGCGGCAACTTCCATCTGCTGAGACGCGGCCAACCGAGCCGCCAACCGAACCGGAACCGGCCAAGAAGGCAAAACCACAGCCGGGTCTTTTAAACCGATTCAAGGCCGCGGTAAAGAAGACGGTTGCCGTACTGAATACCGATATTCGCGATCTGGTCGGTGCCGAAGGGCGACTCGTTGACGACGAATTTTTGGACGAGTTGTTTGCACACTTGATAAAGACCGACATGGGGGTCGGGCCTGCATCGAAAATCCGTGATGCGGTTGGATTGGAACATCGCGCTCGAAAAGTCTTAATGCCGCAATTGGTGGAATCAGCGAAAAAAACCATCCTGGAGATCATGGAGCAGGAAAGTTCTGAACTTCATCTGGCTGCATCCGGCCCGACGGTAATCATGGTTGTTGGCGTCAATGGATCTGGTAAGACCACATCAATCGCCAAGCTCGCTTATCGTTTTCATTCTCAGGGCAAAAAAGTGGTGTTGGGAGCTGGCGATACGTTTCGAGCGGCAGCCGTCGAACAACTGACAATCTGGGCCGATCGCATCGGAGCCGATATTGTAACTGGAGGCAAAGAGCCCGCTAGCGTCGCCTACAAAACGGTCGACTTTGCAACAAAAAACAATTGCGATATCTGCATCGTCGATACTGCTGGACGTTTGCAGACTCAACGCAATCTCATGGATGAACTCACCAAAATCCGCAATGTGATCGGCAAGGTCATTCCAGCAGCACCCCATGAGGTTCTCCTGGTATTGGATGCCACGGCCGGCCAAAATGCGTTGAGCCAAGCCAAGGGTTTCTCTGAAGCCGCCGGTTGTACCGGAATCGTCCTGGCAAAATTGGACGGCACCGCTAAAGGCGGCGTTGCCATTCCGATTCGCCAGGAATTCAAGCTACCTGTCAAATTCATCGGTTTGGGTGAAACTCCAGACGCGATGGAACAATTTGATGTTGGCCTGTACGTCGAGGCCTTGTTCGATCTTGGCGAAACAACACAATGAATCGGCTCACTCGGCCTGCTTCGGCCAGGAAACCTGGAATCTCAATATGAAATTGATCATCGCAATCATCCAACCACATAAACTGGAAACCGTCAAACAAGCCTTGTCAGAAGCTGAAGTCTTCCGTTTAACCATCATGGATTGCCAGGGATTTGGCCAACAACGAGGCCAAGCTGAACTGTATCAATCGAGTGAGTTGAACACCAACTTGCGACGCAAGGTTCAATTGCAAATTGCCGTCAATGAGGAATTTGTCGAGCCGACCATTAGGGCAATCGCTGCCGGCGGACGTTCCGGCGAGCAGGGTGAAGTTGGCGATGGAAAAATATTCGTCTTGCCGCTCGATGATTGCATTCGTATCCGTACTGGCGAGCGAGGGCCAGAGGCAATTTAAACCTTGATCGTCCATTGCTTTAACGACCGCTTGTCCGATTCTAAATTCGACCGACCCTGATTGAACCCCAACTCGCCCAGCGTTTACCCTGAGGTCGCTGGAATTTAATCGAAAATTTTCCAACGCCCCCTTGATCAAAATGAGTTTACCTGGTTATATTGCTTCGCAAGATGAATTACCAACCTAAGAAACC
This sequence comes from Pirellulaceae bacterium, assembly GCA_041748315.1. Lineage (GTDB taxonomy): Bacteria > Planctomycetota > Planctomycetia > Pirellulales > Pirellulaceae > CALMEE01. The sequence continues at coordinate 20,219 of JBGTDM010000018.1, forward strand.
GAACTCGATGCTTAAGCGTGCGACTACACGTACGTTGTAGTGCTGGTTCGGGAGTTTGATGTCGTCAATCAAAACCCTGCCAGAACGGCGGGGTTTTTTTGTCCGAGAGAACCCCGCCGATTGATTACTTCTCCAATCTTTCAATACCTTGTTGAATTTTTTTCACTGTTATCCATGCCTCAGTTCAATAAATCTTTTAGCAAAAAGTCCAAAAAGCGCCGCGGACTCCCGTTGGCTTAGCATAGGTGCAAACACTGAATCGCTAACAGCCTGCGGGGTTTCTCGCGGGCTTTTTTTGTTGTTAAAACTCTTTTCAGGAGCTTAATCATGAGTCGAGTCGTACAGACGACCCAGTGCCCGGAATGCGGCGCTGAAATTGAAATTAGCGGTGATTTGATGATCGGCGAGATCATCCACTGCACGGAATGCGGCGCCGAATTGGAAGTGATCAGCACGGATCCCTTGACGCTTGCCGTTGCGCCGGAAGCTGAGGAGGATTGGGGCGAATAACGATCGACAGCCCCGATAGCAAACTCACAGGAACTTTTTTGACAAGGAACGTAACCCAGGGACTTATCAAATGGATGACTCAACTTTCAAGTCGACGGATCTCGGCGACTCGACCATCGAGCGCTTCGGAATTATCGATTCCACGCTTCGCGAAGGCGAACAGTTTGCCAATGCATTCTTTTCGACCGATGACAAAATTCGTATTGCAACGCTACTCGATAGTTTTGGAGTCGAATATATTGAACTCACTTCACCCTGCGCGTCACCGCAAAGTGAACTAGATTGCAATGCGATCGCCAGCCTCAATTTGAAATCGAAAATTCTTACGCACATCCGCTGCAATCTAGAGGACGCCAAGCGCGCCGTTGCGACCGGCGTCGATGGTGTCGACGTCGTCATCGGCACTTCCAGCCTGTTGCGCGAATTCGGTCACGGAAAGACCACTGAACAGATCATCGAGTTGGCAATTGACGTCATTTCCTGGCTCAAGCAACAGAGTATCGAGGTCCGCTTCAGCACCGAAGACTCGCTTCGCAGCAACATCGACGACCTGATCAAGGTCTACCGAGCCGTCGACCGGCTAGGCGTCGATCGAGTCGGCATCGCTGATACAGTCGGCATCGGTACCCCACAACAAATCGATGCGCTGGTGCGATCGGTTGCCGCCAACGTCACAGCTGACATCGAGTTTCACGGTCACAACGACACCGGTTGCGCAATTGCAAACGGCTACTCGGCCCTGTTAGCTGGCGCGAGGTTCGTCGATACCAGCGTCCTGGGAATCGGTGAACGAAATGGCATTACCCCTTTAGGTGGGTTGATCGCCAGGTTGTACGTACACTCCCCTGCCCTGGTGAGCAAATATCGTTTGGAACTGTTGCATGAACTCGATCATACCGTCGCAGAAATGGTCGGCGTCGATGTCCCGTTCAACAATTACATCACCGGCTTTGCCGCTTTCACCCACAAAGCGGGGATTCATGCCAAAGCGGTACTCAACAATCCTTCCACCTATGAAGCACTCAATCCAACCGACTTTGGTTTGACCCGATACATCCATGTTGCCCATCGCCTAACTGGATGGAATGCGATCCGCAATCGAGCCGACCAATTGCAACTTGAGTTGACCGATGAACAGGTGAAGTCGATTACCACGCACATCAAACAGTTGGCAGATTCAGGAAAGTTAACCCTCGACGATGTCGATGCTTTGCTCTACTCACATTCACGTGACGGATTCATCCCTCCGGAATCGCCGACCAGCGGCAACAAGGCCGAATCAACGGAAATTACCACCGCGATTGTTGGTTCAATCCCAGGAGCAGAAACATGATCAATCGATATCAAGGAATGACCCTCGCCGAACAGATTTTCTCGCGAAAAATTGGACATCCGACATTCGCCGGAGAGCTTGTCGTTGTTCAGCCCGACGTGGCCATGGGACACGACTCGTTGACTCCAAGTATCATCAAGATCATGCGTGATGAACTCGGAATTCAACGGGTCGCCGATCCGCATCAGATTGTTTTGGTGATGGACCATGTAGCACCTGCGTCGACCGTTGGAACGGCCAACGCACAAGCCCTGATTCGCGAATTCGCTCGGGAACAAGGCATACGTTTGTTCGACATCGGTCGCGGAATTTGCCACCAGGTCCTGGTCGAAGAGGGAATCGCTGCGCCGGGTAAAATCGTGATCGGCTCGGACTCGCATTCGACCAGCTATGGCGCGGTTTCCGCGTTCGGGTCGGGGATGGGTTCGACCGACATCGCCTTGTGCTGGGGTACGGGTAAAGCTTGGTTCCGCGTCCCTGAAACACTACGAATCGATGTTTCCGGGCGATTCAATCCAGGCGTCGATGCCAAGGATTTGGCACTTTGGCTGTGCCGCCAACTCACGATCAACGGGGCAACCTATGAATCGATCGAATACCATGGCTTGGACTGGCTGCCGCTGTTTGAACGCCAGACGATTTGCAGTATGGCCATTGAACTGGGCGCAAAAGCAGGGATGTTTCCCCCTGACGATCACGCAAGCCTGTTCAGCGATGGATTTTTGAAAGTCGACATGAGTGCTAGTTATCGACGTATCGTTCCCGTCGACCTGAATCGACTTGAGCCTCAAGTTGCTGTCCCCCACTCAGTGGATGACGTCGTCGACTTGTCGACGGTAGCCGGACAACCGATTGACGTCGTGTTCCTGGGTACATGCACCAATGGGCGAGCCGAAGATATCGCTCGTGCTGCCGCGGTCGTACAAGGGCATCAACTGCGGACTCGCATGATCATCACTCCAGCCTCCAGCAGGGAATTGCAACGTTCACTCGAGGCAGGAACTCTTCAAGTCCTGTTGGCAGCCGGTGCCACAATCACCACTCCGGGTTGCGGACCTTGCATGGGCCGTCATCAAGGCACCTTGGCCGATCAGGAACGCTGCCTCTCAACCGGCAACCGCAATTTTCGTGGGCGGATGGGATCACCGGAATCCCAAATCTACTTGGCATCGCCGTCTGTCGCCGCCGCAACCGCTGTTGCCGGCGTGATTTGCGATCCTCGAGAAATCATCGGACGACCGAATCACCAGCAAGTCCAGGAGCAGGAATATGTCTAGAGTTTGGAAATTCGGCAGTGATGTTGACACGGATCAGATCGTCCCAGGCCGGTATGCCCCGTACATGCGACCGAATGAAGATGTCGGAACCGCCGCGTTCATTGAAGCTCATCCCG
>JBGTDM010000019.1:0-2538 GCA_041748315.1 Pirellulaceae bacterium
AGGCACTCAATTTTTGATGTTCGAATAGATCGCTAGCCCGCATTTCTCACATGGAAAGCGTCGAGAGGGGCCATCTGCCGCTGGGGACAGCGGCAGCTACAGTAGGTCGGCCTGTCCTCAGGCCGACACAACCTCAACCCCACACTTTGACCTGAACGCACCGTTGCCCACAACACTGACATTTGCCCAACAATCGAGCGATCGCCAACGCAAAAGTCATCGTTGTGAGAAATGCGGGCTGGATGCGAATTTGCCGACCGACCCCGCTCGCCGTGAACCCGCAAATCCTGAACTGTCGCCGCCAACGATTTCAATAGAGGACGAAATTGAGAAGCAACCGGAAACCCGCCAAGCGTAAACACGTCACCCGGCATACATCGTAAGCTGACCGTGCGATATGCAGTTTTGATCGGTTCAGTTGACGTCAAAAGTTCAATGTCCACTGCGTATAAAAGAAATCAGCATCTCCCGTGAAAGGAACGCCCGCTGTCGTTGAATAGTAGGCTCCACTAAAAAAGTGGGAGTATCCAAATAACAGCGATTGACGCTTGCCGATCTTCCAATCTGCGATGAGATCGATCTCATGTCCGAGGCTGGCGCTCCCAGGAAGATTCCCCGGATTAAATGGAGTCATTGCAACCGAATAGGGAGTGTCGGACTTGGTTTCGAGAAACAAGTAGTGATACCAGAGGAACAACTCAAGTCTTTGGTTGGATTTTAGCGTGAGTAACATGTTGACGTCTTCAAGATTGCGACGTCCGAACAGATCCATGAATCCGTTGTACTTGTGGGCCAATGGGAAAAGGTGGTGATATCCGTTCCGTTCTTCCATTACGTTTCCTCCCGACGCCCAGTCATAGTACAGCCATAGAGTCGGATTCCAGATACAATCACTCCAGTTGCGTCCAACACCAAATGTTGCCATGCCAGCAGCATCGTCTGAGCCATTGCTGGTCTCGCCGAATTGATAGGCACCCTCGAAATCCCACAAATAATCGCCACAATGACGTCGCCACCTCATTCCCACGGTATTGGCCTTGAAGTCATTCGTTCCTCGACCATTCAGATATCGAAAGAAATAGGCATCGAACACCTTCTCGGCCCCGAGTTTGTATGACGAGTGAATTCCCATGAACTCTTGATCCCTATCTGGGGAGTCAAATCGGTTGGGGTCGACTTGAACAGGGTGGGTCCAGAACCCGTCGAGTTTCCAGTCTTTAGAACTCCAAGTGAGCAAGCCCCCCTCAAACGTTCGGCGAGTGTTTGCCCAATCCAGGGGAGAGACCGCGCGTTGATCCCCAAACAACAGCTCTTGCCGTCCCGTTCGCATCATCAAGGTTCCAGCCGACGAACTCAACAATCTGGCATCGACAAACAAATTAAGCATGTCGGCACGATTAACTTCAATACCTCGTGGAATTGAATTCTCGTCTTACTCTCGGCATGGATCATCTCGGCAAACACACGGATGTTCGGTGTCAATCGAAAGTCACCATAAAGGCGCGTGCGGTGAAGTAAAAAGTCGTCATCGACACCCGTCAAACCCAATCCTCGCATGTTGCGCTCAAAATGCGCACGGGCTCGATACTGTCCCCCAACATCGAAGCTACGCGCTCCCGGTAAACATCGTTTCTTTAGAAGGTCTCCAAGTTGCCATCCGCAATAACTTGAATCACAAAGGTACGAAAAGTCATTATTGAAGAAGAGCGGTTGATGCGCTGAAGCAACTTGTTTTTCGAGTTCGTTGGCTGACACCTGCGTTTTGTTCGCGGTGTCGGCGTCCGGTTTTGAATCCGTTCCCTCGCCGCTGGAATCGGCACCAGAATCGGTATTCTCGCCAGGTTGCGAATTGGCTCGCGGCTCTGACGATGCTCGCAGGCCAGGGTCTTGATCTTCGACGATGTGACTTCTTGTCCCTAATCGTTCCGCTTCAAATAGCGATTGCTGTTGAAAAGCTGATGCCGATCCGCCGGTCAAACAGAAGGCCAAGCCACTGATTCTCAAGTAGATAATTAATTGGTGAAACATGAATTTCGCCTCGAAGTGCAATTGTAGACAAAGAAGTCTGCATTTATAATCGCTGCGTATGTACATCGGATTTTGAGTTTCGGAGATGAATCGCGAAATTGGCTGAACACCTATTTTCTCCAAACTCCCATAGATTCCAAAAGCTCCAGGTTTATACGTCTCATTTAGGGATAAAAGTGCAACATGATTGCTAGCGTAATGGCCACGCTGGACGGGTCGAAGTTGGAACTCGAATCGCTGGTTTCCCTTCTTAGTCGTCGGTCGGAAATCGAAGTTGGCGAGTTGCAAAACAATCGCTTGCCCATGACGTTCGAATCGCCAGAGGCTACTGGTCTGGAGCAATTAACGGACTGGATTGCCGATCTTCCAGGGGTCTCGCAAATCGATGTTATTTTTGTTCATCTTGAATCAGAGGATCGAGTTCAATGAAATCGCCGAACATTATTCCGCTGCCGGAACAGAATCGTCGAGATTTTATCAAAGCTTCTGCGATGGCGATGGCGACAGCGA
>JBGTDM010000020.1:0-5091 GCA_041748315.1 Pirellulaceae bacterium
CGAAATCGAGTCGGTCGAGATCAACAGCACGGCTGAAAACCTCCAACACGACGTGAAAGGGAATATCACATCGATTCCCGCCAACGCGCATCCATTCTTGATCGGTTTGACCTGGGATTTTGACAATCAACTTGTCAGTGCCGACCTGGACGACGACCAAACTGCGGATGTGACGTTTGAATATGATGTGTTGAAGCGGAGAGTCGCCAGGACTCCCACGGGCGGAACGGGTCAAGTTTATATTCATGCCGGGAACCAGATCATCGCCGACTATAACCGAGGCGCGTTGGCAACATCGACGCCAGTCTATCGTTACGTCTGGGGTTCGTACGTCGATGAACCGATTCTACGGATTCAAGGCACGTCGACGGTACGTTATTATCACCGCAATCAGCAGTACAGTACGACTGCGATCACGGATAGCTCGGGATTGGTGGTCGAGCGTTACGTGTACACGGCTTATGGCGGGCTCCAGGTGCTTTCGTCACTTGGCGGATCAAAATCCTGGAGTGACAATTCGAATCGGTATTTATATACGGGTCGCGAGTGGGACGACGATTTGCAACTCTACTCCTTCCGCGCTCGCCACTACTCCCCCCAGCTCGGCCGCTTCATGAGCCGCGACCCATTGGGTTATGTGGATGGGATGAGTTTATATGCAGGGTATTTTGCGGTACGAGGGTTGGATCCTTTTGGAATGGGGTGCGATCCGGGTGATGCGCCTTTGAAAATGTTGGCAAATTGATGTTGGAGAAAGCAGGCTTCCCTGAGAAGTTGTTGTTGTTACTAACTAATGCAACAGCCCTCAGGAACGGAAGCCTGCCATGAAAGTTTCGCCTAGTGCCATCGATAATGCAATCCCGAATTTTCAAATCGACTCGCTTTTCGACCAGGTCGTATCGCAACTGCGTGATGCGTTGGTTGAATTGGTGTCTAAGTTTGTGGGCAATCCGAGTCCAAGCCAGACATTGGACCTGGAACAACACCTGTTTTCCACGCTGCTCGATTTCGGGCGGCAATTGACCGAACGATTGTTCAACTCGCTTGAAAAAACTCCTGAGGAGCAACCGGCAGCGGTACACCATCGTGGCAACAATTATCGGCGTCTCGAAGACGCGACGGTTCGTGAAGTCATGACTCGATTTGGCAAGATTGAACTTTCGCGATCCCGGTATCGCCGAGGGCGGCAAGGCAAAGTGATCTTTCCGCTTGAGATCGTACTCGGGCTTCAACAAGGTTTCACCCCGGCAGCGGCAAGCCTCGTGGGCCAGCAGTTCGCCGCGACCGGTAGTTCGCAGGGTCGAACGGCTGAGTTCACGAGAGAGCATCTGGGCAGTTCCATCGGCATGGAGAGGCTCCGGAAACTGAGCGGCCATTTGGCTGCCAAACTGGAACCCTTTCGACATTCGTGTCAACGGGACCGGCTGCAACGTTGGCTTGATAAAGCAGAGAAAACGGGGGCAAAGTCGATTGTTTTGTCGGTCAGTCGTGATGCGGTGTCACTGGGCATCGCCCCTTTCGGTTACTTTGAAATGGCCTCGGTAGCGACGATCAGCGTGCTGGCTGACGGTAAACGACTGGGGACCGTTTACTTGGGGCGAACTCCCGAAACGAACCAGAAAACGCTCTCGGATCAATTGACTCTTTTGTTACGGGAGACGTTGCAATTGCGATCCAAACGGCCCGAGGTGGTGTACGTGACCGATGCCGGAAAAATTGAAACGGCGTATTGGCAGAACGTGTTGAGCAGATTCTATGTGGATGGCGTTCGAATCAAGATCCATCGCGTTGTCGATTACTACCATGCATCGGAGCGGTTGACGTTGATTGCCGACAGTCTCAGATTTGCTCAAGATCAAGGGGGACGAAACGAATGGCTCAAGCGGGCCAGAAAGTTGCTGCTTGAACCAGGCGGCCTTGGGCGAGTGATGCGTTCGATCGCCAGAATGGTCAAGCTGCACGGCGTCAAATCAACCCGGGCTGAGGACTTTGCCAAAGCGATCAACTACCTCAACAATCACAAACGGCACATGAGCTACTTCGAGATGAAAGCTCGAAACATTCCTATCGGCAGCGGCGTGGTCGAGTCGGCGTGCAAACAGATCGTCAGCGAACGAATGAAGCTCTCCGGGATGCGATGGAAGCGGGCAGGCGATCAGGTCGTCATGACGCTTCGTTGCATCCTGCTGAGCAACATCTGGAACGACGTATTTGATAAAATGTTGAACGCCATCGAGCCTGTCAGCGACGTCAATAAAACTCAAACCCCGGCTTTTACCGATTCAAGCTGCGCATGAAACAGATCGCACCCCCTGCAGGTATCGAGCCGCTACAGCCCAAGTGGGTGACGACCACACATACCCAGCCACATCTGCCCGGTCAGGCCACATCCATCCCCAATCTGTTTCTGGCCGGAGCTCATACCAGGACGGCAGCCGATGTATGGAGTATCGAGGCCGCCGTCGAAAGCGGCAGGAGGGCTGCGAAGGCAATAGACCCCAGAGTCCATGTCATCCCCCAATATAAGCCTCTGTGGCTTCGTGTAAGCAGCTCAATCGATGATATGTGTTTTTCATTCGGGGCCCCACACTTTATCGATCTCTTATTGGGAGGTGTTCTCGCGCTTGCCGTTGCTGCCCTTGGGCTTTGGCTTTATCAACATTTGTTCGCCATCTTATGATCGCGCACAAATCGCCACGGTCATGATATTGATCCCTAACTTGCGGAACATGGATCATTGTCTGGCGTGCTCGTTGTCGCCAGAGCATTTCCAGGTTGGCTAAATCTGGAGGCCGCAATCGCTCAGTTGCGGCTGATTGAAAACTATCACGCCCAATCGACCGAGGCGCGGTCGTGGCTGGACAAGGCGTAATGGATTTGTCGCCGAAAACAGCAATGAGCTTTCCACTCGACAATGCCTTTGTGGTGGTCGCATGCGAAATACTGGCATGTAACAATCCACGGCTCGCTCCGCTTGTCAAACTGTGGATTATTATTTGCTCCCACCCACTTGTATCGCCAACAGCCATACTGTAAAATACGGAATTGCCGGAGGAGGGAAAGAACAACCTTTCCTTGGCAAATGCTCGGATGACTAAATAAAGAGCAACCTGGAGGTCAGGGGGCCCGTTAAAGAGTAAACCGATGTGACGAAACACCTTTAGGTGTTTAGCCACGTCGGTTTTTTTATGCGCAAGTGTTGCAGGATCTGCTCTATGCCTCTTTTGAAAAGGAACTCTGCCATGTCCACACAAATCGACACAGAATAACAGAATACCAGCACATCGGAAAAACGCAGGGGTGTCAGAATCACGATCATGACATGATTCACGAATTGAGTCGGCGGCTTGACGGCGTGTGGCGGTACGATCAATACATCGCCAACGCCGACAGCCAGGCAAGTTTGCAGAAACTCTGGCGTGATATGTGATATGAAGGCCCAGGAGCTCAAGAATATCGAGCAGCTTAAGAAACTGCTCGAGGAGCACGTCCAGAGCAATTGCTTCTAGCGGTCGTGGGTGATCCTGGATCGCACGATTGATCAGACGCAGCGGGAAGACGCTCGCCAGCGGCGAACGACCTTCCTCAAGCGAAGAAATAGTTATATAGTTATTGAAGTCGTCGGACGACTAGATTAAGGGCCCCCGGACGAATGCCTGGAGGCCAGTAAAAAAGTAAGCCGGCGTGGTACAGCGCCGGTGGGTGTCTGCGCGACGTCGGTTTTTTTGTGCCTGACATTGGATACCAACAGTCCGGCATGTTCCAGAGATCTGTGGTTGCCTGGCCAAAAAGTAATCGCAACCGCGTACGGCTGTCGGTTTGTCCAGAGTCGACTGAGATTGTGTTTCAACCAAAGTGAAGGAGATATTATGAGTACCATAGGGTGGATTATTTTGATCATTGTTTTGTTGGTGCTGTTTGGCGGCGGTGGCGGCTATTACTGGTCCCGCCGAGGAAGGTAAGGAGACACCAGGCCACGCTTAAGGGAAGGACCACTTCGCCGGTGACGGCGCTGACGGCCGTGCTGTAGCATGCGCCATGGCATGCAAACAGAAAGTTCTCTTGGCCATTGAGGAACGCAACCTCAATCACCGGCAGAGGAACGCATCTGGGGTAACTTGTAACCGGGTGCCGATGGCTGAGAGCCGTCAGCAGTGTTGCCGGCGATGTCTCGTTGACGATATCGGCACACGCAGCAGTCACAGGCTGGCTAGCTGCTCAATGTGCCTGTCAGCGGCATGTTGACCTGGCTGATTGAGAACACTCTCGGGCGACTGCGCGATCATCGAGAGTCGCAGGACTGACCCGCCTCCGCTGAGGTCGACCAATGACGGACAACACTGCTGAGGTATCAGAGATGAATACGCAAGAGCTTGTGGATACCGCGAGCGCGCTGGTCGCTGGCGACAAGGGCCTGCTGGCAATGGATGAAAGCAACCCTACCTGCAACAAACGATTTGCGAAGCTGGGGATTCCTCAGACAAGCAATCCCATGCCTCTGCGTCTGTACTTCATCCGACACGGCGAAACCGAGTGGTCTCGCTCCGGCCAGTACACCGGTCGCACGGACATTCCACTGACGGCGCATGGCGAGGATGAATCGCGTGAAGTGGGACAGCGCCTGCGTGACATCCCGTTTGCCCATGTGCTGACCAGTCCGCTGCAACGCGCGCAACAAACGTGTGGGCTGGCTGGTCTGGGGGGCCGACGCCCAGAATCGAACCGGAGCTCGCGGAGTGAGACAATGGCGACGACGAAGGGCGCACGTCTGCGGAAATTCTCAAGGCGCGACCGGACTGGAATCTATTTCGTGACGGCTCACCAAATGGGGAAACACCGGCGCAGATTTCCGACCGTGCGGATCGCTTTATCGCTCAGGTTCGCGCGCTCGATGGAAATGTCGCGATTTTCTCTCACAGCCATCTATCTCGTCACTGGCCTGAGGCGGGCCGGGTTTATCGACTGCCGACCGAAGCAGAATGGGAGTATGCCTGCCGAGCAGGGAGCGATACGGCGTACGGTTTTGGTGATGATCCAAAGGAGCTGGAAGATTACGCTTGGTTCAGAACCAACTCAAACGGGCAAACGCAC
>JBGTDM010000021.1:0-10102 GCA_041748315.1 Pirellulaceae bacterium
GAACGTCCCCTTCGTACTGGCTAATCGATCCGCAGGGCAATATCGCATTGACAAACGGCCAATTCATGCAGCGTTATGCAATCGCACAGTCGTTGGCCGCCGTGATCGAAGACAAAATCTCTGGGAAAAATGAATTCGCTCCACAAGAAGCCGAAACACCCGACGAGGACGATCGCTGACGGGACAGAGACAAGTGGATGAAATTGGCGATGCCGACGGCCAGGTGTCACCCCTTCGGAATGAAAAATTGCGAAGGGGTCTTACAACCGGTGATCGCGCGGCTCTGACGACCGCCTAACGGATTGGATCCCTTCGCGATGCGTCCTGACGTTGTTGGCTGGAGAGTGCTTAATCCTACAGCGCCGGCTCGATGCAAAGCTGTAGGCCAGCCTTTCCAGGCTGACGCCGTTTACCTGGTTTGTGCCAAACCGGGAGGATTGGGTCAGCCTGGAAAGGCTGACGTACATACCTTGCGCTGTAGGATTAAGTGCCACCGCTATTGATCAGTTCTCTGATGATTCGCGCCGGGACGACTCCGGTCAGTTTCTGATCGAGCCCTTGATGCGTATACGAGAAGCGCTCGTGATCGAATCCCAGCAGATGCAGGATCGTTGCATGAAAATCGCGAATATGGATCGGATCGCGGACGATGTTATAGGAAAAGTCGTCGGTCTCTCCATAAATCGTGCCTCCTTTGGCACCACCCCCGGCCATCCACATTGTGAAGCATCTTGGATGATGATCGCGGCCGTAATTTTCTTTCGTCAAACCTCCTTGAGTATATATGGTTCGGCCAAATTCACCCCCCCAAATCACCAACGTCTCGTCCAGCATGCCTCGCTGCTTGAGATCCTCCAATAACGCGTAGCAAGGTTGGTCAACGTCTTTGCACTGACTTGGCATTCTGCCGGCAACATTGGCATGATGGTCCCAGTTGTTGTGGTAAACCTGCACAAAGCGCACGCCACGCTCGGATAACCGTCGTGCCATGAGTGCCACGTTGGCAAAGGTGCCTGGCTTCCTGGCTTCATCGCCGTAAAGGGCAAAAATATGATCTGGTTCGCCGGACAAGTCCGTTAGTTCAGGAACGCTACCTTGCATGCGAAAGGCCATTTCGAATTGTTGAATTCGTGTGTGCGTTTCGGGATCTCCCAATGCCGCATAGTTCATTTCATTCAGTTTGTTGATTCCATCGATCGATCTCTTCCGGATAAAACCGGGGACGCCCGGCGGATTATTGATGAACAAGATTGGATCGCCCTTACTGCGGAACGAGACTCCAGCATGTTCGCCAGGAAGATAGCCGCTGCTCCAAAGACGTGATGAAATCGCCTGTTCCTGGTCTCGGTTGCTTGGAATCGCAACGAGCACAACGAATGCGGGCAAGTCCTTGTTTAATGAACCCAACCCATACGACGCCCATGACCCCAGGCAGGGTCGCCCAGTGACCTGGTTTCCAGTTTGCATGGCAGCGATCGCCGGCTCATGGTTAATGGCCTCAGTGTGCAAACTGCGCATCCAGCAGATCTCGTCGGTTTTCTTGGACAACCAGGGGAGTAACGCACTATTGACCCACATGCCGCATTCACCATGCTGACTGAACTTGAACTTGGAAGGGGCTATGGGGAATCTCGTTTGACCACTGGTCATGGTTGTCAACCGTTGTCCCATACGGATCGAATCGGGCAATTCCTTGTCGAACCAATCGGCCATCAACGGCTTATAATCGAACAGGTCCATTTGCGAAGGACCACCGACCATATGTAAATAGATGACTCGTTTTGCGGTTGGAGCAAAGTGCGGCCCGACTGGATCGGAGGGGGCCAAGCCGGACGTTGCGGCGTTTGCCATGCATTCACCCATCAGTGCTGCCATGGCAGCTCCCCCAAGTAAATGTGAACCGCTTGTGAAAAAGTGGCGGCGAGTTAGGTATGGATCCATGTTTGTATCAACCTCCAAATGGCCAGCTTGTATTTTAAATCTTACTTATTGATCGCTTCGTCCAGGTTAAGTACCTGGTTACAAACCATCGTCCAAGCCGCCAATTCGGCGACATCAAATTGTTCATCGGCCATTGAATCGCCGACCGAAATCAATGCGCGAGCGTCGTCCGGATTCGCTTGATAATACGCCAAAAATTCTTGCAAATCTGCAAGTAACGAGTTGATTTCCCCTTGAGTCAACGTGCGGTTCAAAACTCGCAGCGCGACGAAATCCAAAATCGATAGACGATCTCCTTCGTCAACATTTTTCCGACTAAAATCCAAAGCGGTTTGCGCCAAATTCCGAGCTGCTTCAACAAACAACGGATCGTTTAACGTAACCAACGCCTGCAACGGTGTGTTCGTTCGTTCTCGTTTGACACTGCAGACTTCGCGGCTCGGTGCATTGAAGATGTCGAGATTAGGTGGTGGAGCCATTCGCTTCCAAAATGTGTAAATCGTTCGCCGGTACAGATCTTCCCCGGTGTCTTGAACATAATTGCGGGTATTACCTTCCGGCAGGCCGACGACATCCCAAATGTTTTCCGGCTGATAAGGTCTGACGCCCGGTCCATACATCTTTTGGGACAGTAAATTGGAAACTGACAATGCCAGATCTCGTATCATTTCCGCATCCATACGAAACCTCGGACCTCGTGAAAGCAGTGCATTGTGACGATCAAGTTCCAGCTTTTTCGGAGTCGTTATCGCCGCCTGACGATAGGTTGCACTCATAAAAAACAGCTTGTGCAGTTGTTGCACGTCCCATCCATTTTCGCGGAATTCGACGGCGAGCCAATCCAATAATTCGGGATGGCTGGGCGGGGCGCCCATCACGCCAAAATCTTCGACCGTCACAACCAAACCTTCGCCAAAAACCTGTTGCCAGAACCGGTTGACAGTAACTCGTGATGTCAGTGGATTGGCCGGGTCCACCAACCATTGTGCCAAACCGAGCCGATTTCGAGGTAAATCTGGCTGTAGCGGATGGAGTGCGGCGGGAGTGGCTGCCTCGACTTGATCTCCCTTTTGGTCATATTCGCCGCGCATCAGAATATGAGCCATCGGTTGTGAATCGGGTTTCTCCTGTTGGATATGGGTGATTGGACTTCGCTCACGAATGGCCGTGTATTCCGCTTCCAGCTTGGACACACCCTCAACCAATCGCTGAAATTCCGAATCGACGTTGGCTAAATAGTAGTCAAGCACCGCCGCGTTAACTTCGGAAGTCCACTCGTCTGGTGGCGTCATCATGTACATCGCAAGTAAACCGTCCGCGAAGATCGCGGTGACTTCGTCCTCCAATAAACGTCGATTGTAGAGCCTTACGTCCTGGAGCGAACCGTTTTCAAAAACTTGCTGATGGCTGCGCTGACCGATTCGTGTCGGCGTGGGGGTACGGATCGAAGCGTTCGGCTGCAGCGTATGGGTTTCTGTCGTTAACGGTGTTGCTTGTCCATCGAGGAAAATCTTGATCCCATCAAGTTTGCCCGAACCATCATAGGTTACAAAGACATGTTGCCACTGTCCCGGCTTAACCGTGTTGTCACCCGTCGTAACTTTGATTGCATTTTCAGGCCACATGTCGATCAGATGTACGGCATAGGCGTTACCGTTTTGCCATAAGTCCCAGCCGCGATACGCACTTTGCTCGTCCATTCGCGCGATGATTCCACCCGAGCCGCTGGAACTGGCCGTTTTGACCCACGCCCCGTAGCTGAAAGGTTGCACAAGGTCCCAATCTCCGGCGTCGCCAACTTCAAACGTACTTCCCGTCGTAAACACCGGCGCATGGCCAATTTTACCGTCGGGAGTCCATTGAACCTCGCCAGCCGACCGGAGCGTTGATGAATTCTGACCGGTGATATCGACTTCATTTCCGGAACCCTCATTTAGCATTGCGTGAACCAACAGTCCTTCGGTGGACAATTGCTGGGCGATTGCATCCGCCCTCAGCGATGTCAACCAAGTTTCGTAATCAGCTTCACAGTCTGCCCGTCGACGATCACGACTCGCTTGAGCAGTTGCAATTTCTTTGGGTAGCGACTCCCAACGACGTTGGTCTTCGGCCGACGGAATTGAGATCGTGGCAGATCGACCATCTTTGACATTACCATCCAGCCCGGATTGAGTTGTGTTTCGAAAAAACGCAGCCAAAGCATAATAGTCCTTGATTGAGATTGGATCGAACTTGTGATCGTGACATTGGCTGCAATTGGTGGTCAAGCCAAGAAACACCCAACCCAATGTTTGCACGCGGTCCGACGCATAGAGTGCCAAATTCTCTTCTTCGATTGTGCCCCCCTCGTTGGTCGTAATATTGCAGCGTTGAAATCCGGTGGCTATCAATTGATCGGTGGTTGGATCGGGCAATAGATCTCCAGCCAATTGTTCAATGATAAATTGATCAAAGGGTTGGTTGGCATTGAACGCTCGAATCACCCAGTCTCGATACGGCCACATTTCACGATAATTATCAAAGTGCATCCCATGAGTATCCCCGTATCGAGCTGCGTCTAACCAGTATCGAGCTCGATGTTCTCCCCAAGCTGGTATCGCCATCAATTTGTCGATCCAAACTTCAAGAGCCTCGTCATGGCGTGCTTGATAGTCGGCTTCAAACGACGCGATGTCTTCTGGTTGCGGTGGCAAGCCGGTGATATCCAGATGCAGTCGGCGAAACAGGGTCCGCGGGTCAGCCGCTGGTGCCGGGGTTAAGCCGTGATTCTCGAGCGCACTGAGGACAAAGTAGTCGACAGGATTCTTGACCCATTCAGTGTCTTGAATCTCCGGAAGTTCCGATCGTTCCGGAACGCTAAACGCCCAATGCGGTTGATACTCGGCACCTTGAGCAATCCATTTTCGGAGGACTTCCTTTTGGTCAAGAGACAGTTGTTTGACCGCTTCAGCGGGGGGCATCGCCAGTTCCGAATCCTCGGAATAAATTCGTGCGATCAGTCCGCTTGCATCAGGATCACCCGGGACAATCGCCTCGAAATCAATGGCCTCTTCTCGAACATCCAAACGCAATCCACTTTCACGTGCCGCGCTGTCGGGACCATGGCAAGGTAAACAATATTCGGCCAATATGGGGCGAATGTCACGATTGAATTGCAATGGATCGTCGGCCCATCCTGAACCGGCACCAATCAACAAGTACCACCAACCGATGAAACAATATTGACCCAACAACAAACCAAACCGACGATGCATCATGTCCTGTGCCTAGAGATTTCCAACAAATGGTTTCCAGCGAAAAAACTCGGTTCATTATACCATACTCGCACTCGACTCCTGAACCGCAATGACTTGAGCAACGGCAATTTACTCGTCGGCAAGATGTGGTTTTCGAGCTGATCTCGACTTTTTGTGGAGTTAATTACAATCTCCTCGATTCCGGGTGAAACGGAAGTTCGAGCCGATGTAGGCAAGACAAGAGGAACCAACGGATTATACGAACACAACAGATCATGGCTAATCTCGCAACCGTATCGCAATCGATCGATGCATTACTTTCCAGGATTCTGGAGCGTCGGGAAGGAACGCTTTACTTTTTGAGGCAGACTGCTTCCACGAAAAAGCCTCCTGTCGGCATGTCACGCTAAGCGCTAGAGCAAGCCCAGGGATTTGAACGGCCGATTGCCTGGTTTTCCAACTAGAGAACGGACAGCTCGGGAAAGTTGCCAATCGAAATTGCGCAATTCTTATGCACGAGCTTGATTCATCGTTCAATTGGATTCGCAATCGTATGCAATGAACGCCAAAGCTCGCTATTTTTTCTGGAGAGCCTTTTTGACTTGCGAAACCGTTCCCAGCGATGCGCCACTTGCCACTGCATAACGTTCTTTGCTGCCATCTTTTAAATATCTGAACGCAACGCGCGTTGGCTTGTTCGTCTTCGGACAAATGACCATGACGTTTGAGGCCTGGATGGGCATTTCCTTATGCAAGCGTCCACCCTGCGGGTTGGACTGGCTGGGGCGAACGTGTTTGTAAACCATGTTAACCCCCTCGATCGTAACTTTACCCTTTTCATGGTCAACGGACATCACTTTGCCAGTCACGTTTCGATCGCTTCCGGAAATGACTTTGACGGTATCGCCTGTGTGGATTTTCATGATCGCAATTCAAGTGAAAAAATCGAAACGACTTGGTTCTGACTGGCTGACAAATCGAGTACTGGGTTGGAGTTTAGCGTGGATTGAGAATAGAAAATGGTGGCGAATCGAACGAAAATTGTCAAGTCATAATTCCGGGGAACTCGATGCAGCAAGTGATTTTATTAGATTTTTCAACGATTCTGAGCTGGTTCGGCGAAATTCCGCCGCGTCGGCGGCCATCGACGTAAACGAAAGTTCGGAAGCTGCCGTATCGTCTCTACTCGTGGTGGAGAACGAGCCGTGCAACTGGCTCACCCCTGCCACAGCCAAAATCGTTGCCGCATTCTCGGCGGTGATGCCACCAGCTGGCAGGATCTCGATCCGATTGTTGGCGAGTTCGACCATCTTTGCAATCAACTCGACCCCTTGCAGGGCGCTCGATCGTCGGCCGCTGGTCATGATCCGATCAAAACCAAGTTGCACCAAATCGTCCAATGCCTGCCGCCAATCATGCGTCAGGTCAAAAGCTCGGTGAAACACCAGTTCGATGTTGGGTGTTTGTTGACGCAGCAACTCAGCTCGACGCTGGTCAATTCTCCGCTCGCCATCCAGCAGGCCGACTGCGATACCGACCACTCCCATCCCGACGACATGATCGATATCGCGACGTAGAACGTTGAACTCATGTTCGGAGTATAAGAATCCACTCTCGCGCGGTCTGACCATGGCGATTATCGGCAGCTTCGTCATTTGCTTCGCCACTTGGACGAGGCCGATTGACGGGGTCAGGCCACCCAGCGGCAGCCCAGAATTCAATTCGATGCGATGAGCGCCGCAAAGGCCAGCGACCAGCACGTCCTCCACGGAGGAGGCGCAGACTTCGATAATAATTTCTGTTCGGTTCAAAGTGACCTGTGATTAGATACGTGTCCCCAAGTTCACATTGCAATGACCAAGTTGCGCAACCACTAGCGGGACCAAGCAAGAGCGACTAACGCCACAAAAAACGCTGGACGACGGTGTGCGCTCGCCCGATGTCGGGGTTCGCGGTCTCAGTCATTTCTTTTGGGGTTGCAACCGAGCATGCGACAATGCCAGTAAAACATAACTGGTGACGAGATTGGGATCGGTCTCCAGCCACCGCGGACTTTCGTTGACCCACGATCCGTCTTCCTGTTGGATTTCGGCCAATTTGGAAATCAGTTCATTTCGCCAAAAATGGATCTCGCCTTCGACATCTTGCAGTTCGTCAACACCCAATGCATCGAGTGCTTTGCCGAAAGTGTGGTAGTAATAAAACAAGCCGTCCAAACCGCCTCTGGGACCGGCATATTCCATGCCAGGATTGATCTCCAAGGTGTAATTACGTTTGATCCATTCGACCGCCCCCTGGACTCGGAAGTCTTCTTTGCTCACGCCGGCGTAAAGCATGCTCTTTAGACCTGCGTAGGTCATTGACCCATAGCTTCGCAACCCACCATTCTCTGTCTTCCCAGCTTGGCTACTACCGTAACTGTTTTCTGAATCGATCAAACCAGGAGTGTCCGCAGGGGTGTAATAAAACCCTTTGTCACCGATCTTGTCCGCTGCAGGTGTATTGTTATGTTCAGACTGCAAATTCTGAGTCCTCGAGACAAATATGATGGCGCGCTGAATCGCTTCGTCATGCGCCGAAGCGCCTGCAGCCCGCAAGGCCTCGATGGTAAAGGCTGTATTCGATAAATCTGGCCTTCGATGATTTCCGTAACCGAACCCGCCGTAAGATGGATCATCCGGATCGGTTTCCGTTGCAGGCCCCCATTGCAGGCCTTTCACAAAAGCCTCTGCATTTTGAATGATCTCGGTATATTTGCCGTCAACATTTGCTTCGGCAAAACATAAAATCGAGATACAGGTCTCGTAGTTGCGATATAGCGAATCGGTGACATGAATGCCTCCACTTTCTCGAACAAATGCTTTCAGGAAATACAAGGCACTCTGCACAGACTCGTCAGTCACGGGCACGCCGTTTCTCATCAATGCGGTAGCCGCGAGTGCGGTGATCCCCGGTCCCAATTCTTTGCTGAACGAACCATCGTCAGCCTGCTGGCTCTTAAGATATTCGGTCCCCCGTTGCACAATAAGAACCAGCTTTTGTTGGGCCTCATCGGGTAGCGAGTCAATTTCGATTGTCTGTGCCGAAGATGTCCCAGTCAAAATTAACGTTGTTGTGATTCCAATTGCCAGGATTCCAAGAATCGCCTTCATGTGTTGCTCCCGAAACGGGTAAAACTATCAATGGTTTTCAGTAATTTTAGGACACATCGTTGCTCGTGCCAAATGCTAATGAGGCAAATGACCACGTAAGTCAGTGGATTTGAGCCGTTTTTTGGTGGTCGAGGCCGCAAGACGACTCTGGATTTCAAAAGCTGATAATAACGGAGCAGTTGGGTTCGAATTCACACAGAGGATTTCGTTTCACGTCTAACAGAGTCCGTGGCCAGATCAAAAAGCCATTTCGCGCTGAACGCTTTCGAACAAAAGGCACGTGTTTCCCCAGCAAACCACAGTCCCAGCAGTCCACATCTATTGGCATTTTTACCGGAATCAACCATTGATCTGCCAGCATTCGCTGGCCGATCAGTCCGAGGAATAAGCAACGAACACCCTAAATTTCCAGAGAATTCGTGCGAATTGAAGGTCAGTGACCCCGGGAATTCAGATTTTTAGAAAAATTTCGACCATTTTACCAAATAACGACGGCGCTCAAACGAAAAACCTGTCAAGCGAACGCAATTTTTACCTTCAGTCAACCCAGAAAAACTCAGACAGTTACGTCCCACCAGGAGAACAAAAAATGATTAAAAAAACCGTCATCGTCACCGCAGGGGTCATGCTGTTGTTGGCCCTGATGTTTGGCAAGAAACTCGTGCCGTATGCACAGACCGCATACGAGAGAGCCCGCAATGCCGTCCACGAAAACGTTCCAGTTGAATTTCAGCTGGATGCTGCTCGAAAGCAACTGACACGCATCGAAACCGAAAAGAAGGAGATGCTCTATCAGATCGCCAAGGAGCAGGTTGCCGTGGAAAATTTGGAAAACCAACTTGTTGCACAACAAACGAATCTCGATCGACAATACGCCAATATCATGCGATTGCGCGATCACTTGGAATCGGGCGAGACACATTTTGTTTCGCACAACCGGAAGTTCACAAGCAACAGCGTAAAAGAGGATCTGGCAAATCGCTTTGCCAACTTCAAAGTTGCCGATGAAACGATTAAAAAGACTTCTCAAATCCTCGACGTGCGTCGACAAGGTCTGGAGTCCGCAAAGACAAAGCTTGAGCAAATGATTGCGGATCAGCATACCTTAGCGCTGGAAATTGAAAACCTGCAAGCTCGAATGCACATGCTGGATGTGGCCAAGTCGGCAAACAATATCTCGATCGATAATAGTCAGTTGTCACGGACTCGCGATATGTTGAATGAGATTAAGGCTCGGCTGGATGTCGAAGAAGAAGTGCTGGCATTGACACCCAGGTATGTAGGAAGTATCCCAATGGAAGGTGAAACAGCTCCTTCCAGTGAAAACATCCTCGAAGATATCGATGCCTACTTTGCAGATAGCCCATCAGACTACGTCCACAGATAACCGGTACCAGGTCTGAGATCATGAGGGTTCGAGTCCAAGTGGCTTGAACCCTTTTTTTGTCTTGAGATTCTAAACGTTCAAGTTTGCAGCAACGCTTCGTTGAAGGGCAGGTTCGGTTGGGCCCCGGGGAACACGAGGCTCACCAGAACATCCAGCTTCCCCAAAGCTGACAAAGGATTGGAAGATTGCTTATGCATGCGACAGGTCCTAAAATTGGTCACGTTGTATTTGGCTTGGCGGAGCGGAGTTCGAATCGCGGATTCGGCCAGGCGATGTCCGGATCGACCCGACAGGCAATCAGCGTGGCCGTGGCGCCGATCCGATACGGCGCCGATCGGGATCCGGCGGCGCTGGCGTTCGGTCGTCGGTCGGTCATGGCCGCGACC
>JBGTDM010000022.1:0-26836 GCA_041748315.1 Pirellulaceae bacterium
AAGAACTGGTTCAGGACGTATTCATCCGGGCGATGCAGAAGATCGGGCAGCTCCGTGATGCCGAATGCTTCGGAGGTTGGCTGCTGTCGATCACGAACCGAATGGCGATCAACCGACTTGTTCGTGGCAAGCACATGGTGAACTCGAATGTCGACGCAATGGCTGCCGTCGAAGGCAAAGATCGATCACCGCTGGCCAACGCCATGGAAGTTGAAATGCGGCAGCAAATTCGTGCCGGCATGGATCGCCTACGACCAATGGACCGTGAAGCACTTCGAGCATTCTACATGGATGGTCAATCACTTGCCGAAATGAGTGATGCATTCGATGCACCGATCGGAACGATCAAGCGGCGATTGCACGTGGCTCGAAAGCGCCTGGCCAACGAATTAATGGAAGTGGCTTGACGTTCATTGCATCGAGTTAATTCCACCCCTTCATCCTCAACGGATCGCCCGCTGAACTTCAGCGGGCGATCACTTTTTTGATGGGCATGGCAAAAGCTTCTCCGACCGTCACGTTGTTCAGTTCACGCGGAACCTTAGGGTGGGTCCTCACCCCCAGGATGGAACGGGTGACATTTCAGGATTCGCCTGCAACCGCGACAGCATCCCCTGATCGCGCCGTACTTCTGAACCGATTGAATGAGATAGCTACTGCAGGTCGGCTTGAACCGACAACTGGGTCCCAGCCAAGGACTGATCGTGACCTGGTAAAAGCGGACGAGTGCAATGAGTACTTGACCTGGGAAGTGCGAGATTAATCTCAGGACTCGGTTCATCTGTTATTGCTATCTAAGTCGGCAGCCCCGTGCGTCTTTTTTGCAATGCGCTTGGCAAGGTCCAGCAAGGCATGACGGATCATGTTGGAGTCACACGTCGCTCCTTTTCGCGGGCGCACTATTAAATCGAGGCCCCTGGGTATTAAGGATCGTTGTTGCCGGAATGACTCGCGGATCACTCGTTTCCAGCGGTTCCGTTCGACCGCATTTCCAACTTTTTTGGAGGTGACAATTCCGATTCGGGAATAGGGGAGGTCGTTGGCAATTCCAGTCACCACGAGGCACTCGTTGGCCGCAAAGATTCTGGATTGGTAGACACGAGTAAACTCATCTCGTTTTCTCAGTCGCAGGTGTTTTGTGAACCGCTCGGAGTTCATGGATGCCAACGCGCCCTTCATTGATTGAATTCGACCGATCGACGATGAACTCCAAACGTCACCATCTGAGTTGTTCGCGGGGGTTTTCATGGGCCCAGTGGTCGCGCAGTTGTTCTAATAAACTGCGATCTTCATCACTGATTTGTTTCGGTAAATGAATTTCGATTTTGGCATATAAATCTCCCGCAGTTTGATTGGCTCGTTTGACGCCGAGCCCTTTAAGTCTCAGCGTCTTTCCGCTACTGCTGGCGGCGGGAATTTTCAACGAGACTGAACCGTGCGGCGTCGGCAGATTAATGGTGGTTCCGAGCGCAGCTTCTGTAACGGACACTGGAACCGTCACGTGTAAATCGTTGCCTCGTCGCGAATAGGCGGGATGGCTGGCGACTAACACTTTGACCAACAAATCACCTCGCTCACCACCGGCTGGACTGCCGTGCCCTTGTCCACGGAGTCGAATTTTTTTGCCATGTTCGATTCCTGTGGGGATGGAAACCAGAATACTGTCGATTCGTCCATCGCTTTTTGCGAGGGACAATTGATACTGGCCGCCAAGAATGGCTGTCGCGAAAGGTACGGTAACGACCTCTTCGATATCGCGGCCTCGCGGGGGTGCCGTGTGACGTTGCTGCGGTCCCCCAGGATAATCGTAGGGTGATTGGCCAACTTGGGGTCCGCGTTGCTGGCGTCCGAAGCCGAACTGCCGCAGGAACTCCTCGAATCCACCCGGTTGTGGTTGACCCCCGCCAAAAATCTGGCCAAGATCAATTTCCATGCTTCCAAACGGCGTGCCCCCAGCCGCATTGGCGTATTCCTGAAAGGGGTTTCTGCCACCCATGTTTTCAAAATTTGGACCGAGTTGATCATAGAGTTCACGTTTTTTCGGATCGCTCAGAACATCGTAGGCATTTTGAACCTGCTGAAATTGCTTCTTGGCTTCTTTTTTTTCCTTTTCCTCCTGATGTTCATGCAAGTCCGGATGGAATTTGCGAGCCAATTTGCGATAGGCTTTCTGGACGTCATCGGGTGAAGCGCTGCGTGTGATACCAAGTAGTTCGTAGTAGTCTTTTGACATGGATCGTTACAAAGTCTTACGTCGGATTCTGCAAGCGCGGGGTGCAAATCGTCTCGATGTCGACACACCGGTCGTCCCACCTGAAATGATTGATTGCTCGCTTCAATTTCAATATTTAATTCGGAGCGAGGTTGGCTCACGTTCATTGGGTGAGCGAACCGCAGTCGAATTTGGCAATGAGCCGCACTCGATTCGAGCGTGCAATTATAGCCACTCCAGCACAAGATTAGAATTGACGCGAGCTAATTTTTGGATTTTGACCAATCGCGTCGTTGTCTGGAGCTAAGGATTCCCATTTTCTTTCGGTATTTGGTCACGGTCCGTCGAGCCACATTGAACCCGAGCACTTTCAGCCGTTTCACAAGCTCATCATCACTCAATGGTTTGGACTTGTCCTCATTGTCAACGACCTCTTGCAACTTGATTCGAATTGTATCCCAAGCGACGTCTTCACCGTCATCGGTTTGCGTGCCACCTACAAAAAACCGATTGAGTGGAAAAATCCCTCGCGGCGTTTCAATCCACTTGTCATGGACGGCGCGGCTGATCGTCGTCACATGAACCTTGACAATATCCGCGATTTGCTGCATTTTTAACGGTACAATTTCCTCAGGTCCGGAATTCAAAAAAGCGACCTGATGATTGACGATCTCTTGCGCTACCTTCAGCAATGTCGAACGACGTTGATTGATGGCATCGATCAACCATTGGGCGGAGTTCACTTTGTTCTTGATAAATTCCCTTTCATCTGCGGTTGCGAGTCCATTTTCCAGTCGTTTGCGGTAATAGGGGCTGATGTAAAGTCGACGCGTCGGCCCTTCATCCATTTTTACGACATAGCGCCCCTCATCATCCAACTCGATCCACAACTCGGGTTTCACCGCCATCGCGTATTGTGTCACAAAACCTGACGCTGGTTTCGGTTTGAGTGTGCTGATAATTTTGTGAAGTTCCTGGATTCTCTCGAACGAATACCCGGTCGTTTTCTGAATCAGGGGCAAGCGATTCTCGCCTAGATTTTCCAAGTGATCGCGAATGATCCTCTCGACTTCGTCTCGCAACGGTGTTTCGTCGGTCAATTGGAGCAGCAAACACTCTTTCAAATCGCGAGCGGCAATTCCAGCGGGATCGAGTTGTTGGACGATCGCTAATGCTTGCTCGGCAATTCGCTGATCGGCTTCGGTGGAATCCGGAGGCAACAAATCAACCAAGGCGATTCGCAAATAGCCACCATCTTCCGAATTCAGGGTGGAAATGATGCGCTCGCACATTTTCCGAAGGTTGGGATCCAGATCTAGCACGCCAATTTGATCCAGCAAATGATCTTGAAGCGTCTCGGCGCGATCGGCGATGTTCGCAATCATATCATGCGCTCGATCCGCAGATTCCTGGATTCGGCTTTGGCTCGGCCTTGAACCGTCGAAATGATCGGGAACGTCCTGGTCCAGGTTAAGCAATCGCTCAAAATCGTCTGCCAAATGATGGGCTTCGTCGACAACCAATTCCTTCTGTTCGACATCAACTTCCCGCTCCCGACGATCACGTTCGTCACCATCGGCTCGCTCGTCTGGAAGATTTGGATCGTGTTCTCGCAACTCAAGCACGGGATTTTCGATCAACTCGGCCTCGATTCGTTCATCCAACTCGGCGGATGCCATCTGCAATATCTCCATCGACTGGATCATCCGAGGAGCCAGGTTCTGGGTCTGCTTTTGAGTAAGGTGTTGACCGAATGTTAGTTTCATCAAAGCCTGCGCCAAACGGCGAAAAATCTTGCGGCCGAGTCTGTTGCTCCAGCCGCTTTAATTACCTACTACCTAAAATCGTATCTTGTGAATCGGGTCCTGTGCGAAATGGCGATGCTGGAAAATTCGCCAACCGAAATCAGCACCGCTACGATCGTTACTTCCGTTAATTGTACCAAATCAAGGGTCCTTTGTCGTGCGTTAACATACGCTCGCAGGCCACCGTCCGAATCTGAATCAAACCGCAATTCAAGAACATAACCCTCGATCATCGACAACGATGACAGTTCACGACAGTTTTGGACGTTGCCGGAAATTCAGGTTGCACCCGTCGGTCGCAAGGGTTGTCGTCCGAACATCCTACGCTGAACTCAAGCCATTCGTTCATTGAACCTCGCTCACTTCTCAATCACCACTTCGGTCGATCATAACGGCCGTCGGTCGTTGATAGCATCCGCCAGGATTTCCTTGTTCGTATACTCGAGAATACTTCCCTGCGTGATTCCGCGGGCAAGCTTACTGATTCGGATATCGATCCCCTGGAGCAGATTGGAGATATGAAGCGCCGTGCCATCGCCTTCCACATTCGGATTCGTGGCCATGATCAACTCTCGAAACTGGCCTTGTTTGACCCGTTGTATCAGTGCGTCGATGGTCAATGACTCTGGACCTTGACCCTCCAACGGCGCGATTCGGCCCAGCAATACATGGTACAGTCCCCGGTACCCCCCCGATTGCTCCAACGCCATCAAGTCGCGAGGCTGTTCGACAACGCAGAGCGAATCCTGTAGTCGTGATTTGTCCTGACAGATATTACACAGTTCCTGCTCGGCCAGATTGAAACAGCAATCACAATATCGAACATTGGTTTTGACATCTCGAATGGCATCCGCAAGTCCTAGCGCATCGTCCTTGGGAATTCGCAATAAATGGTAGGCAAGCCGTTCGGCTGATTTTCGACCGATCCCTGGAAGTGCCGACAGCTGATCGATCAGCCGGACGACAGATTCGGAAAGTTGTGTCATACGTGTTTACTACATTCTTTCATCGTCATCCTTCGGTAACGTGTCTCCCATCATCGATCCAAGCGCGGCGTCGAGTCCAGGAATGGGTAGGCCACCCGTCATATCCTGCATCAACTGCATGTGAAGTTGTTTCCCTTTTTGAATGGCGGAATTGATGGCGGCTGGCAACAAATCCTGAATCATTTCGATATCTTTGTCTTCGACCAAGGCGGGATCGATCACAACTTTGAGTATTTGCCCCGTCCCATCCGCCTCGACCTTAATCATACCTCCGCCAGCCATCCCGGTGACTCGCTTACTTTTTAATTCTTGCGACATCTCTCCCATCTTGCCGCTGATTTCCGAGGCCTGTTTCATAAGGGACGCCAAGTTTCCTATACCTTTAAACATTGCTTTCTCCCAGTGTTCATGTCTGTTTTATATTAGCGCTGCGAGTCTTTATCTGCTTCGATGACATCTGTAATTTCACCGTCAAATAATTCTAACGCTTGTTTTATGAATGGCTGTTGTTCGAACCGACGTATTTTCTGGACTCGAGATTCCTTCGGCACGGCGGTGTCCACGGGTGTTCCCCCGTTACTGGATGATTGGAAATCCAACGAGATATCCCGTCCAATCAGCTTGCCAAGTTCGGATTCCAAGCGTTGTTTTCGTTCAATTCGCTGACATGCGTCACGATGATAGGCATCCTTCATGGTTACAACCATACGATCGCCGACCAAATGAAATGACTCGTACATTGCGGCCAAGTCAGATGTCATGTCATCAATTTGTTGCAATACGGATTGCCAAACCTGTTCGCAATTCTCCGATTGAAGATGGATGCAACCGGAACTATCCCGCGGTCGAAGCTCCTGGCCTTCACTCGCCAAAACGTCTGCGAGTTGTGTTGTGGCTGACGGCGTATCCGGAGCTTCCACCGTTGCATGCAGTACAGACCCGCTTGAATCCCGATACATCGTGCCCGTATCAGCAGTGACCGAACCACCATTTCCAGAATCGGTCAGTTTAGTTTTTTTTTTGATAGGTGAGCCGCCGTTGGACGCGTGCGAGGAGGCTCCTGCTGTCGTCGCGGCAGGTGCTCCTGTTTTGAGTTGCTCGATCAGATTTGCAACCTGTTGAAGGTCGGGTAGGCTGCAAACTCGCACCACGGCGGTTTCCAGGAGCGTGCGTACGTGGGTGCTGTTTCGCATTCGGGTTAAAGCACTGTCGAGTATATCGATTGTGGCCAAAATCTGTTCCAAATTAGAATGTTTGGCCAGATGTGTCAGTGAGCTGAGATCCGCTGAATTACAGAACAGCACCTGTTCGGGGGGGCAGCCAACATGTAGCGCCATCATGTCTCGAAACAGATTTAACAACTGTTCATTCAATTGGCCAGCATCGACCCCACCGTCAACGGCGGACGCAATTCGGTGCAACGCTGACTTGGTATCCTGCCGGACACACGCTTCAAGAATCTCCAATACGATTTTACTGTCCGCCGTCCCCAATAAAGCATGAACGTCTATTGGCGTAATCGTGTTTCCACAAAACGAGAACAATTGGTCCAGCAATGATTGACTATCTCGCATCGAGCCATTGGCGCGTCGAGCGAGTATATCCAGGACTTCCTCCTCGACTTGGACTTGATCCTGCTCGGCGATATGCCGCAGTTGATCTTTGATCTGTTCCATCGAAATGGGGGGCAAATCAAATCGTTGGCAGCGTGAACGAACCGTGATGGGGATTTTCTCTGGATCCGTCGTGCAGAAGAAAAATTTCACATGCGATGGCGGTTCTTCGAGAGTCTTCAACAATGCATTAAAGGCTGGCGTGGTCAACATATGAACTTCATCGATGATGTAGATTTTGTATCGAGCGCGACTTGGCCGCACGTTGACATTGGCTCGAAGTTGACGAATTTCTTCAATCCCACGATTGCTGGCACCATCGATTTCCAAAACATCGATATCCTCACCTTGCGCCACTCCAAGGCAGACATCACAGACACCGCACGGAGTATCCGTCGGCCCCGTAACACAATTCAAGCACTTGGCAAAGATCCTGGCGGTCGACGTTTTTCCGACTCCACGGGCACCGGTAAACAAATAGGCATGGCCAACTCGGTCACGTTCAATCGCATTTCGTAATGCTTTTGCAACTTGGTCCTGACCAATCAACTCGACGAATGTCTGTGGGCGGAAGCGACGGGCCACGACCATATAGTTGACTGGGGTCGTTTCCGAGAACAGTTCGGGAGGGGCATGGGTTGATTTGGCCTCGTTTGTTTTGTCTGCCATGATTGCCAACGAAGCGGGACGACTAAGGGGTCAAAAGCGGCTTGGAAAATCGGAGCCAATGTTTTAGAAGAATGTATGCAAATGCTTTGACACCCGTCTGTCGGCAAGCGGACTCCGCACAAGAGTACCCCGCTTAGGGCTGCTCCGTATTTCAGGCCTGACCCGGTTCGCGGTTCCCCCTCGCGGAGCCCACTTGCCGACAGCAAAAAGCGGCAGATGCGAAGCAATATTCTACGCTCGACGCACAATTCGTCAAACGGTGTCCGAACCGATCGTGTCCAAAAGTCGCGGTTTCCTCGGGTAGAACCCACAATATTTTATCTGGAATCCACTGGTCTTTGTCATTGGGACTGCTCGATCAGTTCAACAAAAAGTTTACGTAGATGCTGCTTCCATCACGAACATTTCGAATCTCTGCGCGGAGATTCCCATCACAGTTCTTGATAATTTCAGCAAACGTTCCTACAGAATCCGTTCGAATCCCATTTAGCGAATAAATGACATCTCCCGGTTCCAGTTCGACTCGACGACCATCGTCGAGTCGACCACGGGTCACTGGGGCATCAGGAACCGTGCTTGTAATCACGACGCCCTGGCCATATTCTGTTGCATCCACCGTTACGCCAAATCGAATTTTGCGTTTTTCTCCCAAATCAGATTTACGGAAAACCAGGATATGTACATTGAGTGATTGACCTGGATCGATCGGTTCACTCGAGACACTCTTCCTTACATCCAGTCTTCCCTCACCAGCAGAAAACAGCGACGCGCTTACAGTACGAGGATAAGGGGCGGTTTCCACCCTGACCATCTGATCTCGGAAATCAACATGAGGCAACGGTGAGAGGGAGCCAGATTCTGCCCAAAATCGTCGCCACGAATACTCGTCACTGATGAACCCATTCGAGCAGTACTGCATGATGCTGGAAGGTAGCCGATAATGTTTCCATTCCTGACTGGGATAAACCTGATGACCCACTGATGGATGGACCCTTCCCTCGCCATGTTCGCGTCCCAGATCAATGTCGATCTCGGGTTGAATTTGCGAATCAATCTCTGGCTGGGTGGTGTCCCGACCCGCGGTAATCCATTGCGAAGGGACACTGTATTCTCGGATATGGTCGTAGCCATTGGGATTGACGATCTTTAGTTCGAAGTTGTAATGCGTCAATCCCGAGCTCGCTCGCTTTGATTTGTAACGCCCTTCAATTTCATAATCTGCCGACAACGCAGGGATAATCCCCTTGTTTTGAAGTTGCTGCTTAACAGCTTCGGTTAATTCCAAATCGACGGACTCCGGAACACGGAACTCACGGACAACCGCCCGTTGCTGTCCGCGAGCATAGCTCTGAAACTCATTGACAATGAACTCCGCCAATTGAGTCTTGCTCCGAACTTGAGCGGTTAACGGCGAAACCGTACTCAATATCACGATGACGACGAGCACCCGTTGAAAATTGCTATTCATTGATCTCTTTCGTTAGTTGGAGGCGAAGTATCGAACCTTGATGACGGCGCGAGTCAACCCGAATTTTCGAGATACCGTACGCACGTTATCGGTTACGGCTGGACCATCAGTCGTGCCAACCACCTGATTCTCAACAACGGAATGTGTTCTCTGCTCTTGCCTCATCACGGTCTTTTGTTCCATGACGGTTCGCTGTCGCGTTTCGGTTCGCGTTTTTGGCACCGGTTCGGAATCAAACCCCTTGGTCTTCTGGACTGGACCCTTAGCCGGCACCTCCACAGGAACCTCAACCTGTTCGAAAACGGTTCGAGGAACCAGGACCTGGACCGGAACGTTGATCGTTTCGGTGATCACTTTTTCGACCTGTTTTGTTTCACGTTCAAACGCAGGAACATTGTTTCCTTCCCAGGTGCAGCCGAAGGCAACGCTGATGGTCCCGATATCTGGAGCATCACCCAACACGCGTTTGGCAACAGAATCCTCGTAGGAGCCAACCATGAAACTGGCAGCCTGTTGTGTCGTGATATAATAGCCAACAAAATCGCGACTGTCCCTTTCCTTGATTAGATCGATGTTTCGACGTTGACGTGGATCATGACTGAGTGCAAACCTACCCAATCCATCGATGTTGAGGTTTGCAAACGATTCATAAATCGATTCGTTGTAAACCCGCACTTTGTAAATTTCACCTTTCTCAAGATTGATGACAATTGCGCCGTGTTCCGTAAAGGGACGTCGAGGTTGAAACTCGCCGTACTGATCTTGAACGAGAATTTCTATGGAGTAAGGACTACCAGGCGTTGCGTAAATCCGATTTCCTACAATCAACTCGCCAATCGGAGGTTTTTGGACTCGAAGCGGCTCCAAGGCCGCACCTGGCTGTTTGGGTGGTTGTGGCCTAACCGCCCCGGATTCCTGCAACTTTATATTGGCCTCAATATCGTTCATCACGTCGACGGAAACACCCGGCAGGTCAAGATCATTAGGAGTCTGAACACTGACCGTAATTCGGTAACCTGAGGAAGGACCG
Organism: Pirellulaceae bacterium; assembly: GCA_041748315.1. GTDB lineage: Bacteria > Planctomycetota > Planctomycetia > Pirellulales > Pirellulaceae > CALMEE01. Next base: position 9,784 of record JBGTDM010000022.1, read on the forward strand.
TCGCCTGCTCCAGGTAGTGGTCGAACTCGGCCTTCAATCTCGGCACCACCTGGGCCCACTGAAAAACTGCTTTCCAGAGACTGAGAAAGCAGATTGGTGATCTGCAGTTCATTAGTTCCCGGACCACGAAAATGGCGAACGAAAATCGTGCTGATTTGAGCGCTTTGCAACTGTTGCGCTAATTGCACTGACATTGCATCAATCGCCTGAATCTCGGACTTGTAAGGCGTCGCCGACGGGCTTGGTACGGGCCCACTAACACCTGGCCCGGCATGTGGCGATTCGGGTGAGCCTGGATGCTTCAAAGCAAAACCGACGGTCCCATGCGGACCGGCCATCAGCATACTTAACACGAGCATTCCCGTGAAGAGCGTCCTCGGTTTGAAAATGTGTTTCGTTGGCATCTCTAATATCCTGAACTGCTAAAACAAGTTCATATTAATCACGTTGATGATAAATCTCAATTATTGTTCCACTTCGCAAACGATGCGAAATCCGATAGTTGGGTAACGAATATCTGAACTGAAATGAGCGCGACTGGCAGGCCTTACACCACTCGGTTCCTTATTGAACGAACCGCCTTTAATCACGCGCTGTCTGCCATCTGCGGGTCCCTTGGGATCCTGCAATGGAGATGTCCTGAAGTAATCTTTGCCATAAAAATCGTGGCACCATTCTTCGACGTTGCCTAACATATCAAAGAGTCCAAATCGATTTGGCTTGAACTGGCCTACGGGAGCCGTAAACTCAAATCCATCCGTCGTCATTTCGTTGGACTGTTCGTCTATACAATTCGCGTACTCGTGAAGGTCAGCAATTTCGAAGGGCCAAGTTTCATCGGAACCGGCTCGGCAGGCGTATTCCCATTCGGCTTCGGTGGGGAGGCGAAAAACGCGCCCTTCCTGAGTCGATAGCCATTGGCAATAATCGGTCGCGTCTTGCCAACTCACCAGAACAACCGGATCATCGCCACTTTGCTCCCACCCCGGATTTTCCCAATTGAAATCGCCATAGGTAAATTTGTCAGTTTGTTGATCATAGCCAAATTCCCTCGTCGGCATCACGCGTTCCGTCGACTTGACAAATGCACGAAACTGATCGACGGTGATTTCATGGGCTGAGATATAAAACGGACGCGTGATTTCCACTTGATGTTGGTATTCGGTCGCTTGATGTCCTGCTTCGCTATCGGAGGAACCCATCAGAAAACTCCCCTCCGGAATGTAAACCATCTGATGCATAAACTGGGTCGCAAATTTCAGCGGGGGGCCGATGCGTCCGATCGGCCACTGTTCGACACTGCCGACAACTTCCGGGTACTGACCTGATGGAGTAATGTTCTTGAGGACATATTGGTGCGTTTTGCGACGCACGTAACCAATCATTCCACTTACGTCCGCTTGACGGTCATTATAGAAGTCCTCGCCGGCTTTTCCGGCAAGATACTCCAACACAAACGATGTAAACACGCTATGCTTAAGCTCGTCGATCTCCCACGACTTTTGGCCGCTGCTGCAACTAAAAACGACGGCCATCCCCTTAGGGACAACCTGCAAATTCTCATGAACGGTCCCCAAGTCGATCTTTCCGGCGCTCTTGTCGCCAGCGGTCGAGAGGACTTCGTTGCGACAAGCGTCAATCAACACCAATTTCCGCTCAGCTTTGCATTGATCCACACGCGAAATGATTTCCTTGACGATCGGAAGCAGGCTGGATTTATTTTCCAACGATCCCTCTTCAGGTACGAAGTAGGTCTCTTTACCCCCCCCTTCCAACGCCGACTCCCCTTTAAACTGAATTCCATGACCACTTAATGAAATGATCAGAGTATCGTCTTTGGTAATCGCTTGAAGTTGGCCATCCAGAAGACGGAGAATTTTCTCAGGTGTTGTCGGTTTGTGCTGAGGATTTGTTTGGCTGGAAGTCATCAAAACGGTGCTGTATCCCATCCCCTCAAGCTGGCCGGCAAGCCTCGTTGCATCGATTTCGGTGTATTGCAGGTTTTGAAAAAATTCGGGATCGTAATTCTTGACACCGACGATAAAAGCATATTTCTCTTGAGCTTGAACTACTGACGCAGCACAAGTAAGCATGGACGCAAACAGGAGCAGAAGGCCATTGCGATTAACAAACATATTTAATCTCCGAACGCTTCTGATTTTGACCGATTGTTTGACGTATTACAATCATCGACTCACGGTTTGACAGAGTTTTCGAATAAAACGCCTCTGCAAATCCAAAAATCGATTGTGTTGACATCTTTATAAGCGTAGGGAGACTGTTTCGAGGGACAAATATTCTTTCGGTCCACGGAATATCACGGTAGACTGGAAGAAGGTGCGGATGCCGGTTGCGTCGAATTTGCGACGTTGAACTTGTCGCGGTTGTCGTAAGTTTAAGGAATTACATTTAAGCGCCGACGACCATGATCGTCGTAGCATCCCATATGTCGTAAAATTTTTTTCGAGGTCCATCATGAAATTCGCGGTTGTGTTCCAACTGAACTGTCTGATTGCGCTGGCGTTTGCTACGTCTTCCGCTGCACTTGGGCAGCAGGCCATCAACGAACTTAACGACGATTCGTTTGCCGCGATACGCGACTTGATCGTACCCGACGACGATGAACTGGCGTGGCAGAAAATACCTTGGGAGTCCACGTTGTGGCAGGCCGTTCGCAAAGCCAATCTTGAAGACAAACCCCTGTTGATTTGGGCCATGAATGGCCATCCGCTGGGCTGTACGTGAAACAATGGCGTCATTGCCAGACGGTCGGTCTGGTCGAAACCCAATGTTCAAGAATTGGCTCAAAACTTTGTGATGGTTGCCGACGAGGTCCATCGCCTGCAGTCCCGTGATGACCCGGAATGCCGTTGGTTCCAGGGGATCGCTGAACACGGTCATTATGCTGGACGCGTCAAGCCAACCAATACGCGCCAAGGAATCTATATGGCGACACCCAATGGGAAATTTCTGGGATCGCTCAACTCGACAAATGCCGATCAGGTCCTTCGAAAGATGCAGGAGTCGCTTGCAAGTTGGGAGAAACTATCGGAATCCGAACGACTGCTCGACAAGTCCGCAGTGCACGATCCATCGCAGATTTCCCGCAACGAAAATAAATTTCCGGAACAGGGACTGGTCCTCCAAGTCTTTTCCAGGGACCTGCCACGTGATCAACATGGCAAACAGAATGCGGAAGGAAAACGTCACGAACCCGTGGATTGGCGCGCGGATGCATGGAACCAGGATCACGCCTGGTTCAAGGCGAGCGAACTGGACGATATGCTTCCCAATGAATGGAATGTGGGGGCGACGCGCGAACTTCCCAACCACCTCCTGCAACGGATCGCCAGGGCGCATTTGGTCGATAACGTGCGCGGCCAGACACCTCCCTATCAATCAAAGCAGTTGCAAGAAGCCACGTGGTCCGTTGAAATTGTGGCTGGCGAAAATGAACAATACCACTTGCGCTACCAAGGACTCACGGAGTGTATCGCTGAGGGGCGATGGTCGGTGAACGGTTTTAAGGACATGTCCAACCCCGAATCGCGTGAGCGTGGGGTCAAAACAGCGTTGCTTGGATTCGCCGTCTATGACCGAACAACGAACCGTTTCCTGGAGTTTGAGCTGATCGCCAACGGAACCCGCTGGGGGGGAACACAGTACAACGGGCGAGCGGATGATTTGGACGCCGCTCCGATCGGCTATTATTTCAAGCTGGCCGGCGATCGTCCGAGCGAGCGCGTGGCTCCCGAGTTGTTTCATGCTTATGGTTGGTAGTGGCTAATCTTACAGCGCCGGCTCGATGCAAAGCTGTAGGCCAGCCTTTCCAGGCTGACGCCGTTTACTTGGTTTGTGCCAAACCGGGAGGATTGGGTCAGCCTGGAAAGGCTGACGTACATACCTTGCGCTGTAGGATTAAAGCCCCTTCCATGGGAGTTGTTTCGAGTCGTCGATTGTCCTTATGAACAATTCGTCCATCGCTATAGAAAATTCTCCGCGTAACGACGCAACGCCCCCGCTTCACGTATTGCAGTTTGCAGGGATCCAGCCATTTCCGTTAGAATTACAGGTGAAACCCGCAGTCGATTTTCAATCCCCCCGTTCTACTCAACTTTGCACTATCGAAACGGCGTATGCTTAAGTCCTACCCAATGATTCTCGCCGGTGAATTGACTTCACCGAATTTCGATTTGGAAGTGCGCGACAAATTTACAGGTGAAGTCGCCACGACGGTACCGCTTGCCGACTCCGGGCATGTGGAACTTGCGATTCAGGCGGCTCACGAAAGTCGACACGAAGTGCAATCGTTAAAACCACATCAGCGTCAAAAAATCCTTCAACATTGTGCAAATCGATTTGAAAAGCGGTTCGAAGAATTGGCGTCAGTTCTTTGTTGTGAAGCCGGGAAACCGATCAAGGATAGTCGCGGCGAGGTATCGCGGCTGATTGACACATTCCGAATCGCGGCCGAAGAAACAACTCGTATCCGTGGCGAGGTACTGGAATTGCAAATTTCACCACGTGCTGACGGTTATCGCGGGATGTATAAACAAGTTCCAATTGGACCGTGCTCGTTAATCTCACCCTTCAATTTTCCACTTAACTTGGCGGCGCATAAGATCGCCCCCGCGATTGCTGCTGGCTGCCCCTTTGTTCTGAAACCCGCCAGCAAAACCCCCGTCGGTGCTTTGTTAATCGGAGAGGTACTTGCCGAAACTGATCTGCCGAACCGGTCGTTTTCCATTCTCCCGTGCACTCCAGAGACCGCCTCGGCTCTCGTCCGCGACCAACGGATCAAACTGCTGAGTTTCACCGGTTCACCCGAAGTAGGATGGAAACTAAAACAACAGTCTGGCAGTAAGCGAGTACTGCTTGAATTGGGAGGGAACGCGGCATGTGTTGTCGATGAGGGAACAGACCTCGTCGAGGCGATCGATCGAATCGCCTTCGGCGCGTTTTACCAATCTGGTCAAAGTTGTATCGGGGTGCAACGAATCATCGTGCACGATTCCATTTACAGTCAGTTTCGCCAAGGCATGGTCGACAAGACGCGTGAACTGAAATCGGGGGATCCCAGGTCAGAACAGACCACGATCGGTCCGATGATTTCCGAAGCGGAAGCGAGCCGCTTGGAAAACTGGATTCAAGAAGCTGTGGCGGCTGGAGGAAAGTTGCTGTGTGGCGGCCAGCGAAAGGGTGCGATACTTGAGGCCACGCTGCTGGAGGACGTACCAACTCACGAAAAAATTTGCGCGGCCGAAGCATTCGGACCCGTTGCCGTCCTAAGTCGATTTTCTGAATTCGATCAGGCGCTCGATCAGGTCAACGATAGTATTTTCGGACTTCAGGCAGGTATTTTTACCAATGACTTGCATAAGGCGATGAACGCTTGGGATCGATTGGAAGTTGGCGGCATCATCATTAACGACGTTCCCTCGTGGCGAGTCGACCATATGCCTTATGGCGGGGTTAAGCAAAGTGGGCTGGGTCGAGAGGGAATTCGCTATGCGATTGAGGAAATGAGCGAAATTCGCCTGTTAGTCATTAAAGACCGAAACGAATGAAGTGAATCGTGTGTTATATTCCGTTAGGAAGTCGACTCGCAACTCTTGGCGTCTCTTAAGCTGTGAGCGTTTTTGGTTGGTAAAAAATCGACACAACAATTTTGCCACAAAGGTGGATCAACATGTCTGCTAAAATCAAAGTTCCAACTCCCAGAAGTTCGTCGAACGTCGCATCCAACTTGTCAGGTCCGATCGGATTAAGCATGCGATCCCCGGGCATTCGTGATGCGGTGAACCGGCTCATGAATCCAATCACGTTTAAGGCTTATCTCTTCGTGAGTTGTCTGCTGATGATTCACGTTTTCATTCCTGCCAATTGCGGTCAGGAGACCGAAAACAATCAAAATGAAACACAGGTTATCATACCGCTCGGCGATCGACCGGCGGCTGATATCCAGGCAGCATTTGCAAACTACGAGCTCATCGAATTGGAGAAGGAAAAATTGCGTTTGGAGATCGAATACTTGAAACGGAAATTGGCCCGCCTGGATTTTGATGAGCTTAGAGAATTGGAAATCGAACGAAATCGGCTTCAGATCAACGCGTTTCGCAGGCCCTCCGATCCGGGGACATCCCTCTCGGCGTCCAATTCAGAAGTTGACGGATCCACTGCCGAATTGACGGTCCAAATAAAACCATCGACGGATGATCAACCATCAACCGAGATACGTCCAGAGACCAACGGTCGACGTGGAGTCAAGATATTGGTGGTTGAATTGAGAGACGAACAGGCGCGGATTCGGGAAACCGCGAAGATACTGACCGACTATGCGGAAGTACTGGATAACGAATTGAATCAACTTACGATCAAGCGGCAAGCCACCCAATCGGAACTGGCCTTTCTTCGCACCGAGCAGCAAAAGACGCCAAACACTCGAACCCAGAATCAGATCAATCAGCTCACCGACCGATACCAGGAGTTTGATGAGACGTTCCAAGATGTCACAACCGAACTGACCAGCGTGAATGAGTCGTTAGCCAAACTGCTCCTTGATGAGGGACTGATTGGGGAAACGGTGATGCAACTGGAAAGGTTGGATTCTAACTTGAAGTCGATGCAGGAATTTCGACGACATGTCGAGGAACTCCTCCAGTAAGTAGGAATGAATTTACCGACGGTTCAAACTTTAGTCATCACAACGTACCACCGACGATCGATCTCGACGTCGCTCGGCACCTTGAATTCAAAGCTAATCGATGCGGCGAATTCGCTGTTTTCTGGGAGGTGGTTGAAGTTTGACCAACTCGCTGATTTGTTTGAATTCTGGCGTGTCCGATACTTCGCACCACTCGAACATCACCGACTCCGCCGATACTAAGGTCACTCCGGCGGTCTCCAGACGATTTAGAGCAATGCGATGGTCTCGTTTTGATCTTGAGCCAACTGCATCGACAATCAAATAGACATCGAATCCCGCTGCCAGAAAATCGAATGCGGTTTGTAACACGCACACATGGGTTTCGATTCCCGTCAAAACGATTTGATGTCGTTGTTGGCTTTCGGCTGCCTCAAACAGTTCCAGGCATTCTCGACAGCTGAACATGGTTTTTTCAAGTGTCGACCCTGCACCTGATGCTTGCAATTTCTTTTGAAGTGACTCGACCGTTCTCCCCAATCCTTTCGGGTACTGCTCGGTTGCGCGCACTGGAACACCCATGATTCCGGCTGAATCGATGACCCGCCCAAGGTTCCAAATTAGGAATGAATCTCCCTTAATCAATGGAACGAGTTTTTACTGAACGTCAACGACAACGAGGAACGACGTGGACTTGTCCAATAAAAGAGGGCTGCGAAAATTTCTGTCATGGTCAAGATTCATGCAGGCAGAATAACCGCGAGAACGGGAACATGCAATGGAACGAATCGCGATAATCCCTTGATCGGTGGATGACGGATGCAGAACAACGGTTGGGCACTGGTGAAATCGACTCATATCGGAAACAATACAGGGACTGTGCTGCGGGTCTTAAGTAACGCGATGTCCCCTGAAACCGGGATCATAATACGGTGGGGCGATGGACAATTCGAGTTGCTTTAACGAAATGCCTGAAGTGTCGCATCGTACCTTGTGCTTCAAAACTTTCGAATGTTCGCCGACGCGACATGAAATGTTAACGCGATCACACAATTAGTCTTTTGAATCCGACTCAGCCAATTCTCCAATTCTCGCATTTGGGGTGTTGTCACCTCGAACAGTTATTCCTGACAATCTGGGAGTGATCATGAAATTTCATGGAACAACGATTTTAACAATTCGACATCATGGTTGCGTCGCCATGGGAGGAGATGGCCAAGTCACCTTGGGGACTGCGATTATGAAGGCCGATGCGATGAAGATTCGCAAGCTGTGTAATGGAAACGTTTTGTGCGGGTTTGCGGGAAGCACCGCCGATGCCTTTGCCTTGCTCGAGAGGTTTGAGGAGAAACTCAAGGACCATCCCGCGAATATTCAACGAGCCGCAACGGAATTAGCCAAGCTGTGGCGGACGGACAAGATGCTTCGTCAGTTGGAAGCGTTGCTAACCGTCGCGGATTCCAAACACATTCTTTTGGTCAGCGGAACGGGTGATGTCGTCGCACCGACCGATGGCATCATTGGCATTGGTTCGGGTGGAAACTATGCCGTGGCGGCAGCGCGAGCCTTGACACAGAGCACCGAGTTATCGGCAGCGACAATCGTGGAAAAAGCTCTAAGAATTTCCGGCGAGATTGATATTTACTCAAATCAAAATATTTATGTGGAGGAGTTAGAGTGCCAGGAGTGACAGATCAAATTGAGAAGGAGACCGGAAACACGATCATGGAACCCATTGACCAGCAGCACAACTTGACGACCGATGCGACGCCTCGACAACTTGTTGCGGAACTCGATCGATACATTATCGGTCAACATGCCGCGAAACGTGCGATTGCCATTGCGATCCGAAACCGTTGGCGGCGACAACAACTCCCCGAAAGCATGCGCGTTGAGGTGGCCCCGAAAAATATTTTGATGATCGGTTCGACTGGCGTTGGCAAAACCGAGATCGCACGGCGATTGGCAAAGTTGACCGGTGCTCCGTTTGTGAAAGTCGAGGCAACGAAGTACACCGAAGTTGGCTACTATGGTCGTGATGTCGAGAGCATGGTTCGGGAACTGGTTGAAAATTCGATATCGTTGGTGCGCGAGCGTGAACGCAAAAAAATCGAAGGCGAGGCTCGCTCCCGAACCGACCAGCGTCTGCTCGATTTATTGTGCCCCGAACCCCCAAAACCAAAGTATTCACTGCAAAGTGAAAACGCCGAACAGGAAGCTGCGAACGCGGAACAATCGTACGCCCGTACCCGCTCAAAGATGAAACAGCGACTCGATTCGGAACAACTCGAAAGTAGTATGGTCGAAATTGCAGTCGAACAAAAAGCCAGTCCGGTCATGGTTGGCGGTATGGGGACCGAACATATGGATTTCGATTTCCAGGGAATGTTGGAAAAAATCATGCCAAAATCAACGGTCCGCCGCGAGGTTTCTGTCGCCGACGCCCGAAAAATAATCTTCGATCAGGAATGCGAAAGCTTGCTTGATCCCGATAAGATCAATTCTCGCGCCATTGATCTGGTTGAGAATGTCGGAATCATTTTTCTGGATGAAATTGATAAGGTCGTTGCCAGCGATTCCCGATCCGCAGATGTCTCGCGACAAGGGGTCCAACGCGACCTGTTACCCATCGTCGAAGGGACCACCGTGCAGACGAAATATGGCTACGTTCGGACCGATCATGTCCTGTTTGTGGCCGCCGGAGCTTTTCACAAAAATCAACCCAGCGATCTCATGCCAGAACTACAAGGACGTTTTCCAATCCGAGTCGAGTTGGATGACCTCACGAAAGATGATTTTATCCGCATACTGACCGAGCCAGAAAACGCATTGACTCGACAATATTCTGCGCTGCTGAAAACCGAGGGCGTTGATGTTGAATTTACGCCCGACGGAATCGAAGAACTTGCAACCTTTGCTTTCAGCGTCAATCAAACGACCCAGAACATCGGTGCCAGACGGCTCTATACAATGCTGGAACACCTGCTGGAAGAACTGAGCTTCGAGGCCCCCGACATGAAAATGGGGCACGTCTCTGTTAACTCGGCCTACGTCAAGGAACGTCTCAAAGCCGTTTCCGAGGACGCCGATCTCAGTCGCTTCATCTTATGATCTTTAGCTGGACAGCGCCACTTTATGTGAGCCCCAAGGTGCTAGCCGCGGGTTTTGCCACGTCAGTCGGCGGCTAGCGCCTTGCCGCTCACAATCACGGCAAACACGCCAATTGGCGGATAAAAAACGACAAAGTGGCGCTGTCGAGTTAGTGAGGGCAAAACTTGACCCATTAAATTTCTCGCCTCGCGTTTCAATGACTTCGTCGCAGCTTTTTTGCCAAATTCCATCCTGGCATTCAATCAACGCACCCGGCCATCCAGGCATCCTGACGTGGGCTGTACGATCGCCTTATACTTAAGTCGCCTGGGTGGTAGGTGTCTCGCCTGGGCACGCCGACAGGGTCGATGCAGCATCCTGACATTTCGATTTCCCTTAATTTCCGGCATTTTTAGCGGAATTTCCGATTGTTTCGTTGTGTAAAAAAAAATCTGGCACAATTTGCTAATAGGCGTCTTTATTTCCTTCTGGCAAGCAACTAAGCTGACTCCAACACGGCGCGTGTGTTGAGAGCTAAGCTGACGTAAACGCGTGCCCTTGAAAAATTTCCGTCCAAAACAAAACGGCAACAAGGTGGTGATTGCGACCTGTCGCATAGCACTGATTTCGGCGGTTTTTGCTGGTGATGGAGTGCCGCACCGTTTTCCACCATTTGTTGGCGTGCCAGTACGTTGGGGTAAAGAACTTGCCTGACTTGACCGTACACGCCTGTACCTTTGATCCCGTACTGAACGAAGTGATCGCCTCGTTGGCAATCGCAGTACCTGGCTGCCAACCCGAACCGACCTCCCTCGAAACTCTCGATGTCAACCAGTTGTCGACCGGGGCATTGGTTTTCATCGATATGAATCTGGAGGATGCCGATGCCTGTTCGCGGATGGAAGTTGTGCTGCAGCGGTGGCGGGAACAGATCGCTCGCGGCGTTGTGCGTTGCATCTTGATTGGCGACGCGGGCACCGGTGGCGCGTCCTCTATCGATCAGCAGAGCCGTTTATTCCAGGCAGGCTTGTACGAAATAATGGAACGCCCGCTTAATTTGCGCCGCCTACGTTACCTGATGGAAACGAGTCGTTTGGAGATTCGGCACATTTTGGCGAAACTGGAAAGAGTCGAAACAACTCAACTCTCGAACCCATCCGCACTGCGGCAAAAATTGTCGAAAGTCGCGCGGGTGGACACACCGGTGCTCATTACGGGAGAGACCGGAGTTGGCAAGACGTATTGGGCCGAACAGATTCATCGGCAATCGCCTCGATCCGGTCATCCGTTTGTCGTGGTCAATTGCGCTAATCTGTCAACAGAGTTAGCGGAGAGTCTCTTGTTTGGACATGTCAAAGGTTCCTTTACCGGCGCCGAACAATCCCACATCGGGTTCTTGGAAACAGCTGGCGAGGGGACCGTGTTCCTGGACGAAATCGATTGTTTGCCGCAGGCCGTTCAAGCCAAATTGTTGCGGGCTGTGGAGAAGCGGGAATTCCACCCCCTGGGAGCAAATGCGCCACGCCTCTTTCAAGGCAGGATCCTTACCGCCAGTAATCAGGACTTGGAACAACTCGTCACCGCAGGCCAATTTCGCTCCGATCTCTATTACCGGATCAACGTCTTCGCGATCGAGATTCTCCCTTTGCGTCGACGTCTCGCTGAGTTCGGTGAGTTTTGTCGAATGTTTGTCGAAGTAGTGGCCCGGAATTTAAACGTTCCCCGGTTGTCGTTGGAACCGGGGCTGGTCGAACGCCTGGCCAGGTATCCATGGCCGGGAAACTTGCGAGAATTGCGCAACGCAATCGAGTACGCTGCCATCGACTGCGAGGGCGACGGCATTCGCGCTGATAGTTTACCGCCGACGATCGCCCATTTCCTCCGCCAAGCGGCAGCCACTCGTTCGCCGATCGCGCTGTCAGATAAGCATGGTTCCCACTATCAAGACAACCGTCGTGGTAGCCGGGCGGTCGGCGAGGGTACTTCATGCATCAAGGCCGCACAGCTGGTAGGGGCATTACAGAAAAACGGTTTCAATCGCAGTCGGGCAGCGCGGGAACTCGGCGTCAGCCGAATGACGTTGTACAACTGGTTGAATGAGTTCGGAATCTGCTAATTGCCGATGGCAATTCGTTCCGGATATCAAGGTTACTGGTTGGCCCAACTTTGAGTGAGATATCGTATCGGTGTCAACCAGAGCAGCCCACTTCCCCCGATCATGGCACCCAATAGTAGGCAGAGCGCGGGAAAAATGTCCTGGGATGACGACGGAACGAACCCATACATAAGGGGGATCAGGCATAGGCCGGTGATCGCACCGACAAACGTCAATTGGTGGCTCTCGGTCACTGGATAGAATGCCACGCCGAGGATTCCCCCGATAATCAGCCCGGCAATGGCAAAACCGATCAGGCTCGCCATGTTGAACTCCGGGATCAATAGAATCCCCATCACCACGCCAACCGTCAACCAAATGGCCAAGTGCAGTAAAATGGGGCGGCGCGACCAATGCCGCCGCAACAGCGTCCAAGCGACTCGCATAACCTGGGACCAGTCGCCGGGCGAATTTCGTTTTTCCTGTCGAGATGTGTGCATTATTTGCCCAAGTGTAGGTTAACTGGTCAGGAGCAATTGTCCTTCGCCGGTCTGATTATAGAAAGCTCAATACCAATATCTGGTGAATTGTACAATACGTTTTAGAGTCCGGCAAATTTCAAATATCGGCGAAAACGCATCCGAACTGCAAAAACGGGTACAAACCAACCGTTGAAACGTTGGGAGTGATGCAGACATCTACGCTGTCAACAGAAGCTTCGCATTCCTTCACTCAGCTATTTTTTCACGATCAGGCCCAGATTATGGCGGGCTTGATCGGGGGATAAACCGGCTGCCATGAAATGTTGCATGGCGCCGTCGATGTGATCGGACATAGCCGACAGCACGCCCAAATGGTTGTGAGACCGCTCGTGGCCACCATTGACGTCGAGTGCATGGCGATAAAAGTATGCCGCAGCGCCGAGGTCCCCGTTCAGTTGATAGTGGTATCCGTAGTCGCACAGCAAGTCAGCGTTGTGCCGGTCATGTGCGACGGCGAACTTAAATTCAGATAAAGCCCGTTCGGGCTGATTTCGTCGACTGAACAAAACCGCTAACCGATGGGCGGCGATGACCGACATCCGGTCATCCGCTTTGTTCCGAACCTGTTGGTAGGCGGCGATCGCCTCGGTCCATTGTTCCGACCGCTCGAGTTGCCTCGCCCTCAACAACACTTGATTCCAATCCGGTTCTGGTCGGCTTTGCTGCGGATAACGCCACAAAGACCGGAGGGCGGAGGTGGAATTCAATCCCCGAGTCCGAGTTGGAACTTCGTTTGCCAATTCCGATGTATTGAAACGGGACGATGAAACGTAGGTGCTGGTAGCCGACACGAGTTGAACCTTGTTTCCGCGGGAATCGGAATCGGTCGAGCCGTCATGTTGAATGTCCGACAACACGAGACTGGCACCCTCCTGATTCTGATTCGGCCGGTCGGTTCCCCTCAGATTGGCCAACAGGGACGGCAAGCGGTCGTTGAAGATCGTTTGCCGCTCCCGGCCGTGTTCGATCTCTGGTGCAGTGGATTCCGCACGGTTAAATTCCCGGTCGCTTAGCGGCTGGTCGCTCATCACCCAGGCATTGCCGGACCCCGTTAGACTCCAACCGTTTTCCCCCTTGGATTCCGAATACATTTGGGTTGTAGACAGGGAGCAACCGGTTAGTGTCGACACCGCCACTCCGGCCGCCAGCAACGATGGCAGTAAGAATATTTTAAGTCGAACCGGTGAGAATGGTGCCGATAGCATCGCGGAGAAACGATGGAATTGGTTGTCGCGCATGCTCTTGATCCTTTGCAACTATGATGGGTGCCAATATTCGGCAAACGACAGTTTATTTACGGATGGTGATTCGGATTGGTGCTAAACGATTTTGTTGGATGGGTTGATTCTAACGGGGTGCCATCCCACCTCCGCCGCTCGTGCCGAGCCCGCTGCCGTCACCTCCCCGGAGTCCGCCGGTCACCCTACCACCGGTCGCTGAACCTGTGATCGGTGCGGCGGGCCGGCCGATGATTCGCTGCCAGTAAATCTGTGTCGCTTCCACGCCCCCCAGACCGGCCGTATCCAGCTCGGTCAACGCCAGTTCTATCAAGTCGATCGGCAGTCCGGCTTCCGCTAAGGCGCGGTGCGCGACGTGCAACCGGGCTAGATCCAATTCGGCCATTCCGGTCGGTTGGACCCGGATCGGACCTGGGGTTGCCAGCCAAAGTCGTTTCAGTTCATTGACATGCCGCCATCCGAAGGTAGATAGCTGAACATCGCCCTCATCATCGTGATCGAAATGAGAATGGCGAAACACAAGTTGAGCCAGTCGGCCCGCCGCGACTTGAGCTTCCAAAATGTTGTCCACGTATGCCCCAGAATAAGCGGGCTCGGGCCATGATTGGAAATAATCTTGATCGTGCAGCCACAGGTTGTGAAACGGCGTTGGGCCACGCAAGCCATGCCGGCAATGGCACCCGCTGTCGTACCCGCCTGGGAGGAGACCACCTCGATGACTGCGGTGTAACACCCTACCCGAGCCGAGGCAATGAGCAGCTTGACAACCTACATTTGGATCGAATTGACCCGACAAAGTCGTCGAGAATGGCTCGGGCGCGGACTCGGTCAAACGGGTGGGGCTTGCAACCTCGATCACCGTCGTGCCGTTTGGAGAGGCGCTCCAAGAATCGGTTTGGCCGATAGCGGTACTGCTGGCGACCAACAGCAACAGCAGCGGCCCAAGAGTCGCGGTCGTTCGTCGAATTGTTATCTGGCCTATCATGGCTCAACCTCGATTTCGTGGTAGGCTTAGGTTCTGGAATGTTGACTGGGTTGATTTGGTATTGATGATCTTGGTCGATTTCGTCACCTGGACGCCGATCGGTCTCTCTCGGTTGTCCAACTAGCGAGAGAACCCGTAAGGCCCGTACAGTTTGGACGCGGGAACATGATGATCGGGACACGGCGAGTGCCCCATCTTGAACCGCCGGATGTTCAGCGGATCGTCCCAGCCGTTGGTGGCACGGTATTGGACTCCCGAATGCCGGCTCTCGATCCGGTTGAGCAGATAGAACTCATAGTCGTCCGGGTCTTGCACGCAGGCGCCCGGCAGCGGCCCAACTTGTTCCGCTTCCAGCGGACTGACCAGATAGGGCGAAACGAGGATAATCAGTTCCTTTTCCACACGGCGGTGGGTGTTGTTGGCAAAGAGAGCACCGATGTAGGGGAGGTCGCCCAGTCCGGGGACACGGGCGGTTGCCGCATCCAATTCGACTTGGATCAACCCGGCTAGCGCTAACGTCTGTCCCTGCCGTAGCTCGACGGTCGTATTGGCGCGGCGGGTATTCACACCGGGAATCGACACGCCGGCGGAAACGACGCCGATCGTCTGATCGATCGTGCTCACTTCTGGAGCGACGTGCAGGCGGATCGCGCCATCTTCCATAATATACGGCACGAAGTTCAACAGCACTCCGAACTCTTTGAATTCGACGGTGAACGTTGAGCCACCTCCACCGACGTTCTGCGGTACCGGCACGGGGAACTCGCCCCCCGCCAGAAAACTCGCTTGCTGTCCGTGCAGGGCCATCAAATTCGGCTCGGCCAGGATGTTGACCACCTGGTTGGAACGCAAAGCATCGAACGTGGCCGACAAGGAGGTGTTGGGGAAAATAGCGAACGAAGTGCTCGAGCCCCCGAGCAGGAGGCCCAGCAACCCGCCGTCATCACCGGCGATCGGGACGCCCGATCCGGTGCTGGTGCCGAAGGTGCGCCCGCTGCTGTCGCGATACAGAAGATTGGTCCCCATTTCACGCAACGCCGTCCGGTTGATCTCAGCGATTTTGACTTTCAACATCACTTGCTGGACACCGGGAACTCGCAACAGATTGATGACCGAGGGCGCTGCTGCCGTGGCGGTTGCACTCGGCCGGAACTCGGTTCCCACCGGCACTATCGCGCCGGTTTCGGGGTCGATCTCCTGATCGACTTCATCAGGGGATTCAGTCGGCACCCCGCCCGGACTGGTCCGAGGAGATCGGACTCGGGGGTCCATCGAGCCGGCCGGACCAGCTCCGCCACCCACCGTCGTACTGACCTGGGCTGAACTCAAATAGGCCTCAATCGTCTGGATGATCTGCGCCGTCTGATCGACACTCATCGCTTCACCCTCAACCACCACATGCTCATACATCTGGGTGAGATTCAATTTGGCGGTGGGGAATAATTGTTTCAGATAGGCGCGGAGCAGGTTCAAATCATAGACAACATGGACTTCAAAATTATACGAATTGCCCGAAGCGGTGATCACCGACAAATCGGTCATCCCCACTCGCCGACCCAGGATGCGGATCATCTGAGCCGATGGGAGGATGTCGAATTCCAAAACGGTCGGATCGCTGACGGCGACGACGGGAATTTCCGCCCCCGATATGGTGGCCAGCGGCTCCTGAAGAGTGATCAACCGCGATCGGCCGACGATGACTTCCATTAGACCGTCGGCACCCCTATTACTTCGAATCAACTCGGCGATCGAGCCTGTATCCCCGTCATCTCGGCGGGTCAAATGGCGCTGTTCTAAAGGACTGGGGGCCGGGCGCGCATCGATCGACGGTACCAGCGTTTGGAGCCGCGGCGCACCGCTAACCGGTGGGTTCTGGGCGCGAGCTTCGATCGCCAAGATAAACGCGAGTAACAATACCAGGCTCAACGCCCGCCATCTGGGCAGGTTCAGAATCGGGCGATTCCACGATCGCCATCCAGCAATCGACTTCATGATTTTCCCTTCAAAAATGGATTGATCAACGGCCGGCACAAGTAGGAAGGACGGTTGGGCAATTCCCCCCGCGCCGGTGGACAATCCCGCATATTGAGAAAATTCGTCAAACTTGGTACAAGTCAATCATCTTTCTAAACTCAAACATTACGATTTACCGATCCACATAAACCGCAAATGTTAATCTGTAACGGTTGCGAAAAATTTGTTTGCTGAGCTAGCGGTTGGATACCGTTGATCATCCAGTGCGTCTGGCGATGTGGTTTAATCGATTACATCAGTGTGCGCCGGCTTTTTTCGCGAGGCCACTTGTAGGTGTCCCAGGCTTAACCCGCATTTCTCACAACGATGACTTTTGCGTTGGCGATCGCTCGATTGTTGGGCAAATGTCAGTGTTGTGGGCAACGGTGCGTTCAGGTCAAAGTGTCGGCCTGAGGATGTGTCGGCCTGAGGACAGCGACGGTCTTG